>NZ_JAWCTQ010000004.1:0-261129 GCF_032423885.1 Streptomyces tamarix | reverse complement strand
GTCACTCCGCGGGGGCCTTCGTCCCGGAACCCCGGCGCGCGGTCAGCGGCCGCTCACCCGCCCGTGCAGCAGCCGCGACAGGGCGGCGTGCACGTCGTCGATGGACCGCTCCCGCTGGAACGCCTGCCAGTCGAGCGCCGCCACCAGCACCATGCCGACGAGCGCGGCCGCCGTCAGCGGGATGTCGATGTCCTCGCTCAGCTCACCGCCCGCGACGGCGTCCCGCAGCACGGTCTCGACGACCGCGACCGCCTCCTGCCGCACCACCAGGAGGGTCGACTGCCAGGCCCGGTTGGTGCGCCACAGCTCGGCCACGTACAGCTGGGTGAAGGCCGGGTACCGGTCGATGAAGACCAGGCCCGCCCGGATCATCGCGTCCAGCGCCTCGACCCGCGTCCCGCCGCGCGCCGCCGTCTCGTCGGCGGCGGCGCGCAGCGAGGCGGTGAGCAGTCCGACGCCGTGCCGCAGCAACTCCTCGAACAGCTCGGTCTTGCTCTTGAAGTTGTAGTAGACGGTGCCCTTGGCCACCCCGGCCCGCTCCGCGATCTCGTCGACGGTCGTCGCCGAGAAGCCCTGTTCCGCGATGAGGGTGACGGCCGCCTCGTACAGCTTGGTACGGGTGGCCTGCCGTCGGGTGCTCTGGGTGTCCATGGCGTCGATTCTCACAGGTCCCGGCCGCCCGTCCGGCCTACAGGCTCAGCTCGGGGTGCAGACGGTCGAACGTCCACACCTGCTTGCGGCGGGCCGACAGGGCCGTCAGCGCGAGCGCGCCCGCCGTGAACGCGGCCAGGACCGCGCACGCCTGCCACACGGGGTCCGCGGGGCCGCCCGTGATGAGCCGGCGCAGCGCCTCGACGACGTGGGTCATCGGCAGGTACGGGTGGACCGCGTTGAAGAAGCCCGGGCTGGTCTGCACGGGGTACGTGCCGCCCGCCGAGGTCAACTGGAGCATGAGCAGCGCCAGGACGAGGATGCGCCCCGCCGCCCCGAACCGGGCGTTCAGCCACTGGATGATCGCGGCGAAGCAGCAGGTCACCAGGGCCAGGAAGCCCAGGGTCCCGGCGGCGCGCGCCATCTCCAGGCCGAGTCCCCAGTGCAGTACCGCCATCAGCGCCACCACCTGCACGAGGCCGATCGCGGCGACGGGCAGCCAGCCGGCGAACGCGATCCGCCAGGCGGAGGCGCCCGCGGCCAGGGCCCGCCGGTTCATCGGCTGGATCAGCATGTACGCCACCATGGCGCCCACCCACAGGGACAGCGGGATGAAGTACGGCGCGAAGCCCGTGCCGTAGTTGGCCGCCTCGTGCAGCGACTGGGAGGCGAGTCGGACCGGGTCGGCCATGACCTCGGTACGGCGGTCGCGGTCCCGCTCGTCGTAGTCGGGGATCCGCCCGACGCCCTCGTCGAGGCCGCTGGCGAGCTCGGTGGAGCCGTCGGCCAGCTTGAACAGGCCGCCGTCCAGGTCGTTGGCGCCCTTCTTGATCCGGCCGAGGCCGGAGTCGATGCCGACGGCGCCGTCCCTGCTCTTGGTGACGCCCCGGTGGAGTTCGGCCATCCCCTTGGCGACGCGCTGCGCGCCGCTGTTCAGCTCGTTGATCCGGGCGATCGCGTAGTCGACGTCCTGGCTGAGGGTCGGCGCGCGCCTGCCGAGGGCCTCCGCCTTCCGCTGGAGGTCGGCGAGTTGGGCGTCCAGCCTCTTGAGGTCGCCGCCGCTGTCCTGCGCCAGTGCGTGCACGTCGTCCGCGACGGTCGCCACGTCGGCGGCGGCCACCTTGGCCTTCTTCAGCTCGGCGCACAGCTCGGCGTCGGCGGCCGGGGTGCCCTCGCACCGCTCGGTGTGCAGCGCGGCGAGCCCGTCGGCCGCCTTGTGCGCCCCGGTGCGGGCGGCGGGGCCGTGCCGGACGATGCCGTCCAGGCTGTTGCGGGCCGCCTGGGAGGTGTCCGCGACGAGCCGGGCCGCGTCACCGATCTGCTTGCCGTTGTCCCGCAGGTACGGGCGGACCTCCGGCGCGACGCCGTTGACCCGGTCGGCGAGTTGCTGGGTGCCGTTCGCGACCTCGCGGGAGCCGCTCTCCAGCCGTCCGGCGGCGGAGTCGATCTTCTTGAGGCCGGAGGCGAGGTCGGCGGTGCCGTCCTTGGCCTTCGCCAGGTTGTCCGCGAGGCTCCTGGCGCCCTTCTTCGCCTCGCCGACGCCGTCCTTGAGGTCGTTGGCGCCCTTGGCGGCCTTCTCCGTCGCGTCGTGGATGTCGGAGAACGAGATGAAGATCTTGTCGAGGAACGAGCGGGACGACTTCGTCGACGCGGCGGTCCGCACCTCGGAGAACACGGTCCGCGAGATCTGGCCGACGATGTAGTTGTTGGCGTCGTTCGTCCGCACCTGGAGCGCGCCGGTCTCCGGGGCGTCGCCGGAGCTGGAGGCGACGCGGGCGCTGAAGTCCTCGGGCATGGTCAGCGACAGGTAGTACCTGCCGTCCTCGACGCCGTCGCGGGCCTCGGCGTCGCTCACCTCGTGCCAGTCGAAGACGGCGCTGTCCCGCAGGCCCTCGGTGATGTCGTCGCCGGCGTTGACCTCCTTGCCGTCGGCGGTGGTGCCCCTGTCCTCGTTGACGAGCGCGACGGGTATCCGGTCGAGCCTGCCGTACGGGTCCCAGAACGACCACAGGTACAGCGCGCCGTACAGCAGCGGCAGCAGCAGGATCGCGACCAGCGCGGCCCGCGGCAGCTTCCCCCGCCCGAACCGCTTCAGCTCAAGCGCGGCCAGTCTCGGCGAACGCATCGGCCGCCCCCTCCTCGTCGTCGATGTCGTCACCGGGGCCCTCGCCGCTCCGCGCGGCGCCGTCCCCGTCCTCCCGGGCGTCCCCGTCCTCCCGGGCGCCCGCGCCCCGGCGGGCCTCCCCGGCCGCGCGCCCGGCAGGGCCTTCGGACGGGGTGCCGGCCGCCGCGGCGGCCGGGCCCGTCGTACGAATGACCACGTCCGGCTCGTCCGTCGTACGGATCGCCACGTCCGGTTCGTCCGTCGTGCGGATCGCCACGTCCGGTTCGTCCGTCGTGCGGATCGCCACGTCCGGTTCGTCCGTCGTGCGGATCGCCACGTCCGGTTCGTCCGTCGTGCGGATCACCACGTCCGCCTCGTCCGGGACCTCCGTGCAGACCGCCAGCACCGTGACGCCGCCGTCGGCGACACGGCGGAGCATCGACCAGGCGGCCGCCTTCTCGGCGCCGTCCAGCTTCAGGTCCGTGTCGTCCACCGCGAGCAGCCGGGGCCCGCCCAGCAGGGCGAGCGCGACGGACAGGCGCAGGGCCTCCAGCCGCTCCAGGTCCCGCACCGAGGTCCGCTCGCCCTTGGGCAGCGCCTCCGTGTCCAGCCCGGCCGCCTCCAGGGCGGCCTCCACCCGGCGCCGGTTCTCGGCCGCCCGCCCGGAGCGCGGTCGCAGCAGGGCCAGCGGGGGACCGCCGAACCGGCGGCGCAGCAGCGCGGCCTCCCGCAGGTGCTCCGCGACGGTGAACGCCGGGTCCAGCTCGCTCACCCCCGGTACGTGCGCGAGGGCGCTGAACCGCCGTACGGCGGCCATCCTGCGCGGCAGGCGCGCCCCGCCCACCTCGGCGTACCCCTCGCCGGGGCGCATCCGGCCGGTCAGGGCGAGCAGCAGGCACGTACGGCCGGACCCGGAAGGCCCCGCCACGGCGACGAGGCTGCCGGGCGCGGCCTTCGCGTCCACCCCCCGGAACGCCCAGCCGCGCGGGCCCTTCAGGCCGAACCCCTCCGCCCTGACGGCGGCTCCCGGCCGCGCCGGGGGCGCCTTCGTCCCCGTGGAACCGGTCTCGTCGTCCGCGCTCTCCACGAACCTCCCCCAACCTTTTTGAACTGACCAGTCAGTTCAAAAGCTACAGGCGGCCGGCAGACGAAGCAAAACCGCAGGTCACCCGGGGATGTCAGTGGCGGCTTGCACGATGGGAACCAGACGGCCGAAGCGCCGTCACACGACGACAGGAGGTCCGTCATGGCGAGCGACGTCCATCCCGTGCCGCGCCGCTCATCGGCACCGCCCGCCGCCCTCGACCTGCTCGCCCAGGCACACGCCGGCCTGGCCGAGGCGACCACCCTCGACGACCCCAACGAGCGGTACGCGACGGCCCACCTGGCCGCCCTCCGCACCGCCGCCGCCGTCCTGGCCGTGCGCGGTCGCCCGGAGCCCCCGCGGCGCGGCCGGCGCGGGATCCGCACAGCCTGGGAGATCCTGACCGAGACCGCGCCCGAGCTGGCCGAATGGAGCGCCCTGTTCGCCGCGGGCGCCACCCGCAGGGCCCGCGCCGAGGCGGGCATACGCGGCGCCGCCACCGCGCGGGACGCCGACGACCTGGTCCGCGACGTCGCGATGTTCCTGCGCCTGGTGGAGCGGCTGCTCGCGCTGCGGCCGGCGGCGCGGCCGAGGACGGCCCCCGAGGCCATAGGCTGGGACCGTTCGTAACAGTCAGCGAGGAGTCAACCGCCGTGCCCGACCCGCAGCGCCCCCGTGCCTCCCTTCGTACCGCCGTGGTGTGGGACGTCCTCCAGGGGGCCCTCGACCGCAGGGCCGAAGCGACCGGCAAGGAAAGCCTCGACGTCCTCGACACGGGCGGCGGCAGCGGCAACTTCGCGGTGCCCGTCGCCCGCCTCGGCCACCGCGTGACCGTGGTCGACCCCAGCCCCAACGCCCTGTTCGCCCTGGAGCGCCGCATCGCGGAGGCGGGCGTCGCCGACCGCGTCCACGGCGTCCAGGGGGACATCCACGACCTGTTCGACGTCGTCGGGCGCGGCGGCTTCGACGCGGTGCTCTGCCACGGGGTCCTGGAGTACGTCGACGACCCCGCCGAGGGCGTGCGCCACGCCGTCGAGGCCCTGCGCCCCGGGGGCGTGCTCAGCCTGCTCGCGGCCGGCCTCGGCGGCGCCGTCCTGGCGCGGGCCCTCGCCGGCCACTTCAACCAGGCGCTCCGCGCGCTGACCGACCCGGCGGGCCACTGGGGCGAGGGCGACGCGGTGCCGCGCCGCTTCACCGCCGAGCAGCTCACCGGGGCCGTCGAGGCGGCCGGCGTGAAGATCGGCGCGGTGCACGGCGTGCGCGTCTTCGCCGACCTCGTCCCCGGCGTCCTCGTCGACACGGAACCCGGCGCCATCGACGCCCTCAACAGGCTGGAGGCCGCCGCCGCCGAGCTGCCCGCGTTCCACTCGGTGGCGTCGCAACTGCACGTGCTGGGCGAAAAGCGCGGCTGACCCGGCGAAGGGGTCTGAACAGCGCCGCAGCGGCAGATGGAGTACGCCACAGCCGCCCCGATCGCGCCGGGATCCCCGTATGATCGAAGGACACCATCCGGCATGACGGTTCGGACGACGGGGAATCAAGGCCTCACCGGCTGAACCGGCATGGCGGTCCGATCGGCGAATTGGCACTGAGGGCGGGTTTCACGGGGACGATTCCCTGCCTATCCTGAAAGGGCCGCATACCGGTCGCCCCCGCGACCGACGATGAGGAGGACTCCGTGCCGCTCTCGGAGCACGAGCAGCGAATGCTCGAGCAGATGGAGCGAGCGCTGTACGCCGAAGATCCCAAGTTCGCGACAGCGCTCGAGGGAAGCGGGCTGCGTACGTACACCCGACGACGGGTCTACCAGGCGGTCGCTGGATTCCTGGTGGGTATCGCGCTCCTCATGGCCGGAATGGTCGCCCAGCAGATCTGGATCAGCGTGGTGGGCTTCCTCGTCATGCTCGGCTGCGCGGTCCTGGCCGTCACCGGCTGGCGCAAGGCCCCCAAGCCCGGGGAGCAGCCCGCCCCCGGAGGCGCGCCCCACGGCAGGGCGAACCGCCAGCGCCGCTCGATGATGGACCGCATCGAACAGCGCTGGCAGCGCCGGCGCGACGAACAGGGCCACTGACCCACACCGCGACGGAGGGGTGACCGCACAGGCGGTCACCCCTCCGTCGCGTACGTCCTCGTCCTCCCGCGCCGGCCGGTGACGGCCTCTCGCACGCCGCCCCGGGGCGGACCCCCGTCACGCCGCCCGGGGACGGACACCCGCCACGGCACCCGGGGACGAACCCCCGGCACGCTGCCCGGGGACGGGCGCCTGCTACGGCGCCTGGGGGACGGGCGCCCCGCCACGGCACCCGGGGACGGACGCCCTCGCCCCGCCACGCCGCCCGGGAACGGACCCCCGTCACAGCGCCCGGGAACAGATCCCCGCCACGCCGCCCGGGCGGACCGCGGTCCCGGGCGGCGCATCCCCGGAACCGCCCTGGCCGCCGGGCTCGGCCTCGGGGTGCCGGGCGTCACCGGGGCGGCGCACCCCCCGGAACCGCCCTGGCCCTGCCGCCGGGACGCGGCGTCCACGAGGACCCCGTGGACGCCGGCCCGGAACCGCCCTAGCCCTGCTGCCGGGACGGCCGTCGCAGCAGCGCGCCCCAACGGGCCGCCACCGCCGCCCGGCGCCGCGACAGCGCCCACGCCACCCGCGCCGCCGACCGCGGCGCGAGCAGCGCCCGCAGGCGCACCCCGCGCCCGCCGGCCGCCACGATCCCGGCACGCACCCGCGCGGCGTCCCGCGCCAGACCGTCCACGGGCCGCGGCGCCGGCGCGTAGAGGGCCTCCTCCACGGCGCCCGCGATCCGGTGCACCGCCTCCGCCGCGGCACCCTCCAGCGGGCCCGTGCGCACCAACCGTTCCGCCGTCCGGCGCGGGGTCAGCGACTCGTCCGGCGGGATGCCGTGGTCCCAGGCCGTGTCCACGACCTCCTCCCACACCGCCAGCGGTCGCCCGCCGCGCAGCCGTCGCGCCCGCGCCCGCCGCCGCCACAGCATCGGCGTCAACGGCAGCACGACGACCGCCGCGACCCCGGCCGCGGCCAGCAGCACCGGCCCGAGCGCCACGCCCGCGTCCGCCGGCGGTTCGGCGCCCTGGGGCGCCGGCCCCGCGCAGCCCTCCGGCCCGGCCATCTGCGGGGCACAGCTGTCCTGCGGAGACGGCTCCGCCGAGGGGACCGCCGACGGGCGCGCCGTGGGCTCCGCCGCCCCCGGCTCCTCACCGGCCGGCGTCTCGGGAAACGCGTAGTCCGGGATCGAGCCCCGCGACGGCGTCGGCTCGAAGCGGGTCCAGCCCACGCCCTCGAAGTACAGCTCCGGCCACGCGTGCGCGTCCTTGATGCTCACCGACACGGTGCCCCCGCCCGCGGGCGTGCCCGGCATGAAGCCGACGGCGACCCGGGCCGGCACGTTCAGCGTGCGGGCCATCGCCGCCATCGCGAAGGAGAAGTGGACGCAGAAGCCCTCCTTGTCCTTCAGGAACCGGGAGATCGCCGTGACCCCCGTCCCCGACGAGACCGTCGTGTCGTACGTGAAGCCGCCCTTCGAAGCGAACCAGTCCTGCAGCCGGACCGCCCGCTCATAGTCGTTCTCCGCGCCCGCCGTCACCTGGAGCGCCGTGGCCTTCACGTCGCGCGGCAGCGAGTCCGGTACGCGCGTGTACTCCCGCAGCAGCGCGCCCGGCGCCGCCGGCGCCGCGGCCAACTGCTCCGGCGTCGGCCGCACCACCAGGCTGTTCACCGAGTACTGGGCGCCGCTCGTCGTCTGCCCGTCGTCACCGACGACCATCCGCCCGACCGGCTCGTACCGCCAGCGCCCCTCGATCTCCACGTCGGTCGCCGGGTACGGCATCGGCAGCCACTTCTGCTCGTACGAGCCGGCCGCCGAGACGTTCGTGCTGATCTCCGTCGTGCCGGTCCGCTCGCTCAGCCCGGTCGGCCGGGGCAGCCGCTCCGGCACGTCCTCCACGCCGCGCACGGACGTCCGCCACGACGTGCCGTCGAACTGGTCCAGCGACACCAGCCGCAGGTACAGCCCGGAGCCGTCCGGCGCGTTCGTCCGGTACCGCAGGACCTCCCGGTCCTCCTGCTGGTTGAGGTTCTCCTTGAGCGACACGAGCGGGTTCACCGCGGAGATCGTGCCGCCGCCCTCGCCCTCGCCGGTACCGCCGGAGCCCAGCAGACCGCCGTCCAGCGACGGCAACACGCCCGGGACGACCAGCGCGATGCCCAGCGCCAGCGCACCGATCCGCCGCCCCGTGCGCAGCGGGGCGGGCGCCGACCCGTCCGGGGACCCGAACGCGGCCGAGCCGCCCGGCCGGGCCCTGGGCCCGCCGAACACCCGGCCCCACTGGGCGAGCCGGTCACGGCCCTCCGCCAGCAGCAGCACCAGGTACCCGGCCGCCGCGACCAGGAACCACAGCCAGTCCGCCCCGCCGCCCGAGAGCCCGGCCGCGACCGAGTACAGCGCCAGCAGCGGGAGCCCCGCCGGGGCCGCGCTGCGGAACGTCACCGCGAGGGCGTCCACCGCCAGGCCGATCAGCAGCACCCCGCCGACCAGCATCAGCCGGATCCCGTCCGTCGCCGGAGCGGGCGGCGCGTACTGCCCCACGTCCTGAACGCCCGCCTCCAGCAGCGCGCCGAACCGGCGGAACACCCCGGGGGACGGCAGCCCCCCGGCCACCGCCTGCTCCCGCGCGAAGACCACCGTCAGCAGCACGAGGCCCACCGCGACCTGGGAGGCCACCGTCAGCGGACGCGCCACCGGCACCCGCCGCGCGACCGCGCCCACCCCGGTCACCACCGCCAGCAGCAGCGCCGCCTGGACGATCCAGCCGACCTCGCCCACCAGCGGCAGCAGCGAGCACGCCGCCGCGACCGTGGCGATCAGGGCACACACCGCCAGGCGCCCGCCACCGCTCATGACCAACCCCCCGAGAACCCCGTCGCACCACCGCCGGCGACCGCGCCCGCGCCCCGCGCGGCGTGCCGCCACAGCGCGGCGAGCGAGTCGCCCGGCCGCACCGGCACAGCCGACCAGCCCGCCTCCTGGAGGCGCCGCACCGCGTCCGGCGTCCCGCCGCCCGCGCCCTCGCCGCCGTCCCGGACGAACGCGACCGCGGCGCCGCTGCGCCGCCGCATCCGGCCCGCCAACTCCGCCTGCTCCTCGTCCAGCTCGCCGAAGAACGCGATCAGCAGCCCCTCGCCCCCGGCGCGCAGCACGTCGTGGGCGGGGGCCAGGCCGGTCTCCTCCGAGTGGTCGACGACCGCGAGGGCGTCCATCATCAGGCCCGCCGTGTCCGCCGCCCCGTGGCCCGGCGCGACGTACCCGTCCGAGCCGTCACCGGACAGCGTGTCCCCGGTGTCCGTCAGGAGCCGCACCGCGTAGCCGCGCTCCAGCAGGTGCGTCACCGCCGACGCCGCGCCCGACACCGCCCACTCGAACGACGAGTCGGGCCCGCCGCCCTCGTACGCCTCCGCGCGCGTGTCCAGCAGGACGGTGCAGCGGGCCTGCTGCGGCTGCTCCTCGCGCCGCACCATCAGCTCGCCGTACCGCGCCGTGGACCGCCAGTGCACCCGGCGCAGATCGTCGCCGTACCGGTACTCGCGGGGGATGATGTCGTCCTCGCCGACCTGGGCCAGCGCGCGGTGCCGCCCGTCGCCGTAGCCCGGGGCCTCGCCGGCGAGCCGGACGGCCGGCAGCGGCTCCGTCCGCGGAACGACCGTCAACAGGTCGTACGCGCTGAACGAACGCGTCAGTTCGCACATCCCGAACGGGTCGCTCAGCCGTAGCTGGAGCGGGCCCAGCGGGTACCGCCCGCGCAGGTCCGACCGGACCCGGTACGACACCTCCCGCTTGCCGCCCGGCTCCACCCGGTCGAGCACGAACCGGGGCCGCGGCCCCAGCACGTACGGCACGTGGTCCTGGAGCATCAGCAGCCCCGTCGGCAGCCGCGACACGTTGTCCATCCGCAGCCGCACCCGCGCCTCCGCGCCCGCGGCGACCCGCTGCGGGGAGAGCCGCCGGCTGCCCGTGACCCGGTACCGCGTGCGGTACAGCACCGTCACGCACACCAGCGGCAGCGCCGCCAGCAGCAGCCCCACGCGCAGCAGGTCCGGCTGGCCCAGCACGTACGCGCACACCGCCGCCGCCACCCCGGCCGCCAGGAACGACCGGCCGCGCGTGGTCAGCCCGCCGAGGGCGCCCCGCAGCCCGCCCCGGACCGCGCCGTCCGGACCGGCGGGGCCAGCGGACGCCATCACAGCCGCCGCAGGCCGGGCCGCTGGGCGAGGAACGCCTCCCCGGCGGGCTGCTGCCGGGACGCCGCCGGCAGGGGCGTGCGCTGCAGGATGTCCATGACGACCTGCTCGGCGGTCCGCCGGTTCAGTTGCGCCTGCGCGGTCGGCAGCAGCCGGTGCGCCAGCACGGGCACGGCCAGCGCCTGCACGTCGTCGGGGAGGGCGTACTCGCGGCCGCTCAGCGCGGCGGCGGCCTTCGCGGCGCGCAGCAGGTGCAGCGTCGCGCGCGGGGACGCGCCCAGCCGCAGGTCCGGATGGGTGCGGGTCGCCCCGACCAGGTCCACCGCGTACCGCCGGACCGGGTCGGCCACGTGGACGCCCCGCACCGCGTCTATCAGCTTCACGACGTCGTGGGCGTGCGCCACCGGCTGGAGGCCGTCCAGCGGGGACACCCCGCCGTGCGTGTCCAGCATCCGCAGCTCGGCCTCGGCGCTCGGGTAGCCGATCGAGACGCGCGCCATGAAGCGGTCCCGCTGGGCCTCCGGCAGCGGATACGTTCCTTCCATCTCCACCGGGTTCTGCGTGGCCACCACCATGAACGGGCTCGGCAGCTCGTACGACTGCCCGTCGACGGTGACCTGGCCTTCCTCCAGCGACTCCAGCAGCGCGGACTGCGTCTTCGGCGAGGCGCGGTTGATCTCGTCGCCGATCACGATCTGCGAGAAGATCGCGCCCGGCTTGAACTCGAACTCGCGCCGCTGCTGGTCGTACACCGACACGCCCGTGATGTCGGACGGCAGCAGGTCGGGGGTGAACTGGATCCGCCGCACCGAGCAGTCGATGGACCGCGCCAGCGCCTTCGCCAGCATCGTCTTGCCGACCCCGGGGACGTCCTCGATGAGGAGGTGCCCCTCGGCCAGCAGCACGGTCAGCGAGAGCCGTACGACCTCGGGCTTGCCCTCGATCACACCCTCCACCGACCGGCGGATCAGCTCCGCTGTGGTGGTCAGATCAGTGAGGCTCGCTCGGTCGTCATAGGTCGTCACCCGGCCCTCCTCGGCCCTTTCGGTCATGGGCCCGCGCGATGAAGGACGGCGCGGCCCACACGGAAACACGGACACCGCCCGCGGAGCGTCTCCTGCGGTCCGGAAGGGGTGCCACTCCGCATTCTTGTTGCCGTGCGGCGTGGTGTCACTCGGCTGTGGACAACTGCGGGCGATATGTCGGGGCTTCGACGGGTCGGTCCCGCCGACGACCGCCCTCGGCGGTCCCCGACGGGTCCTCCGACAGGTCGTTCACCGGGCCGGTCAGGCCGGGTCGATCTCCCGCAGCAGGCCGGTCGTCACGTCGAAGACGAAGCCCCGCACGTCGTCGGTGTGCTGGAGGAAGGGCGAGGTGCGCACCCGCTGCATCGACTGCCGTACGTCCTGGTCGACGTCCCGGAAGCACTCCACCGCCCAGGTCGGACGCTGCCCGACCTCCTGCTCCAGCTCGTCGCGGAAGCCCTCGGTGATCTTCTCCAGGCCGCAGCCCGTGTGGTGCACGAGCACGACGCTGCGGGTGCCCAGCGCCCGCTGGCTGATGGTGAGCGAGCGGATCACGTCGTCCGTGACCACGCCGCCCGCGTTGCGGATCGTGTGGCAGTCGCCGAGGTGGAGGCCGAGCGCGGCGTGCAGGTCGAGGCGGGCGTCCATGCAGGCGACGACGGCCACCTTGAGCACGGGCCGCGCGTCCATGCCGGGGTCGGTGAACTGCTCGGCGTAGCGGCGGTTCGCTTCGACGAGGCGGTCGGTGACCGGCTCGCCCTGAACATCGGTGGAGAGGTGCGCGGAAGTCGACATGACTACGACGTTAGTGGCCGCGGCCCCCCGGGGCTCCCCGCGAGAGCGGACAAAGAACATCAATGAGACGTGTTGTGAGGTAGCCCACAAGAGTGATGGGCGGCGAGGGCGGACAGGGGATATGCCCCGGTTGCTCCACCTCGCGCACCCCCCGGGCGACGCGCTGGCCGGTTGATTGACCGAACGGAGGTGTGCACTAGAGTGGCGCGAAGTTCACGGAGACATTGAGCGAATTCCGAGCGATTTCCGCGGTTTCTCCTCCGCGTGTGCGGCGGCACGTACGGCTCGGCCCCTCCGCTCGCCGGTCGGCCGACGCCCTCTCCGGCGCCGGTGGCCCGGCGGTACGTACGCCGCGCCGGACCTGAGAGGGCAGATGAAAGGGCGCGATGGGGGTGCCGCCGGTACGGATCCGGTGGAGCTCCCCGACAAGGACGGCGGCGAACGGCCGGACGGGAACACCCGGCACGTCCCCGTGATGCTCCAGCGGTGCCTGGACCTGCTCGCCCCCGCGCTGGAGCGGCCCGGAGCGGTCGTCGTCGACTGCACCCTGGGCCTCGGCGGCCACAGCGAGGCCCTGCTCGCCCGCTTCCCCGGGGCGCGGCTCGTCGCCCTCGACCGCGACACCGAGGCGCTGCGCCTCTCCGGTGAGCGCCTCGCCCGGTTCGGCGACCGCGCCGCGCTCGTCCACGCGGTCTACGACGAGCTGCCCGCCGTGCTCGACCGGCTCGGCGTCCCGCGCGTCCAGGGCGTCCTGTTCGACCTCGGCGTCTCCTCCATGCAGCTCGACGAGGCCGACCGCGGCTTCGCCTACGCCCAGGACGCCCCGCTCGACATGCGCATGGACCAGACGGCCGGCGTCAGCGCCGCCGAGGTCCTCAACACCTACCCGCCCGGCGAACTGGTCCGCATCCTGCGCGCGTACGGCGAGGAGAAGCAGGCCAAGCGGATCGTCGCCGCCATCGTGCGGGAGCGCGAGAAGGAGCCGTTCACCCGCAGCGCCCGTCTGGTCGAGCTGATCCGCGACGCCCTGCCGCAGGCCGCCAAGCGCACCGGCGGCAACCCGGCCAAGCGGACCTTCCAGGCCCTGCGCATCGAGGTCAACGGCGAGCTGGCCGTACTGGAGCGGGCCGTTCCGGCCGCCGTGAAGGCCCTCGCCGTCGGCGGGCGCATCGCCGTCCTGTCGTACCACTCGCTGGAGGACCGCCTCGTCAAACAGGTGTTCGCCGCCGGTGCCGCCACCACGGCGCCGCCCGGCCTGCCCGTCGTCCCCGAGCGGTACCAGCCGCGGCTCAAGCTCCTGACCCGGGGCGCCGAACTCCCCACCGAGGAGGAGGTCGCCGAGAACCGCAGGGCCGCGCCGGCCCGGCTGCGCGGCGCGGAACGGATCAGGGAGGACGCGTGACGAAGGCGGGACCCCTGAAGGGGCGCGCGGCGCGGCTCGCCCGGTTCGTGCCGTCCGGGCCGAACACCGCCGCCCGCACCCCCTTCGTCCTGCTCGTCGTCGTCCTCCTCGGCGGCGGGCTCATCGGGCTCCTGCTCCTCAACACCTCCCTCAGCCAGGGCTCCTTCAAGCTGACCGAGCTGAAGAGGAAGACCACCGAACTCACCGACGAGGAGCAGGCCCTCCAGCGGGACGTCGACGCCCGCTCCGCCCCCGACGCCCTGGAGCGCCGGGCCCGCGAGCTGGGCATGGTGCCCGGCGGCAGCCCCGTCTTCCTGGAACCGGACGGCACGGTCCGCGGCCTCCCCGGCGAGGCCGTCGCCCCCGCGCCGGACGGCAGCGCCCTCCCCGCCGCCCCCGCACCCGATGGCGGCGCCCGCCCCGGCGCCGGCCCGTCCCCGGCCGGCGCCCCGCTCCGGCAGCTCGCCCCCGCGCCGTGGGTCCCCGTCGACCCCGCCCCCACGGCCCCCCTCCCCGCCCCGACGCCCTCCGGCAGGTGAGCAGTGCCCTCCCAGGAACCTCCGCACCGCCGCGTCCCCCGGCCCTCCGACGCCCGGCGCACCCCCCGGCGCACCCCCGGGCGCGCCCCCGGCGCCGCCCGCGCGGACCGCGCCGGCCACCCGCGCCCCGCGCCCCGTCCCGCCGCGCGCCGCCCGCGCCAGGCCCCGCCCCGCCCCGCCCCCGCGCGCCCGCTCCGCCTCGGCAGCCCCCGCCCCCGCCTCCGCCTGGTCAGCCTCGGCCTGACCCTCGTCATGCTGGTGTTCGTCGTACGGCTCCTCCAGGTCCAGGCCGTCGACGCCGCCGCGTACGCCGCCAAGGCCGAGAAGAACCGCTACCTGAGCCACAAGCTGGCCGCCGAGCGCGGCGAGATCACCGACCGCTCCGGCGTCGCCCTCGCCACCAGCGTCGACGCGTACGACATCACCGCCGACCCGAAGATGTTCACCCCGCAGGAGAGCAAGGTCCCCGACGCGCCCGAGCAGGCCGCCGCCCTCCTCGCCCCGATCCTCGGCAAGGACCCCGCCGTCCTCGTCCGCACCCTCAAGACCCCGCCGTCCCCGCGCTACGCCGTCCTCGCCCGCAAGCAGACCCCGCAGGTCTGGAACCAGATCAAGGACCTCAAGGCGCTCTTCGCCGAGAAGGCCCGCGAGGACAAGGCCAAGGGCGGCCCCGGCATCAGCGTCCTCGCCGGCGTGCTCAGCGAGAAGAGCAGCAAGCGCGTCTACCCCAACGGCTCCCTCGGCGCCGGGATACTCGGCTACGTCAACGCCGAGGGCCGCGGCGCCGGCGGCATCGAGTCGATGCTCGACGCGGAGCTCGCCGGCCGGGACGGCAAGATCACGTACGCCCACTCCGGCGGACGCCGCGTCCCCACCGCCGGCGCCCGCGAGACACCCGCCGTACCCGGCTCCGACATCGAGCTGACCATCGACCGCGACATCCAGTGGGCCGCCCAGAGGGCCATCAGCGAGCAGGTCGCCGCCTCCCGCGCCGACCGCGGCTACGTCGTCGTCCAGGACACCCGGACCGGCGAGGTCCTCGCCATGGCCAACGCCCCCGGCTTCGACCCCAACGACCTGTCCCAGGCCGACTCCGCCGCCATGGGCAACGCCGCCCTCCAGGACGCCTTCGAACCGGGCTCCACCGCCAAGGTGATGTCGATGGCCGCCGTACTGGAGGAGGGCGTCGCCACGCCGTCCACCCACGTCGTCGTCCCCAACCGGCTGCACCGCGGCGACCGCCTCTTCAAGGACGACGTCGACCACCCCACCTGGTACCTGACGCTCAACGGCGTCCTCGCCAAGTCGTCCAACATCGGCACCATCCTCGCCACCGGCCAGCTCGGCCGGGACCAGGCGGAGGCCAACCGGGTCCTCCACTCCTACCTGCGCAAGTTCGGCATCGGCAGTCCCACCGGCCTCGGCTACCCCGGGGAGACCTCCGGCATCCTCGCCCACCCGCGGGACTGGAACACCTCCCAGCAGTACACGATCCCCTTCGGCCAGGGACTGTCCGTCAACGCCGTGCAGGCCGCCTCCGTCTACTCGACCATCGCCAACGGGGGCGTCCGCGTCCAGCCCACCCTCGTCCGCGGCACCCGGGGCCCGGACGGCCGCTTCGCCCCCGCCCCCGCGCCCGATCGGACGCGTGTCGTGAGCGAGAAGACCGCCAAGACCCTCGCCGCCATGCTGGAATCGGTCGTCGACGACCAGGAGGGCACCGGCACCAAGGCCGCCATCCCCGGCTACCGCGTCGCCGGCAAGACCGGCACCGCCAACCGCGTCGACCCGCAACTCGGCCGCTACAAGGGCTACACCGCGTCCTTCGCCGGGTTCGCACCCGCCGACGCCCCCCGGCTCACCGTCTACTGCGCCATCCAGAACCCCACCCAGGGCAGCTACTTCGGCGGCCAGATCTGCGGCCCCGTCCACAAGAAGGTCATGGAGTTCGCCCTGAAGACCCTGCACATCGCGCCGACCGGAGCACCGCCCCCGCGCATGCCGGTCACCTTCACACCCGGCAGCTGAGCCGAGGGGAGTCCCCAGTGACAACGATCACGCCCGACCCCGGGAACCGATCCGGCGCCGACCGCGACCCGGCGGCCTCATTTAGCCCGATCACGGGTGCGCCCGGTACGCTCACCGCCGTGCCCCACCCTGATCAGTCCCGAACCACCGACCAGGACGCCCCCGCGAAACAGCCGGGAGCGCCCCGTCCGGTCCAGGTCCGCCCCACGCCCCTCGGCGAACTGGCCGCCCGGCTGGGCGCCCCCGCTCCGCACGAGCCGCACCGGCCGTTCGAGGGGCAGGTCACCGGCATCACCCACGATTCCCGGGCCGTACGCCCCGGGGACGTGTACGCCGCGCTGCCGGGCGCCCGGCTGCACGGGGCCGACTTCGCCGCCCAGGCGGCCGGCCTCGGCGCCGTCGCGATCCTCACCGACCCGGCGGGAGCCGACCGCGCCGCCGCGGCCGGCCTGCCCGTCCTGGTGGTCGACGACCCGCGCGGCCGGATGGGCGAACTCGCCGCCGATATCTACGGCCGCCCCGGCGACGACCTCCTGCGGATCGGCATCACCGGAACGTCCGGCAAGACCACCACGGCGTACCTCGTCGAAGGCGGCCTCAGGGCCGCCGGACGCAGGTCCGGGCTGATCGGGACCGTCGAGACGCGCATCGGCGACGAGCGCGTCAAGTCCGAGCGGACCACCCCCGAGGCCACCGACCTCCAGGCCCTGTTCGCCGTCATGCGGGAGCGCGGCGTGGAGGCCGTCGCCATGGAGGTGTCCAGCCACGCCCTCGTGCTCGGCCGGGTCGACGGCTGCGTCTTCGACGTCGCCGTCTTCAACAACCTCAGCCCGGAGCACATGGAGTTCCACTCCGGCATGGAGGACTACTTCCAGGCCAAGGCGCAGCTGTTCACGCCGCGCCGCTCCCGCCAGGGGGTCGTCAACTACGACGACGCCTACGGCAGGAGGCTGGTGACCGAGGCGACCGTGCCCGTCGTCACCTTCTCCGCCGACGGTGACCCGGACGCCGACTGGCGCGCCGAGGACGTCCGCAGCGGCCCCCTCGGCAGCACCTTCACCATCGTCGGCCCCAAGGACGAGCGGATCAGCGCCGAAGCGCCGCTGCCCGGCCCGTTCAACGTCGCCAACACCCTCGCCGCCGTCGTCGCCCTCGCCGTCGCCGGGATCGACCCGCAGACGGCCGCCGACGGCGTCGCCGCCGTGTCGGGCGTCCCCGGCCGGCTGGAGCGCGTCGACGCCGGCCAGCCGTACCTCGCCGTCGTCGACTACGCCCACAAGACCGACGCCGTCGAGTCCGTGCTGCGCTCCCTGCGCAAGGTCACCGAGGGCAGGCTGCACATCGTCCTCGGCTGCGGCGGCGACCGCGACGTCACCAAGCGCGGCCCCATGGGCGCCGCCGCGGCGCGCTTCGCCGACACCGCCGTGCTGACCTCCGACAACCCGCGCTCCGAGGATCCCCTCGCGATCCTCTCCGCCATGCTCGCCGGCGCCGCCCAGGTGCCCGCCCACGAGCGGGGCACCGTCCTCGTCGACGCCGACCGGGCCTCCGCGATCGCCACCGCCGTGGCCCGCGCGCGGCCGGGCGACACCGTGCTGGTCGCGGGCAAGGGCCACGAGCAGGGCCAGGACATCGCAGGCGTGGTACGGCCCTTCGACGACCGCCAGGTTTTGCGGGAAGCCATCCAGAACAGTCAGGGATGAAGAAGTGATCGCCCTCTCCCTCACCGAGATCGCCGAAATCGTCGGCGGGCAGACGTACGACATACCGGATCCGGCGGCACGTGTCACCGGCTCCGTGGTCTACGACTCCCGCCAGGTCGAGCCCGGCAGTCTCTTCGCCGCGTTCGCCGGTGAGAACGTCGACGGGCACGACTACGCCGAAGGCGCCGTCGCGGCCGGAGCGGTGGCCGTCCTGGCCACCCGTCCCGTCGGCGTCCCCGCCGTCGTCGTGCCCGACGTGACCGCCGCCCTCGGCGCGCTCGCCCGTACCGTCGTCGAGCGGCTCGGGACCACCGTCGTCGCCCTGACGGGCTCGGCCGGCAAGACCAGCACCAAGGACCTCATCGCGCAGCTCCTCCAGCGCCAGGGGCCCACGGTCTGGCCTGCCGGCAACCTCAACAACGAGATCGGCCTCCCGGTCACCGCCCTGCGGGCCACCGAGGAGACCCGGCACCTCGTCCTGGAGATGGGCGCCCGCGGTGTCGGCCACATCCGGTACCTCACCGAGCTGACCCCGCCCCGCGTCGGCCTCGTCCTCAACGTGGGCTCCGCCCACATCGGCGAGTTCGGCGGACGCGAGCGGATCGCCCAGGCGAAGGGCGAACTCGTCGAGGCCCTCCCGCCCGCCGAGGAGGGCGGCGTGGCCGTCCTCAACGCCGACGACCCGCTCGTGAAGGCCATGGCGTCCCGCACCGCGGCGCGCGTGGTCTTCTTCGGCGAGTCCGAGGAAGCGTCCGTACGCGCCGAAAATGTCCGTCTCACAGAGAACGGACGGCCCTCTTTCCGCCTTCACACACCCACCGGGTGCAGCGACGTGACCATGCGCCTGTACGGTGAGCACCACGTGTCGAACGCGCTCGCCGCGGCCGCCGTCGCCCATGAGCTGGGCATGCCCGTGCACGAGATCGCCGCCGCGCTCTCCGAGGCGGGCTCCCTCTCCCGCTGGCGCATGGAGGTCACCGAGCGTCCGGACGGTGTGACGATCGTCAACGACGCCTACAACGCGAACCCCGAGTCCATGCGGGCCGCCCTGCGCGCGCTGGCAGCCATGGGCGAGGCCGCACGGGCCAGGGGGGGGCGCACGTGGGCGGTGCTCGGCCTCATGGCCGAGCTCGGCGACGAGGCGCTCGCCGAGCACGACGCGGTCGGACGGCTCGCCGTCCGGCTCAATGTCGGCAAGCTCGTCGCAGTCGGGGGCAGGGAAGCGTCCTGGCTGCAACTGGGCGCATATAACGAGGGTTCGTGGGGTGAGGAGTCGGTGCACGTGTCCGACGCGCAGGCGGCGATCGACCTGTTGCGCAGTGAACTGCGTCCGGGTGACGTCGTGCTGGTGAAGGCTTCCAGGTCGGTCGGGCTCGAGCGGGTCGCCCAGGCACTGCTCGAGAACACCACCGAGGGCGAGGTCGCCGGCCGATGAGGCAGATCCTCTTCGCGGGAGCCATCGGGCTCTTCCTGACACTGATCGGCACGCCGCTGCTGATCAAGCTCCTGGCCCGCAAGGGATACGGGCAGTTCATCCGGGACGACGGCCCGCGCACGCACGGCAGCAAGAAGGGCACGCCCACCATGGGCGGCATCTCCTTCATCCTGGCCACGATCATCGCGTACGCCCTGGCCAAGGTCATCACCGGCGAGGACCCGACGTACTCGGGCCTCCTGGTGCTGTTCCTCATGGCCGGCATGGGCCTGGTCGGCTTCCTCGACGACTACATCAAGATCGTCAAGCAGCGGTCGCTCGGCCTGCGGGCCAAGGCCAAGATGGCGGGCCAGCTGATCGTCGGCATCGCCTTCGCCGTGCTCGCGCTGCAGTTCTCCGACAAGCGCGGACTGGCCCCGGCCTCCACCAAGCTGTCGTTCATCACCGACTTCGGCTGGACCATCGGCCCGGTGCTGTTCGTGGTCTGGGCGCTGTTCATGATCCTGGCGATGTCGAACGGCGTGAACCTGACGGACGGCCTGGACGGCCTCGCCACCGGCGCGTCGGTGATGGTCTTCGGCGCGTACACGTTCATCGGGCTCTGGCAGTTCCAGGAGTCCTGCGCCAACGCCGAGACGCTCACCAACCCGAACGCCTGCTTCGAGGTGCGCGACCCGCTCGACCTCGCCGTCGTGGCCTCCGCGCTGATGGGCGCCTGCTTCGGCTTCCTGTGGTGGAACACCTCACCCGCGAAGATCTTCATGGGCGACACCGGATCGCTCGCCCTCGGCGGCGCCCTCGCCGGCCTCGCCATCTGCTCCCGCACGGAGCTGCTGCTGGCGATCCTCGGCGGCCTCTTCGTCCTGATCACCCTCTCCGTGATCATCCAGGTCGGCTCCTTCCGGCTGACCGGCAAGCGCGTCTTCCGCATGGCGCCCCTCCAGCACCACTTCGAACTCAAGGGGTGGTCGGAAGTCCTCGTCGTGGTCCGCTTCTGGATCATCCAGGGCATGTGCGTCATCGTGGGTCTGGGCCTCTTCTACGCGGGATGGGCAGCCGACAAGTGAGCACCGACACAGCGGACTGGCAGGGCAGGAAGGTCACCGTCGCCGGCCTGGGCGTGAGCGGCGTGCCCGCCGCCCGCGTCCTGCGCGGCCTGGGCGCGCGCGTCACCGTCGTCAACGACGGCGCCGACGAGCGCGCCCGCGCCCAGGCGGCCGAGCTGGAGGCCGAGGGGATCACCGTCCGCCTCGGGGACGGTGACACGCTCCCCGAGGGCACCGAGCTGATCGTCACCGCCCCCGGCTGGCGGCCCGACAAGCCGCTGTTCGCCGCCGCCGGGGCGGCCGGCGTCCCCGTCTGGGGCGACGTCGAGCTGGCCTGGCAGCTGCGCGGCCTCGGCGGCCGGAAGCCCGCCCCCTGGCTCGCGGTCACCGGCACCAACGGCAAGACGACGACGGTCCGCATGCTCGCCTCCATCCTGGAGGCGGCCGGGCTGCGGACCGCCGCCGTCGGCAACATCGGCGTCTCCCTCCTCGACGCCGTCCTCGGCGACGAGGAGTACGACGTCCTCGCCGTCGAGCTCTCCAGCTACCAGCTGCACTGGGCGCCGAGCGTGCGCGCCCACTCCGCGGCCGTGCTCAACCTGGCCCCGGACCACCTCGACTGGCACGGCTCCATGGAGGCGTACGCCGCCGACAAGGGCCGGATCTACGAGGGCAACACCGTCGCCTGCGTCTACAACGCCGCCGACAAGGCCACCGAGGACCTGGTCCGCGAGGCCGACGTGGAGGAGGGCTGCCGCGCGATCGGCTTCACCCTCGGCACGCCCGGCCCGTCCCA
This sequence comes from Streptomyces tamarix, assembly GCF_032423885.1. Taxonomy (NCBI): domain Bacteria; kingdom Bacillati; phylum Actinomycetota; class Actinomycetes; order Kitasatosporales; family Streptomycetaceae; genus Streptomyces; species Streptomyces tamarix. The sequence continues at coordinate 240,268 of NZ_JAWCTQ010000004.1, read as the reverse complement.
GCTCGGCCTCGTCGACGACATCCTCGTGGACCGCGCGTTCGTCCCGAACCGCCAGAAGCAGGCGCAGGAGCTGGCGCAGGTCTCCGACGTGAACCCGCCCGCCCCCCACAACATCGCCAACGCGCTCGCCGCGGCGGCCCTCGCCCGCGCCTTCGGCGTGGAGCCGGCGGCCGTCCGCGAGGGACTGCGCGCCTTCCGTCCCGACGCCCACCGCATCGCGCACGTCGCGGAGGTCGAGGGGGTCGCGTACGTCGACGACTCCAAGGCCACCAACACGCACGCCGCGGAGGCGTCGCTCGCCGCCTACGACCCGGTCGTCTGGATCGCCGGCGGCCTCGCCAAGGGCGCCACGTTCGACGAGCTCGTCGCGAAGTCGGCGGAGCGGCTGCGCGGCGTCGTCCTCATCGGCGCCGACCGCGCCCTGATCCGCGAAGCCCTCGCGCGACACGCCCCGCAGGTGCCGGTGGTCGACCTCGACCGGACAGACACTGGGGCGATGGCGGCGGCGGTCCGGGAGGCGGCGCGGCTCGCCCGGCCGGGGGACACGGTGCTCCTCGCCCCCGCCTGCGCCTCGATGGACATGTTCGTCAACTACAACAAGCGGGGTGAGGCGTTCGCGGACGCCGTCCGCGCACTCGCCGCCGGGGACGCCTGACCAGCCGACAGGTCCGGCGGCGCCGGACACGACTGGAGGGGACAGCGACCATGCCGGCCGACGACACCGCAGCCCCGGCGCCCGCACCCGTGCGGGCCCGGGCAGCCGCCGACGCCCTGGCCGTACGGCTCGCGGCCACGGGCCGGCGCCTCGCGGACCTGGTCCCGGGCGCCGTACCGCGCCCGCAGGCCGCCGCCGGGGCGTGGGCGCCCGGGCCGCCCCCCGTACCCGGATTCGCCCCGCGCACCCGTACGACGGGCCCCCGCAAGGCCGCCGTACCGCGCGGGAGGGCCGGTGCGCGGTCGCGGGGCGCACCCCGGCCGCCTCGCGGGGCGGGGGTGCGGGGCCTGTACGAGCGGGCGCGCCGCGCCTGGGACCGCCCGCTCACGGCGTACTACGTGATCCTCGGCGCCAGCATGCTGATCACGGTGCTCGGCCTCGTCATGGTCTACTCGGCGTCGATCATCAAGGCGCTGGAGCTGTCCCTGCCGGCCACGTACTTCTTCCGCAAGCAGTTCGTCGCCGCCGCCATCGGCACCGCCCTGCTCCTGCTCGCCTCCCGCATGCCGGTCAGGCTGCACCGCGCCCTGGCGTACCCGCTGCTCGTGGCCACGGTCTTCCTGATGGTCCTGGTCCAGGTCCCGGGGATAGGGCACGCGGTCAACGGCAACCAGAACTGGCTGTACCTCGGCGGCCCCTTCCAGCTCCAGCCCAGCGAGTTCGGCAAGCTGGCGCTGATCCTGTGGGGCGCGGACCTGCTCGCCAGGAAGCAGGACAAGCGGCTGCTCACGCAGTGGAAGCACCTGCTGGTGCCGCTCGTGCCCGGCGCGCTCCTGCTGCTCGGGCTGATCATGCTGGGCGGCGACATGGGGACGGCGATCATCCTCACGGCCATCCTCTTCGGCCTGCTGTGGCTGACCGGCGCGCCCACGCGGCTGTTCGCCGGCGTCCTGGGCGTCGCCGCCGTCATCGGCGTGGTGCTGGTCCGGGGCAACGACAACCGCATGGCGCGGGTCGCCTGCCTCGGGGCCACGGACCCCGGCCCGGGGGACGCCTGCTGGCAGGCAGTCCACGGCATCTATGCCCTGGCGTCCGGCGGATGGTTCGGTTCCGGGTTGGGGGCGAGTGTGGAAAAATGGGGTCAACTCCCCGAACCACACACCGACTTCATCTTCGCCATCACCGGGGAGGAACTGGGGCTGGCGGGGACGCTGTCGGTGCTCGCCCTGTTCGCGGCTCTAGGCTATGCGGGTATTCGCGTGGCCGGACGCACGGAGGACCCCTTCGTGAGGTACGCCGCGGGAGGTGTGACCACCTGGATCACGGCCCAGGCCGTGGTCAACATCGGTGCGGTGCTCGGCCTGCTGCCGATCGCCGGTGTCCCCCTCCCGCTGTTCTCCTACGGGGGATCCGCCCTGCTGCCGACCATGTTCGCCATCGGGTTGCTGATCGCCTTCGCGCGAGACGAGCCCGCCGCGAAAGCGGCCCTGGCCGGCCGCGAGCCCCGTTTCGGCGGCCGGGCCGGGGTGAGTTGGATGTCGATGCGACGGCGCGTCAAGAAGCGTCCGTCCGGAGAGCGGTGAATTTCGGTGCATGTCGTACTCGCCGGCGGGGGGACCGCCGGCCACATCGAGCCCGCGCTCGCCCTCGCGGATGCCCTGCGCAGGCAGGACCCGACCGTGGGGATCACGGCCCTCGGCACGGAGCGGGGCCTGGAGACCCGGCTCGTGCCCGAGCGGGGTTACGAGCTGGCGCTCATCCCCGCCGTACCGCTGCCGCGCAAGCCCACCCCCGAGCTGATCACCGTTCCCGGGCGGCTGCGCGGCACGATCAAGGCCGCCGAGCAGATCCTGGAGCGCACCAAGGCGGACTGCGTCGTCGGCTTCGGCGGCTACGTGGCGCTGCCCGGGTACCTGGCCGCCAAGCGGCTCGGTGTGCCCATCGTCGTCCACGAGGCCAACGCCCGGCCCGGTCTGGCCAACAAGATCGGCTCCCGGTACGCCTCCGCGGTCGCCGTCGCCACGCCCGACAGCAAGCTGAGGAACGCCCGGTACATCGGCATCCCGCTGCGCCACTCCATCGCGACCCTCGACCGCGCCCGGGTGCGCCCCGAGGCGCGCGCGGCGTTCGGCCTCGACCCCAACCTGCCCACGCTGCTGGTTTCCGGCGGTTCGCAGGGCGCCCGCCGCCTCAACGAGGTGGTCCAGCGGGCCGCCCCGGTGCTCCAGCGGTCCGGCATCCAGATCCTGCACGCGGTCGGCCCGAAGAACGAGGTGCCACACGTCGACAACATGCCCGGTATGCCGCCCTATGTCCCGGTATCGTATGTGGATCGGATGGACCTCGCGTACGCCGCGGCCGACATGATGCTCTGCCGCGCGGGCGCGATGACCGTCGCCGAACTCTCCGCCGTCGGGCTGCCCGCCGCCTACGTCCCGCTGCCCATCGGCAACGGCGAGCAGCGGCTCAACGCCCAGCCGGTGGTCAAGGCCGGCGGCGGCCTGCTGGTCGACGACGCCGAGCTGACCCCCGAGTGGGTCCAGGGCAACGTCCTGCCCGTGCTCGCCGATCCGCACCGGCTGTACGAGATGTCCCGCGCCGCCGCCGAGTTCGGCCGCCGGGACGCCGACCAGTTGCTCGTCGGCATGGTCCACGAGGCGATCGCGGCACGCCGGTAGGGGCGCGCCCCGGCTCAGGGAAGGGCAGGGCAGGGAGCATGGCCGGACCGACGGCCGCCGAGCGCGGCGCCAAGGGGGCCGCGGGCGCGCCGCCGGGCCGGTCCTCCACGGGCCCCGGTCCGGAGCCCGGCGGGGGCGCGCGCCGTTTCCGGGTGCGCCCCCGCGTCCTGCTCCCCGCCCTCGCCGCCCTCGCGTTCACCGGCGGGGCGGTCTGGCTGCTCTACGGCTCCCCGTGGCTGCGGGTCGACCACGTCTCCGTTTCCGGCACGCGCGTCCTCCCGCCGGAGCAGGTCCGTTCCGCGGCGGCCGTCCCCGGCGGCTCGCCGCTCGTCTCCGTCGACACGGAAGCCATCGAGGAGCGGCTGCGCCGCGCCCTGCCGCGGATCGACTCGGTCGAGGCCGTCCGCTCGTGGCCGAACGGGATCGGTCTCGAAGTGACCGAACGCCGACCCGTCCTCCTGGTTCAACAGGGCGGAAAACACATCGAAGTGGACGCGAAGGGCGTCCGTTACGCCACGGTCGACACCGCGCCCGCCGGGGTCCCCCTCCTCCACCTGCCCGCCGGGCGGTCGCCCAGTCTGCGCCGCTTCGGCGCGGACCGGCTGACCCACGAGGCGGTGGGCGTGGTGACCGGGCTCCCGGAGCGGATCGGCCGCGACCTCCGGTCCGTCCGCGTCCGCTCGTACGACTCCCTCACGTTGGAGCTGGCGGACGGCCGCACGGTGTTCTGGGGGAGCGGAGAGGAGCGCGAGGCGAAGGCGCGCGCGCTCCTCGCGCTGATGAAAGCGGTACCCAAAGCGGGGCACTTCGACGTGAGCGCCCCGAGCGCCCCTGCGGCGTCGCGGAGTTGACGCACATACGTGCTGGCCAGCACCCTGGTTGGTCAGCGCTATGGGTGATCACATAGGGTGAAAAGAAAAACGGGAGGTTCGGCGTGTTCGTTGAACGTGCGCCGCTTGCCGACTTAGTGTCCTGTTCGGAAGAGTGCAGGGAGCAGGCACACTAGTAACCCTAAACTTCAACGTTAGGGTTTGGGTCGGCGGTTCGGACCGTCCCTTCGGCATCCGCCGTCGCGGCGCGCCACGCAGCGCGAAGCGGCGGCACGTAACTCGAGGCGAGAGGCCTTCGACGTGGCAGCACCGCAGAACTACCTCGCAGTCATCAAGGTCATCGGTGTCGGCGGCGGTGGTGTCAATGCCATCAACCGAATGATCGAGGTCGGTCTCAAGGGCGTCGAGTTCATCGCCATCAACACGGACGCGCAAGCCCTGTTGATGAGCGACGCCGACGTCAAGCTGGACGTCGGCCGCGAACTCACCCGCGGCCTCGGGGCCGGGGCCAACCCGGCAGTCGGCCGCAAGGCGGCAGAGGACCACCGCGAGGAGATCGAGGAGGTCCTCAAGGGGGCCGACATGGTCTTCGTCACCGCCGGCGAGGGCGGCGGCACCGGAACCGGCGGCGCACCCGTCGTCGCGAACATCGCGCGCTCCCTCGGCGCGCTCACCATCGGTGTGGTCACCCGCCCCTTCACCTTCGAGGGCCGGCGCCGCGCGAACCAGGCGGAGGACGGCATCGCCGAGCTCCGCGAAGAGGTCGACACCCTCATCGTCATCCCCAACGACCGGCTGCTGTCCATCTCGGACCGCCAGGTCAGCGTGCTCGACGCGTTCAAGTCCGCCGACCAGGTGCTGCTCTCGGGCGTCCAGGGCATCACGGACCTCATCACGACCCCGGGCCTGATCAACCTCGACTTCGCCGACGTCAAGTCGGTCATGTCGGAGGCCGGTTCGGCGCTCATGGGCATCGGCTCCGCCCGCGGCGACGACCGCGCCGTGGCCGCCGCCGAGATGGCGATCTCCTCGCCGCTCCTGGAGGCGTCCATCGACGGCGCCCGGGGCGTGCTGCTCTCCATCTCCGGCGGCTCCGACCTCGGCCTGTTCGAGATCAACGAGGCCGCCCAACTGGTCAGTGAAGCCGCCCACCCCGAAGCCAACATCATCTTCGGTGCCGTCATCGACGACGCCCTGGGCGACGAGGTGCGGGTCACGGTCATCGCGGCCGGCTTCGACGGCGGCCAGCCGCCCGCCCGGCGCGACAACGTGCTCGGCGCCTCGGCGGCCAAGCGCGAGGAGCCGGCCGCGCCGGCGCCCCGCGTCTCCGATCCCGTCCGCTCCGCGAGCGGCGGCCTCGGCACGGTCCCGGTCCGCGAGGAGCCCCCGGCCCCTCCGGTCGAGCCCGCCCCGGCCCCGGTCGAGACCCCGCTCTCGACCGTCACGCCGCCGTCGATCCCGACGACGCGCCCGTACCCGGACAGCCAGGCCGAAGAGCTGGACGTCCCGGACTTCCTGAAGTGACGGCCACGAAGTGACCCTGACGTGATAGAGCGGTACGACACCGAGGACGGCGCGCACTTCGCCTTCACCGACCGGTGGGGCGGGGTGAGCGCCGTTCCGTACGAGGAGCTCAACCTCGGCGGCGCCGTGGGCGACGACCCCGCCGCCGTGCGGCGGAACCGGAAGATCGCGGCCGTCGGGCTGGGCGTCGACCCCGGGCTGGTCGTCTGGATGCACCAGGTGCACGGCCGGGCCGTCCACGTGGTCGACGGGCCCTGGCCGGCCCGGGCGGAGGTGCCGGAGGGCGACGGCGTCGTCACCGCCCGGCGGGGCCTCCCGCTCGCGGTCCTGACCGCGGACTGCGTCCCCGTCCTCCTCGCCGACCCGGTCGCGGGGGTCGCGGCCGCGGCCCACGCGGGGCGCCCCGGCATGGTCGCCGGGGTCGTCCCGGTAACGGTCGAGGCCATGGTCGGCCTCGGGGCGGAACCGTCCAGGATCGTCGCCAGGACCGGCCCCGCCGTCTGCGGACGCTGCTACGAGGTCCCGGCGGCCCTGCGGGACGAGGTCGCCGCCGTCGAGCCGGCCGCCCGGGCCGAGACCTCCTGGGGAACCCCGGCCGTCGACGTGGTCGCCGGGGTCCACGCCCAGCTGGAGCGGATGGGGGTCCGGGACAGGCGGGCCTCCGAGGTCTGCACCCGCGAGTCGGGCGACCACTTCTCGTACCGCCGCGACCGCACGACAGGGCGACTCGCGGGATATGTCTGGTTGGACGGATAGGACATGACGGACCGCAGGACCGAACTCGCCGAGAACCTCGCACGGGTGGAGGAGCGCATCGCCGCGGCCTGCGCGGCGGCCGGGCGCGCACGCGAGGACGTGACCCTGATCGTGGTCACCAAGACCTACCCCGCGAGCGACGTCCGCCTCCTCCACGAACTCGGCGTCCGCCACGTCGCGGAGAACCGGGACCAGGACGCGGCCCCCAAGGCCGCCGCGTGCGCGGATCTCGATCTGACGTGGCACTTCGTCGGTCAGCTCCAGACCAACAAGGTGCGATCGGTGGCCGGTTATGCCCAGGTTGTGCAGTCGATCGACCGGTTGAAGCTGGTTTCCGCACTGTCGGCGGCGGCCGTGCGGGCCGGGCGGGAGATGGACTGCCTGATCCAGGTCGCGCTCGACGCCGAGGCGGGCGAGCGGGGGGCGCGCGGAGGCGTCGCCCCCGGAGGCGTCGAGGAACTGGCGGCCGCGGTCGACGGCGCGCCCGGGCTCCGGCTCGGCGGGCTGATGACGGTGGCGCCGCTGGTCGGGCCGTACGCGGGGCGGCAACGCGCGGCCTTCGACCGGCTGATGGAATGCTCGTCGCGTCTGCGCGCGTCCCGCCCCGCTGCGACCATGGTCTCGGCGGGGATGAGCGCCGACCTCGAGGACGCGGTGGCGGCGGGGGCGACACATGTACGCATCGGTACGGCGGTACTCGGAGACCGACCCCGGCTCGGGTAACGTCGCGAAGCAAGTCGGACCACAGTAGAAAATATGGTCATTTCCGCCGAATGGCGGACAGGCCCAGTGGATCGCGGGCGCGACCCGACGTTGCCGATCCACCACAGAGCGGAGGAATCGGAGAATGGCCGGCGCGATGCGCAAGATGGCGGTCTACCTCGGCCTCGTGGAGGACGATGGGTACGACGGCCGGGGGTTCGACCCCGATGACGATTTCGAACCCGAACTCGAGCCGGAGCCCGAGCGTGACCGGCGCCACCACCAGCCCCCCCGTCAGGTGGAGCGCGAGGAGCCGGTCCGTGCGCCGGTAGTGCAACCCCCAGTGCAACGCGAGCCCGTTCCGCTTCCCGCTGAAAGCGGGCGACCCGCCCGAATCGCCCCCGTGGCGTCCATCACACCTGAACGCCCGAGCCTGGAGAAGAGCGCACCGGTGATCATGCCCAAGGTCGTGTCCGAGCGGGAGCCCTACCGCATCACCACGCTGCACCCGCGGACCTACAACGAGGCCCGTACCATCGGGGAACACTTCCGCGAGGGCACGCCCGTGATCATGAACCTCACGGAGATGGACGACACGGACGCGAAGCGACTTGTCGACTTTGCCGCCGGTCTCGTCTTCGGGCTGCATGGCAGCATTGAGCGAGTGACGCAGAAGGTGTTCCTGTTGTCGCCTGCTAACGTCGATGTCACGGCGGAGGACAAGGCCCGCATCGCAGAGGGCGGATTCTTCAACCAGAGCTGAGACACGACACCGGGAACGGCCCGGCCGCAAGGCCGGTACAGAGAGCCAGGGGAGAGGGAACGCGGGATGGGTATCGCACTACAGGTGATCTACATCGCGCTGATGTGCTTCCTGATCCTGCTGATCTTCCGGCTGGTCATGCAGTACGTCTTCCAGTTCGCCCGTTCATGGGAACCCGGCAAGGCGATGGTGGTCGTCCTGGAGGCCACCTACACTGTCACCGATCCACCACTGAAGCTTCTGCAGCGGTTCATCCCGCCGCTGCGTCTCGGGGGCGTGGCACTCGACCTGTCCTTCTTCGTTCTGATGATCATCGTCTACATCCTGCTCAACATCGTGGGTAGCTTCGCGATGAGGGTGTGAGCGATACGGTCCTGCCGACTGCCGACGACTACGTAGAGGTGAAGAAGAGATGCCGCTGACCCCCGAGGACGTGCGGAACAAGCAGTTCACGACCGTCCGTCTCCGAGAGGGCTACGACGAGGACGAGGTCGATGCCTTTCTCGACGAGGTCGAGGCCGAGCTGACCCGCCTGCTCCGGGAGAACGAGGACCTGCGCGCGAAGCTGGCCGCCGCGACGCGCGCCGCCGCGCAGAACCAGCAGCAGGCGATGCGCAAACCGCCGGAGCAGCAGGAGCGCCCGGTCGGTCCCGGCGGTCCGGTGCCCGCCGCCATATCCGGTCCGCCGGTCCAGCAGCAGCCCCCGCAGATGGGTCCGCCCCAACTGCCCGGTGGTGCCCCTCAGCTGCCGGCCGGTCCCAGCCACGGCGGACCGCAGGGTCCGCACGGCCCCGGACCCATGCAGGGCGGCCCCATGGGCGGCCCGATGGGTGGACCCATGGGTGGTCACGGCCCGGGGATGCCCCAGCAGGGGCCCGGCGGCGACAGCGCTGCGCGCGTTCTGTCGCTGGCCCAGCAGACTGCCGACCAGGCGATCGCGGAGGCCCGCTCCGAGGCCAACAAGATCGTTGGTGAGGCCCGGTCGCGCGCCGAGGGCCTGGAGCGGGACGCCCGCGCCAAGGCCGACGCGCTGGAGCGGGACGCGCAGGAGAAGCACCGCGTCGCGATGGGCTCCCTGGAGTCCGCCCGCGCCACGCTGGAGCGCAAGGTCGAGGACCTGCGCGGCTTCGAGCGCGAGTACCGCACGCGGCTGAAGTCGTACCTGGAGAGCCAGCTGCGCCAGTTGGAGAGCCAGGGCGACGAGTCGCTGGCCCCGCCGCGCACGCCGTCCGCGGCTCCGTCGCTGCCGCCGTCCCCGTCGATGGCGTCGGCCGGCGCGAGCGGCCCGTCGTACGGTGGCAACCAGTCGATGGGCGGCTCCCCGACGATGGGCGGCGCCCCGTCGTACGGCAGCCAGCAGCAGATGTCGCCGGCGATGACGCAGCCGATGGCACCGGTGCGGCCGCAGGCCCCGCAGCCGATGCAGCAGGCCCCGTCGCCGATGCGCGGCTTCCTCATCGACGAGGACGACAACTAGGAGCCGAACGGCAGTCGGCCCGTACCCGGGGGCCCAGGACACCCGTCCTGGGCCCCCGGGCCTTTTCGTCTCCGGAGCGGCTTCCGCGGCCACCGCCGTCAGGGGTGCCGGCGCGGTCGCCGCGGGGGACGGGAGAGCCCCGGCCGCGCGGGCCGGGGCTCTCTCCTTCCGGGGCCGTCGCCCCCTCGTGTCACGCCTTGCGGAGGCGGAAGACGAGGGACAGCGCCTCGTCCGTGAACGGCTCGCCGAAGGTCCCGTCGCCCTCACCCCGGGCGAAGTCCGTGGCCAGGACCTCCTCCGCGATGAGCCCCGCGTGCTCCTCCAGGGCGGACGCGACCTCCGCGTCCGTCGACGACCAGCGCAGCGCGATCCGGTCCGCGACGTCCAGGCCGCTGTTCTTCCGCGCCTCCTGGATCAGCCGGATCGCGTCCCGCGCCAGCCCCGCCAGCCGCAGCTCCGGGGTGATCTCCAGGTCCAGCGCGACCGTCGCGCCCGCGTCGGAGGCCACCGACCAGCCCTCGCGGGGGGTCTCGGTGATGATGACCTCTTCGGGCGTGAGCGTGATCGTCTCGCCGTTGACGTCCAGCGTCGCCCCGCCCTCCCGCAGCGCCAGCGACAGCGCCGCCGCGTCCGCGGCCGCGATCGCCTTGGCCACGTCCTGGACGCCCTTGCCGAACCGCTTGCCCAGCGCCCGGAAGTTGGCCTTGGCCGTCGTGTCGACCAGCGACCCGCCCACCTCGGACAGGGACGCCAGCGACGAGACGTTCAGCTCCTCGGTGATCTGGGCGTGCAGCTCCGGTGTCAGCGAGTCGAAGCCGGCCGCGGCGACCAGCGCCCGGGACAGCGGCTGCCGGGTCTTCACGCCGGACTCCGCGCGCGTGGCGCGGCCCAGCTCGACCAGCCGCCGGACGAGCGCCATCTGCTGCGACAGCACCGGGTCGACCGCCGACGGGTCCGCCTCGGGCCACGTCGACAGGTGCACCGACTCCGGGGCGTCCGGCGTCACCGGCACCACCAGGTCCTGCCAGACCCGCTCGGTGATGAACGGGGTCAGCGGCGCCATCAGGCGCGTGACGGTCTCCACGACCTCGTGGAGGGTGCGCAGCGCGCCCTTGTCGCCCTGCCAGAACCGGCGCCGCGACCGGCGCACGTACCAGTTCGACAGGTCGTCCACGAACGCGGAGAGCAGCTTGCCGGCGCGCTGCGTGTCGTACGCCTCCAGCGCCTGCGTCACCTGGTCGGTCAGCGCGTGCAGCTCGCTCAGCAGCCAGCGGTCCAGGACCGTGCGCTCGGCCGGGGCCGGGTCGGCGTCGGACGGGGCCCAGCCCGCCGTGCGCGCGTACAGGGCCTGGAACGCGACCGTGTTCCAGTACGTGAGGAGCGTCTTGCGGACGACCTCCTGGATCGTGCCGTGGCCGACCCGGCGGGCCGCCCACGGGGAGCCGCCGGCCGCCATGAACCAGCGGACCGCGTCCGCGCCGTGCTGGTCCATCAGCGGGATCGGCTGGAGGATGTTGCCGAGGTGCTTGGACATCTTCCGGCCGTCCTCGGCCAGGATGTGGCCCAGGCACACGACGTTCTCGTACGACGACTTGTCGAAGACGAGCGTGCCGACCGCCATCAGCGTGTAGAACCAGCCGCGGGTCTGGTCGATGGCCTCCGAGATGAACTGCGCCGGGTAGCGCTTCTCGAACAGCTCCTTGTTGCGGTACGGGTAGCCCCACTGCGCGAACGGCATCGACCCCGAGTCGTACCAGGCGTCGATGACCTCGGGCACGCGGGTCGCGGTGAGCGCGCACCCCTCGTGGGTGCAGCCGAACGTGACGTCGTCGATGTACGGGCGGTGCGGGTCCAGCTCCGACTGGTCGGTGCCGGTCAGCTCGGTCAGCTCCGCGCGCGAGCCGACGCACGTGAGGTGGCCCTCCTCGCAGCGCCAGATCGGCAGCGGCGTGCCCCAGTAGCGGTTGCGGGAGAGCGCCCAGTCGATGTTGTTGTTCAGCCAGTCGCCGAAGCGGCCGTGCTTGACGGAGTCGGGGAACCAGTTGGTCGCCTCGTTCTCCTCCAGGAGCCGGTCCTTGACCGCCGTGGTGCGGATGTACCAGGACGGCTGCGCGTAGTACAGCAGCGCCGTGTGGCAGCGCCAGCAGTGCGGGTAGCTGTGCTCGTACGCGATGTGCTTGAACAGCAGGCCGCGCGCGTCCAGGTCGGCGGTCAGCGCCTCGTCGGCCTTCTTGAAGAACACGCCGCCGACGAGCCCGAGGGACTCCTCGAACGTGCCGTCGGGGCGGACCGGGTTCACCACGGGCATGCCGTACGAGCGGCACACCTTGAGGTCGTCCTCACCGAACGCCGGCGCCTGGTGGACCAGGCCCGTACCGTCCTCGGTGGTGACGTACTCGGCGTTCACCACGTAGTGCGCCGCCGGGCCGCCGTCGGTCGCGGCCGGGAACTCGACCAGGTCGAACGGGCGCCGGTACGTCCAGCGCTCCATCTCCGCGCCCGTGAAGGTCCGGCCCGTGGCCTCCCAGCCCTCGCCCAGGGCCTTCTCCAGCAGCGCCTCGGCGACGACCAGCTTCTCCCGGCCGTCCGTGGCCACCACGTACGTCACGTCGGGGTGCGCGGCGACCGCCGTGTTCGACACGAGGGTCCACGGGGTCGTCGTCCACACCACCAGGGACGCCTCGCCCGCGAGGGGGCCGGACGTCAGCGGGAAGCGGACGTAGACGGACGGGTCGACGACCGTCTCGTAGCCCTGCGCCAGCTCGTGGTCCGACAGGCCCGTGCCGCAGCGGGGGCACCAGGGGGCGACGCGGTGGTCCTGGACCAGCAGGCCCTTGCCGAAGATCTCCTTCAGCGACCACCACACGGAGTCGATGTACTCGGGGTCCATCGTCCGGTAGGCGTCGTCCAGGTCGACCCAGTAGCCCATGCGGGTCGTCAGCTCGGCGAACGCGTCGGTGTGCCGGGTGACGGACTCGCGGCACTTGGCGTTGAACTCGGCGATGCCGTACGCCTCGATGTCCTTCTTGCCGGAGAAGCCCAGCTCCTTCTCGACGGCGAGCTCCACGGGCAGGCCGTGGCAGTCCCAGCCGGCCTTGCGGGCGACGTGGTAGCCGCGCATGGTCCGGAAGCGGGGGAACACGTCCTTGAAGACGCGGGCCTCGATGTGGTGGGCGCCCGGCATGCCGTTGGCCGTGGGCGGGCCCTCGTAGAACACCCACTCCGGGCGCCCCTCGGACTGCTCCAGGCTCTTGGCGAAGACCTTGCTCTCGCGCCAGAAATCGAGCACGGCGTGCTCGAGCGCGGGCAGGTCGACCTGGGCGGGTACCTGGCGGTACTGCGACATCGAATCCTCCGGCGGACAGGTTCGTCTTTCCGTCGGAGGGACGAGAGCGCCTGCTCCCGCGGTACCACCCTCCTTGGCGCCGGGCACGCGGGCCCGGCAGCCCCCTCATTCGGGTCGCGAAGCCGGTTCTACTGACCTTGCGCCCGTGGGCGGGCCCACGGTCCAAGGCGTTCTTCCGGCGGCTCCGGGGCGATGCTTCACGTCGGGCTCGCCCCCGGGCTCTCACCGTCCCCGGGTCGCTCATGGCTGCGTACGACGCTACTGGTCCCCATCCACGCCTTTCGCTGCGCCCAGTGTACGGGCCCGCACGGACACCGGCCGACACGGTTTTCCGGAGCGGGCGGCGGGAGGGCGGGCGCGACCCGCACGGGCGCACCGGTGCGGGCGGCTCGCCGGACGGGGGCGTGCGGCCGATTACCGGCCGGCGGGCCGGGCACAAGGGCTGCGGGCTCGCCTGGTCGGGTACCGGGTCTCCGGTGCGGGCGGCGTGCCCCGTTGCCGCGGGGCCGAAGTCGATTTATCGTCCCAGCACGATTCGCGAGCAAGATCACAATATGTGAAGGGGCCGCGGCATGGTGGCGAAGAAGACCGCTGTCCAGGGGACGGCGCCCGCGCGGTCCGCCCCGGGCGGGCCCGAGGGCGGCGGGAAGGCCACGACGTCCGCGGCCGGGGTTCCGCCGTCCGGGGGAGCGGCCGCCCGGAAGCGGGCGGCGGGGAAGGCTCCGGGGGAGGAGGCGGCTGCCGAGGGGCCGCCACCGGGGAAGGCCCCTGCCGGGAAGGCCGCCGCCCGGGCGGAGCCGGCGCCCCGGAAGACCGCGCCGGGGAGGACGCCCGCCCGGAAGACGGCCGCGGAGGGGGCGCCGGCCGGGAAGGCGCCGGCGGTGGACGAGGCACCCGCCAAGAAGACCGGGGTCAAGAAGGCCGTGGCCGGGAAGGGCGGGACCAAGAAGGCCGAGGTCGGGAGGGCCGCGGCCGGGAAGGCGGCCGTTTCCGGGGCGGTCGGCGGGGCCGCGCGCGGTCGGGAAGCGGACGCGGGGGTGTCCGGAGGCGCTGTGGTGGGTAAAGCGGCTGGGGCCGCTCGTACGGGTGGGAAGAGGGCCGCCGGGGGTGCGGCCGACGCCGAACAGACAGGAGCCAGGACGGTGGCAGCGAAGAAGACTGCGGACGTGACCACGGCGGCCGGCGTGGCCATGCCCACGGCCCGCGGGGTCGCGGAGGCGACGCCCGGGGAGCTCGCCGTACGGCCGGGCGAGGAACCGTGGACGCCGGAGGAGGTCGCGGAGGCCCGCGCCGAGCTGGAGGGCGAGGTCCGCCGCCTGCGGGAGGAGCTCGCCGTGTCCGAGGCGGCCCTGTCCGGGCTGATGCGGGACTCCGGCGAGGGCGCCGGCCACGACGAGGCCGACACGGGCACCAAGAACATCACGCGCGAGCACGAGATGGCCCTCGCGGCGAACGCCCGCGCGACCCTGGAGCAGACCCAGCACGCGCTCCAGCGGCTCGACGCCGGTACGTACGGGCTGTGCGAGGTCTGCGGCAAGCCCATCGGCAAGGCCCGCATGCAGGCGTTCCCGCGGGCCACGCTGTGCGTGGAGGACAAGCAGAAGCAGGAGCGGCGCGGCTGACCCGTACGGGGGTGCCGTACTCTCGTCACAGTCAGGTACCTAGGTTGAGGGACTCACGTGACAGAGGCGGAGTACGGCATCGGTACGCCGGAGGTTGACGACGAGGCCGGGGCGCCCGCCGAGCGGCCCCGGGGACGGCGCAGGGTCGTGGCGCTCCTCGCCGTGGCCCTCCTCGCCTACCTCCTGGACCTCGGCAGCAAGATGCTCGTCGTGGCGAAGCTGGAGCACCACGATCCGATCGTGGTCATCGAGGGCCTGCTGAAGTTCGAGGCCGTGCGGAACCCGGGCGCGGCCTTCGGCATCGGCGAGGCGTTCACCGTCGTCTTCACGGTGATCGCGGCCGCGGTGATCGTCGTGATCGTACGGCTGGCGCGCAAGCTGTACAGCCTGCCCTGGGCGATCGCGCTGGGGCTGCTGCTGGGCGGCGCGCTCGGCAACCTCACGGACCGGATCTTCCGCGCGCCGGGCGTGTTCGAGGGCGCCGTGGTCGACTTCATCGCGCCCGCGCACTTCGCGGTGTTCAACCTCGCGGACTCGGCGATCGTCTGCGGCGGCTTCCTCATCGTGATCCTCTCCTTCCGGGGTCTGGACCCGGACGGGACCGTCCACAGGGACTGAGCGGTCGCGCGGGTCGTCCACAGGCCAGACCGGTCGCGGCCGCCGACAAGGCATACTCGACGGGTGAGCACGATTCCCGAGATCCGTACGCTGCCCGTTCCCGATGGCCTGGAGGGCGAGCGCGTCGACGCCGCCATCGCCCGCATGTTCGGCTTCTCCCGCACGAAGGCGGCCGAGCTGGCCTCCGCCGGGAAGGTCCTCGTCGACGGCGCCGTCGTCGGTAAGTCCGAGCGGGTCACGGGCGGCGCCTGGCTCGAGGTCGAGATGCCCGGCGCCCCCGCGCCGGTCCAGGTCGTCGCGGAGCCGGTCGAGGGCATGGAGATCGTGCACGACGACGACGACATCGTCGTGATCATGAAGCCGGTCGGCGTCGCCGCCCACCCCAGCCCGGGCTGGACGGGCACGACCGTGATCGGCGGCCTCGCCGCCGCCGGGTACCGGATCTCCACTTCGGGCGCCGCCGAGCGCCAGGGCATCGTGCACCGCCTCGACGTGGGCACGTCCGGCCTGATGGTCGTCGCCAAGTCGGAGCGGGCCTACACGCTGCTGAAGGCGCAGTTCCGCGAGCGGGTCGTCGACAAGCGGTACCACGCGCTCGTGCAGGGCCACCCCGACCCGCTGAGCGGCACGATCGACGCGCCCATCGGCCGCCACCCGAACCACGACTACAAGTGGGCGGTCACCGCCGAGGGCAAGCCGTCCGTCACGCACTACGACCTGATAGAGGCCTACCGGGCCGCGTCCCTGCTGGACATCAAGCTGGAGACGGGGCGGACGCACCAGATCCGCGTCCACATGTCGGCGCACCGCCACCCGTGCGTCGGCGACCTGACGTACGGCGCCGACCCGACGCTCGCCAAGCGGCTCCGCCTCACCCGCCAGTGGCTGCACGCCGTGCGCCTCGGTTTCGAGCACCCCTCGGACGGCCGGTGGGTCGAGTTCGAGAGCGGCTACCCCGCCGACCTCCAGTACGCGCTGGACACCATCGCGGAGGAGAGCGCGTGAGCGCCTACGGGATACGGGAGGCGGTGAGCGACGCGGACCGCGAGGCGGCCTTCGCGGTCCGCCGCGAGGTCTTCGTCGTCGAGCAGGGCGTCCCCGAGGAGATCGAGTACGACGTGCACGACGCGACGGCCGTGCACGTCCTGGCCGTCCGCGCCGACGACGGCGTCGCCCTCGGCACGGGCCGGCTCCTGTACGGGCCGGACGCCGCGGACCGCACGGGCGGCGAGGACGGCGTGGGCGCGCTCGGCCGCCTCGCCGTCATCCGCCGCGCCCGCGGCCTCGGCGTGGGCGCGGCGCTCGTACGGGCCGTCGAGGAGGCGGCGCGAGCGCGCGGCCTCAAGGCCGTGGACCTGCACGCGCAGACCCACGCGCTGGGCTTCTACGAGCGGCTGGGGTACGAGGCGTACGGCTCGGAGTTCCCCGACGCGGGAATACCCCACCTGGCGATGCGCCGCACGCTCTGATCCGCACGTGCGCATGGCAGGGTGGAAGCCCTGACCTGGTGTTCGTGAGCGGGCGGAGGGTGTCGCACCGTGGACCAGCTGGCTCTCCTGCTCGTTCTGCTGCTCGGTGCCGTGCTGACCGTTCCGCTCGGTGACCGGCTCGGGCTGCCCGCGCCGGTCCTGATGACGCTCCTCGGGGTCGTCCTGGCGCTGCTGCCGTTCGTGCCGAACGTCGACGTCCCGCCCGAGTTCATCCTGCCGCTCGTCCTGCCGCCGCTGCTGTACGCGTCCGTGCAGCGCACGTCCTGGCGGCAGTTCACGGTGAACCTGCGGCCGATCCTGCTGCTCGCGGTGGCGCTCGTCCTGGTCACGACGGCCGCCGTCGCCGCCGTCGCGCACACGGTCGTTCCCGGGCTGCCGATCGCCGCCGCCGTCGCGCTGGGCGCGCTCGTCGCCCCGCCCGACCCGGTCGCCGCGACCGCCGTCGCCGGATCGGTGGGCCTGCCGCGCCGCCTCGTCTCCATCCTGGAGGGCGAGGGCCTGTTCAACGACGTGACGGCCATCGTCGTCTACCACGTGGCGGTCGGCGCGGTCGTCGCCGGGGCGTTCTCGTGGACGGACGCCGGCCTGGAGCTGCTGCTGTCCGCCGTCGTCGCCGTCGCCACCGGGCTGGTCCTCGGCAAGGTGGGCGGCCGGATCGCGGGTGCGTTGGACGACCCCATCCTACGGACCGGGATGACCCTGCTGCTGCCGTTCGCGGCGTACGCGCTCGCCGAGGAGCTGCACGGCTCGGGCGTCCTCGCGGTCCTCGTCACGGCCCTCGCCGTGGCGGGGCACACCCTCGACGCGGACGACGTGACGGGCCGGCTCACGGGCCGCACCTTCTGGGAGATCATCGACACCCTGGTCACCGGGGTGGCGTTCGGCCTCGTCGGGCTGGAGCTGAGCACGGTGGTCAGGCTGGCCGAGGGCCGCGAGCTGCGGATGCTCGGCTGGGGCGCGATCGTCGTCGCGACCGTCGTCGGGGTGCGGCTGCTGTGGCTGCTGCCCGCCGCGTGGCTGGCGAAGCGGCTCCACACGCCGGGCTCCTCGGCCGAGGAGATCCCGGTGAGCTGGCGGGAGGCCGTCATCATGTGGTGGTCGGGCATGCGCGGTGTCGCGTCGGTCGCGCTGGCGCTGGCCATCCCGCTCACCACCGACGCGGGGGAGGGGTTCCCGGCCCGCGACGAGATCCTGTTCATCGCTTTCTGCGTGATCATGGTGACGCTGGTCCTCCAGGGCCTCACCCTGCCCTGGCTGGTCGGGCGGCTCGGCGTGCGCGCCGACAGCGACGCGGAGCGGTGGCTGGAGCGCGACCTCGCGCTGCGCGCCACCCTCGCCGCCAAACGGCGCCTGAAGGAGATCCAGCAGGCCGAGGAGCTGCCGGACGACCTGGTGGAGCAGTTGCGGCGGTTGGCGTTCGACATCGGGGCGAGGATCAGCCCCGACGTGGTCGACGAGGAGAGGCGGGCGGCGTACGAGCGGCGGGCGCGGCGCCTGGAGACCGTCCAGCGCGTCCAGCACGACATGCTGTCGGCGGCCCGCCACGAGGTGCTGGCCGCCCGCGCCGAGCCGGGCGCCGACCCGGAGGTCGTCGACCGGGTGCTGCACCAGTTGGACGTCCGCAGCCTCCACTGAGCCCGCCCGGGCCGCGCGGTGCCTAGGCGCGCCGTCCCGGCACCCAGCCCCGCCAGGGCCCGCCGTCCCGGCCCTGCCCGGGGCCCCGGTCGCCGTCCCGGCCTCGCTCGGAGCCGCCGTCCCGGTCCCACCCGGGCCCGCCGTCCCGGTCCCGTGCGGGGCCCCGGTCGCGGTCGCCGTCCCGTACGGGGTCCCCTTCGCCGTCCCGGACGAGGGAGTGGTCGTCGTCCCGGTCGTGCTCCGTGCCGCGGTCCGGGGCGATCGTCGTGGCCACGCGGGGCAGCGCGTACGGATGGTGCTCGTACAGCCAGGCGATCAACTGCTCCCGTACGTCGCACCGCAGGTTCCACACGTCGTCGGCGTTCCGCGCGGTGACCACCGCCCGCACCACCATCGTGCTCGGTGTGGTGTCCGTCACGGACAGGGACCAGGCGCGCCCGTCCCAGTAGGGGGACTTCTCCAGGAGTTCCCGGAGCCGCTCGCGCATCAGCCCGACGGGGACCGCGTGGTCGAGGTGGAAGTAGACGGTGCCGGTGATCTGCGCGCCGCCGCGCGACCAGTTCTCGAACGGCCTGCTGGTGAAGTACGAGACGGGCATGGTGAGCCGGCGCTCGTCCCAGGTCCGTACGGTGAGGAAGGTCAGCGTGACCTCCTCGACGACGCCCCACTCGCCGTCCACGACCACGGTGTCGCCTATCCGCACCACGTCGCCGAAGGCGATCTGGAACCCGGCGAAGACGTTGCTGAGCGTCGACTGCGCCGCCACACCGGCGACGATGCCGATGATGCCGGCGGACGCCAGCATCGACGTCCCGACCGTCCGGAAGTCCGGGAAGGTCAGCAGCATCGCCGCCACCGCGACCACCCCGACCACCGCCGTGACGATCCGCATGATCAGCGTGACCTGCGTCCGGACGCGGCGCACCCGGTCGGCGTGCCGGGTCGTCGCGGCGTACCGCGCGTACGTCGCCTCGACGACCGCCGCCGCGATCCGCACCACCAGCCAGGCGCCCGCGCCGATCAGCACCAGCGTCAGCCCCCGGCCGATGCCCTCCTCGTGGTCCCTGATGACCTGCCAGGACGCCTCCCGGTACGCGCCGCGCAGCAACGCGGCCAGCATGAGCAGTTGGAGGGGTATCCGGCAGCGGCGCAGCAATCCCCACAGGGGGGTCTCGGGGTGGCGGCAGTCGGCTCGCTTCAACAGCACGTCGGCGGCCCAGCCGACGAGCAGGGTGAGCACGACCGAGCCACCCAGGACGGTCAACGGACGCAGTACGTTCTCCATGACTCCGAACCCAGGGCGGGTAGTGGCAGGATGACCGGATGGACATCATGCTGTTCCACTCGGTCTGCGGTCTCCGCCCGGCCGTGCACGCGGCCGCGGACCGGCTGCGTGCCGCCGGGCACCAGGTGCGCGTGCCCGACCTGTACGAAGGTCAAACCGCGAGCACGGCGGAGGAGGGGCGGGAGATCAAGGACCGGATCGGTTGGGACGAGCTGGTCCGGCGCGCCGTCGCGGCCGCCGCGCCGCACGCCGGAAGCGGCCTGGTGTACGCGGGGTTCTCGCTGGGCGCCGCGTTCGCCCAGATGGTGGCCGTCGCCGACGGGAAGGCGCGCGGACTGCTGCTCCTGCACGGCACGTACGAGGTGCCGGAGGACGCGTCGGTGGGCGGGCTGCCGGTCCAGCTCCACGTCGCGGACCCGGACCCGTTCGAGCCGGACGACTGGCTGAACACCTGGTACCTGCAGATGGGGCGGGCCGGGGCGGACGTCGAGGTGCACCGCTACCGGGGCGCCGGCCACCTGTACACCGACCCGGACCTGGCGGACTACGACGAGGAGGCGGCCGAGCGGACCTGGGCGACGTCCCTGGAGTTCCTCGGCGGGCTCTGATCCGGGTGGCGGCCGGGGTGCCGCCGGGCCGTCACACGAAGGGGCACGGTGCCGCGTTCCCGCCGCACCGTGCCCCTCGCGCGTCGTGTGCCGGGCCGTCGGGACGGCCGGGGCCGGGGCTCAGCCCGCGCGGTACGCCGTCCAGTGGTCCTGCATGCGCTGCACCTGACCGGTCGTGAACTGGTACATGCAGGAGTCGTACGTGTAGTCCATGAAGTTGTGGATCGGGTCCGCGCCGGCCTGGCGGGCGCAGGAGTCGCGGCCCGTCGGGCACTCGTACGCCGGGGACTTCTCGGCGGCCGTGTCGGCGACGTAGTCGCCCTGGCCGCTGCAGCCTCCCTGGAAGGTGTGGTACAGGCCCATCCAGTGGCCGACCTCGTGGGTGCCGGTGTCGCCCTGGTTGTAGTTGGCGGCCGAGCCGCCGGGCAGCGACGCGTCGAGGACGACGACACCGTCCATGGACGGGTTGGAGCGGTACGAGGACGGGAAGGTCGCCCAGCCGAGGAGGCCGCCGCCGAGGTTGGCGGTGTAGAAGTTCAGTGCGCCCGCGCCGCCCTGGCGGAGGGCGGTCTTCATCGCCTTCTCCTCGGCGGAGCCGGAGGAGAGGTTGTACCAGGCGGCGTTGTCCGTGTAGGTGGTGCCCGCCAGGGTGAACTGGAAGCCGGTGGCGGTGTTGCCGGTGCCCTGGCCGCCGAACGCGGAGTTGAGGACGGCCATCTGGCTGTTGATGTCCGTCGCGGTCAGCTTGCCCTTGGCGCCGTCGTGGATGACGTGGAAGTAGACCGGGACGGTCGTCGCCGCGGCGGCCGTGTCGAACCGGGCGCTGTCCAGCCCCCTGGCCTCGGCGGCCTTCAGCTTCTTCTGGAGGTCGGCCTCCATGGACGCGGCCTCGGTGGCGGAGACCTCGTTGGGCTCGTGCTCGTGGACGTGGCCCGACGGGCGGGACTCGCGTGCGTGGGCGCCCGCGCCCGTCTCCTCGACGCACTCCTCGCCGGCGGCGAGCGGTGCGGTCGCCGCGGCGACACCCGTCGGGGCGGAGAACGGGAACAGCGCCAGCGTTCCGGCCAGCACGGCCGTACCGAGCACGCGACGGTGCGCTCTCGGAGATATACGGACAAGAGCACGCATACGTGTCTCCTTGCGGGGGGAGCGGAGAGGGCCTTCCTCGCCACCGCCGGGAGATTACGTGGCCATGTCACATGTGAAGGAGGAGCGTTCCGGCCCAATCAATCCTTGAGGAGATGGAGGAGCGTGGGCGAAATCCTTCGGTCCGTCCCGGAGGTTGAGATCCGTACGTAAGGAAGGGGCCGACGCGAGCGGGTGGTGTGTCCGGGTTCGATCTCCGGAACGCACCACCCGCCACAAGTATGTGATCTTCAGTTAACACGCGGGGGTTGGCTGAAAAACACCCGCGCGGTCATCTCATCGCACCGGTGTGTACACCCGCTCGACCTTCTGCGTTCCGCTCAGCGTCCGGTACGAGCGCGTCCACGCGGCCGACGCGTCCGGGTCCGTGCGGTCGGAGAGGACGAAGTAGTCCATCTGCGCGCGCTCGGACGTCACGTCCAGCACGCCGTACCCGTGGTGGTCCATGTCGATCCACCGCACGTGCCGGTTGGCGGCCTTGAGCGCGGCGGCGGCGACCGCGGAGGCGGTGTTCGCCGGGACGTTCAGGATGTCGTCGAGGTTGTCCGAGGTCACGGACGTGACGACGAACTCGGTCGCGGCGGACGGCGACGCGGGGTACGTGGCGGCCGTGACCGGCACGTCGTTGGCCCACGCCATGTGGATGTCGCCGGTGAGGAAGACGGTGTTGCGGATGGCCCGCTCCTGGAGGTGGGCCAGCAGCTCCCGGCGGTCGTCCGTGTACCCGTCCCACTGGTCCACGTTGATCGCCAGCCCGCCCGTCGGCAGGCCCAGCAGCTCGGCCACGGGCTTCAGCAGGTGGGCCGGGAGGGAGCCGAAGGCGACCGGCGAGATCATCACCGACGTGCCCACCAGCCGCCAGGTCGCGTCCGAGGACGCCAGCCCCGCCTTCAACCAGTCCAACTGGGCGCGGCCGGTGATCGTGCGCTCCGGGTCGTCGACCGCGCCGCTGCCGACGGACGCCTGCCGGGAGCGGAACGAGCGCAGGTCGAGCAGGTGCAGGTCGGCGAGCCTGCCGTAGCGCAGGCGCCGGTAGACCGTGCCCTCGACGGAGGTGCGCACGGGCATCCACTCGAAGTACGCGCGCCGGGCGGCGGCCATGCGCGCGGCCCAGTCGCCCTCGGTGCCGGGGGTGTGGTTGTCGGCGCCGCCCGACCACGTGTCGTCGGCGAACTCGTGGTCGTCCCAGATCGCGATCAGCGGGTGCGCGGCGTGCAGCGCCTGCAGGTGGGGGTCCGACTTGTAGGTGGCGTGCCGGACGCGGTAGTCGGCGAGGGTGACGATCTCGTGGCGCGGCTCGTGGGGGCGCAGGACGTCGTCGGTCTTCGGGTAGGAGCCGGAGCCGTACTCGTATATGTAGTCGCCGAGGTGGAGGACGGCGTCCAGGTCGCCGCGGGCGGCGAGGTGGCGGTACGCGGCGAAGTGGCCGGCCTCCCAGTTGGCGCACGACGCGACGCCGAACCGGACGCCCCGCGCCGCGTCGTCGTACCCCGGTGCCGTACGGGTCCGGCCGACCGGCGAGACGGCCCCGGCGCCGGCCGCCCCGGCGGTGAACCGGAACCAGTAGGCGGTCGCCGGCCGCAGCCCGCGCACGTCCACCTTGACGGTGTGGTCGGTCGCGGCGCCCGCGGTGACGGTCCCGCGGGCGACGGTCCGCGTGAAGCCCCTGTCCTCGGCCACCTCCCACCCCACCTCGGTGTCCGCCCCCGTGCCCGAGCCGGGCACGGCGTCGGGGGAGGGCGTCACACGGGTCCAGAGCAGGATCCCGTCGGGGAGCGGGTCGCCGGAGGCGACGCCGTGGAGGAAGGCGGGGGTCCCGGTGTTCGCCGCGGCGAGCGGGGCGGAGGCCAGGACGGGAGCGGCGACAGCGGTGGCGGCGGCGGCCTTGACGACCGTGCGGCGGCTGGGAGCGGAAAGGGAACGACTGGTCACGGCGGAGCAGACTACCTGTCACATTACCGTCGGGTAAGCCGGAAGTGCCGCTGTTCGGCGGGAAGTTGCCTCCTGTTCCCGCCCCCTGAACGGAACGGCCCGCTCCACCGGGAGCGGGCCGTGCGCGTCCCGCGGCCGGACCCGAACGGGAGCCGCCCCCCGCCTGCGGGGCGGGGGGCGGCTCCCGGGCGCGCGGGTCAGCCCTTCAGGGCCTTGTCGATGGCCGTGGTGAACTCCGCAGCCGTCATCGGCGCGTTCTTGCCGTTCGCGTCCGTGACCGGCTTGCCGTCCATCTTCAGGGTGGGGGTGCCCGTGACATCGCTCTTGTCGAAGGTCTCGGACATCTTCAGGGCCCAGGCGTCGAAGGTGCCCTCCTCGACGTTCTTCTTGAACGCCGCGTTGTCCTTCAGCGCCGGGACCGACTCGGCGATCTTCAGGATGTACGAGTCCTTGGCGAGCTCGTCCTTGGATTCCTCCGGGTGGAACTTCGTCGAGTACATCGCCGTCTTGAATTCCATGAACGCGTCCGGGCTCACGTCGAGCGCCGCGCCCAGGGCGGACAGGGCGTTCTTGGAACCCTCGCCGTTCGAGCCGATGCGGTCCTGCTCCATGGAGTCGCCGTCGAGGAAGGTGGCGCCCACGTACTGGATCTTGTACTTGCCCGCCTCGAGGTCCTTCTCGATCACCGGGCCGACTTGCTGCTCGAAGATCGCGCAGACCGGGCAGCGCGAGTCCTCGAAGACCTGGAGCGTCTTCTTCGCCGTCGACTTGCCTATGACGACCGTGGTGCCGTTCTCGCCGGTCGTGTTCTTCGGCGCCTTGACGTCCTTGACGTCCTTCGCGGCCTCCCAGTGGGAGGGCTTGTTGGCCTGGACGACGGCGTAGCCGACGCCGCCGGCCAGGGCGAGCACGGCCAGGACGGAGACGGCGACGGTGATCTGCCGCTTCCTCTTGTCCCGCTTCGCCTGGCGCTCGCGCTCCTCCCGGAGCCGTTCGCGGGCCGCCGCCTTGTTGACCTTGCTGTTGCGTGCGCTCATGGTGATTCGTTTCTCCGTCTGCGTGGGGGATCACCGGTCGGTGATCAGTGGTCGAGGGGTGCTGTGGTCAGGCCGTCACGGGCCTGCACGGCGGTCCCCTCCGGCCGACGGAGTGCACCAGGAGGCGCGCGCGGAGGGCCGTGCGCCGGCGGGCGACCGCGCGCGGAGCCGGCCGGGGCGCGAGTCCCCGCGCCGTGGACACCGCCCACGCCACCAGCAGCGGGCGGAACGCCGACGCCCCCGCCGCCCGCAGCACCCGCCCCAGCGCCGCCTCGCCGCGCCGCAGCCAGGCCGCGGCGACCAGCCCCACCGTGACGTGCGCGGCGAGCAGCAGCCACGGCACCGCCGGGTCGCCGGAGTGCAGCAGCGCCGCCGCCGCGGTGTCCGGCACGGCGACGCCCGGCAGGGGCGTCCCCACCGCGTCGCCGCACAGCACGTCGACGCCGACCGCGCGCAGCGACCCGGCGACCGGGCCGCCGGAGGGGCCGTAGCAGGCGTGCTGGCCCGCCGTGAACACCGTGTCCGCGGCCAGCTCCAGCGGGACGAGCAGGCCGGCGATCGGCCCGTACCCCCGCTCCCGGCCGGCCAGCGCGTAGGCGGCGGCGAAGACGCCGGCCGCGACCGCCAGGACCGCGGTCAGCGGCAGCGGCACCCGGGACAGCAGCACGTGGGAGGCGGCGGACAGCGTCACGACGAGAGCCGTGAAGATCGCTGCCCGCACCCCCCTCAGCTGGGTCCCGGTCATGTCGTCCATCGTCGGAGAGTGTGCCACGACAGGCGGTAAGGGGCTCCTAAAAGGAGGTGATCAGCGGAGCCCCGGAATCCGACCGTTACGGAAGAGGTCCACGAAGATCTGGTGGTCCGCCCGCGCCCGCGCCCCGTAGGCGTGCGCGAACTCCACCAGCGTCTCCCCGAACCCCTCCTCGTCCGCCGCGATCGCCGCGTCGATGGCCCGCTCCGTGTTGAACGGGACCAGCGAGTGGCCGCTCTCGTCGTCCGCGGCCGCGTGCATCGTGGCCGTGGCCCGTCCCAGGTCCGCGACGGTCGCGGCCATCTCGTCCGGGTCGTCGATGTCCGACCAGTCCAGGTCCACGGCGTACGGGGAGACCTCCGCGACCAGCTGGCCCGCGCCGCCCAGCTCCGTCCAGCCCAGCCACGGGTCGGCGTGCGCCTGGAGGGCGCGCTGCGAGATGACCGTGCGGTGCCCCTCGTGGTGGAAGTACCCCCGCACCGCCGGGTCCGTCACGTGCCGGGAGACCGCCGGGACCTGCGCCTGCTTCATGTAGATCACGACATCGTTCTCCAGGGCGTCGCTGTTGCCCTCCAGGAGGATGTTGTACGACGGGAGGCCGGCCGAGCCGATGCCGACGCCGCGCCGCCCCACCACGTCCTTCACCCGGTACGAGTCCGGGCGGCCCAGGCTGGACGGCGGGAGCGTCTCCAGGTACCCGTCGAAGGCGGCCAGCACCTTGTAGCGGGTCGCCGCGTCCAGGTCGACCGTGCCGCCGCCGGAGGAGAAGCGGCGCTCGAACTCGCGGATCTCCGTCATCGTGGCGAGCAGTCCGAACCGGGTCAGCGACCGGGCCTCCCGCAGCGCGGCCAGCAGCGGGCCCTCGGCCGTGTCCAGCGTGAACGGCGGCGCCTCCTCGTCGCGGGCGCCGGTCGCCAGGGCGTGGATCCGCTCCCGGTACGCCGCCGCGCAGAGCCGTACGAGCACGGTGATCTGGTCGTCGCTGAGCGCCTTCGCGTACCCGAGCAGCGCCAGGGAGGCGACGAGGCGCTTCAGGTCCCAGGTGAAGGGGCCGACGTACGCCTCGTCGAAGTCGTTGACGTTGAACACCAGGCGGCCGTTGGCGTCCATGTACGTGCCGAAGTTCTCCGCGTGCAGGTCGCCGTGGATCCACACCCGGCCCGTGCGCTCGTCCAGGTACGGCCCGCCCTCCCGCTCCTCCCCGTCGAGGTCGGCGTAGAAGAGGCAGGCGGCGCCCCGGTAGAAGGCGAAGGCGGAGTGCGCCATCTTCCGGAACTTGACCCGGAAGGCCGCCGGATCCGCCGCCAGCAGCTCCCCGAAGGCGGTGTGGAACACGGAGAGGATCTGCTCGCCGCGCTCCTGGGCGGTGGGCTGCGGGACCGGCATCGCGGGGTGCCTCCTGACGCGCGCACACCGCGGCGCGGCGTGCATGACAAAACGGACGGGTCTTCCGACCGGTCCAACGCGCGGACCCGCCTCCGAGTGCCCGCGCACCACCCCCCCGCGGTGGGCCTCCGCCGTCACCGGGGAGTCGTAGACTTCCCAGCGACCCCCCTTCCCTCCTGACGCTCCCGACCCCGGAGGCAGCAACCGTGTCGAAGCCGCCGTTCACGCACCTCCACGTGCACACCCAGTACTCCCTGCTGGACGGTGCCGCGCGGCTCAAGGACATGTTCGACGCGTGCAACGAGATGGGCATGACCCACATCGCCATGTCCGACCACGGCAACCTGCACGGGGCGTACGACTTCTTCCACTCGGCGAAGAAGGCGGGCGTCACGCCGATCATCGGCATCGAGGCGTACGTGGCCCCCGAGTCCCGGCGCAACAAGCGCAAGATCCTCTGGGGCCAGCCGCACCAGAAGCGCGACGACGTCTCCGGCTCCGGCGGCTACACCCACAAGACGATCTGGGCGTACAACAGCACCGGCCTCCACAACCTCTTCCGCCTCTCGTCCGACGCGTACGCCGAGGGCTGGCTGCAGAAGTGGCCCCGGATGGACAAGGAGACCATCGCGCAGTGGTCGGAGGGGCTCGTCGCCTCCACCGGCTGCCCGTCCGGCGAGGTGCAGACGCGGCTGCGGCTCGGACAGTTCGACGAGGCCCTGAAGGCCGCCTCCGACTACCAGGACATCTTCGGCAAGGAGCGGTACTTCCTGGAGCTGATGGACCACGGCATCGAGATCGAGCGCCGGGTCCGCGACGGCCTGCTGGAGATCGGCCGGAAGCTCGGCATCCCGCCGCTGGTCACCAACGACTCGCACTACACGTACGCGCACGAGGCGGGGGCGCACGACGCGCTGCTGTGCATCCAGACCGGCAAGAACCTCTCCGACCCGGACCGCTTCAAGTTCGACGGCACGGGCTACTACCTGAAGTCCACGGAGGAGATGTACGCCATCGACTCCTCGGACGCCTGGCAGGAGGGGTGCGCCAACACGCGGCTGATCGCCGACATGATCGACCCCACCGGCATGTTCGAGAAGCGCGACCTCATGCCGAAGTTCGACATCCCCGAGGGGCACACGGAGGTCAGCTGGTTCCGGGAGGAGGTCCAGCGCGGCATGCACCGCCGCTTCCCCGGCGGCATCCCGGAGGACCGGCAGCGGCAGGTCGAGTACGAGATGGACGTCATCATCCAGATGGGGTTCCCGGGGTACTTCCTCGTCGTCGCCGACTTCATCATGTGGGCCAAGAACCAGGGCATCGCGGTCGGCCCCGGTCGCGGCTCCGCGGCCGGCTCGATCGTCGCGTACGCGCTCGGCATCACCGACCTCGACCCGATCCCGCACGGCCTGATCTTCGAGCGGTTCCTCAACCCCGAGCGCGTCTCCATGCCCGACGTCGACATCGACTTCGACGAGCGCAGGCGCGTCGAGGTGATCAGGTACGTGACGGAGAAGTACGGCGCCGACAAGGTCGCCATGATCGGCACGTACGGCACGATCAAGGCCAAGAACGCCATCAAGGACTCCGCGCGCGTGCTGGGCTACCCGTACGCGATGGGCGACCGGATCACCAAGGCCATGCCCGCCGACGTCCTCGGCAAGGGCATCCCCCTGTCCGGCATCACCGACCCCTCGCACCCCCGCTACAGCGAGGCGGGCGAGGTCCGGGCGATGTACGAGAACGAGCCGGACGTCAAGAAGGTCATCGACACCGCGCGCGGCGTGGAGGGCCTGGTCCGGCAGATGGGCGTGCACGCCGCCGGCGTGATCATGTCCAGCGAGACCATCACCGAGCACGTCCCCGTCTGGGTGAGGCACACCGACGGCGTCACCATCACCCAGTGGGACTACCCGAGCTGCGAGTCGCTCGGCCTGCTGAAGATGGACTTCCTGGGCCTGCGCAACCTCACGATCATGGACGACGCCGTCAAGATGGTGAAGGCCAACAAGGGGATCGACATCGACCTCCTCGGCCTCCCGCTCGACGACCCCACGACCTTCGAGCTGCTCCAGCGCGGTGACACGCTCGGCGTCTTCCAGTTCGACGGCGGGCCCATGCGGTCCCTGCTGCGGCTGATGAAGCCCGACAACTTCGAGGACATCTCCGCCGTCTCGGCCCTCTACCGGCCGGGCCCGATGGGCATGAACTCGCACACCAACTACGCGCTCCGCAAGAACGGCCAGCAGGAGATCACCCCGATCCACCCCGAGCTGGAGGAACCGCTCAAGGAGGTCCTGGACGTCACCTACGGCCTGATCGTCTACCAGGAGCAGGTGCAGAAGGCCGCCCAGATCATCGCCGGCTACTCGCTCGGCGAGGCCGACATCCTCCGCCGCGTCATGGGCAAGAAGAAGCCCGAGGAGCTGGCGAAGAACTTCACGATCTTCCAGGCCGGCGCCCGGAAGAACGGCTACAGCGACGAGGCCATCCAGGCGCTGTGGGACGTGCTGGTCCCCTTCGCCGGCTACGCCTTCAACAAGGCCCACTCCGCCGCGTACGGACTCGTGTCGTACTGGACGGCGTACCTCAAGGCCAACCACCCCGCCGAGTACATGGCGGCGCTCCTCACGTCCGTCAAGGACGACAAGGACAAGTCGGCGGTCTACCTCAACGAGTGCCGCCGCATGGGCATCAAGGTCCTCCCGCCCAACGTCAACGAGTCCGAGGCGAACTTCGCGGCCCAGGGCGACGACGTCATCCTCTTCGGCCTCTCGGCCGTGCGGAACGTCGGGACGAACGTCGTCGAGTCGATCATCAAGTGCCGCAAGGCGAAGGGGAAGTACTCCTCCTTCCCCGACTTCCTGGACAAGGTCGAGGTCGTCGTCTGCAACAAGCGCACCGTCGAGTCGCTGATCAAGGCCGGCGCCTTCGACGAGATGGGCCACACGCGCAAGAGCCTCGTCGCCCACCACGAATCCATGATCGACAACGTGGTCGCGGTCAAGCGCAAGGAGGCCGAGGGCCAGTTCGACCTCTTCGGCGGCATGGGCGACGAGGGCGGCGACGAACCGGGGTTCGGCCTGGACGTCGAGTTCTCCGACGTCGAGTGGGAGAAGTCCTACCTGCTCGCCCAGGAGCGCGAGATGCTCGGCCTGTACGTCTCCGACCACCCGCTGTTCGGCATCGAGCACGTCCTGTCGGACAAGAGCGACGCGGCGATCTCGCAGCTCACCGGCGGTGAGCACGCGGACGGCGCGGTCGTCACCATCGGCGGGATCATCTCCGGCCTCCAGCGGAAGATGACCAAGCAGGGCAACGCCTGGGCCATCGCCACCGTCGAGGACCTGGCCGGCTCCATCGAGTGCATGTTCTTCCCCGCCACGTACCAGTTGGTCTCCACCCAGCTCGTCGAGGACACGGTCGTCTTCGTCAAGGGCCGCCTCGACAAGCGCGAGGACGTGCCCCGGCTGGTCGCCATGGAGCTGATGGTCCCCGACCTGTCGTCGGCGGGCACCAACGCGCCGGTCGTCCTCACCATCCCGACGGTGAAGGTGACCCCGCCGATGGTCAGCCGCCTCGGCGAGATCCTCAGCCACCACAGGGGGAACACCGAGGTGCGGATCAAGCTCCAGGGCCCCCGCAAGACCACCGTGCTCCGCCTCGACCGGCACCGCGTCCAGCCCGACCCGGCGCTCTACGGCGACCTGAAGGTCCTCCTCGGCCCGTCCTGCCTGGCCGGCTGAGGCACCGCCGGCGCACACGCGCGGAAGGGGCGCGCCCGTGATGACGGGCGCGCCCCTTCCGTGATCCCGCGCCGGTCCGCCCGGCCCGGGTCAGTTGTGGCCGAACCTCTTCTGGCGGCCCTTCTGTGCGATGTCCGCCGGTGTCACCTGGGTCGTCCGCTGTTCCGCCTGGTGCTGCAGCGACGTGTCGTGCGCCTGTTGGGTGCCGCGCTCGGACTGTCGCTGCTGACGTTCGGTCTTCTTGTTCTTGGCCATGGTGGTGCCTCCTGTGGGATATGGGGGTCAGGGCCGCGATCAGACTCACATACCGGTATGTGCCGCGCATTTTGGATCATTGCGGACGGTAGTCGTGGGACGCGGCCGGAGGCCGTAGTCAGGAAACGCGGAAGGCACTACGGTGAGGCGCCACGCCGATGATCGCGCTCCGGCAGTTAAGACCCCGGCAGTCGGGCAGACTCGAA
Organism: Streptomyces tamarix; assembly: GCF_032423885.1. Lineage (NCBI taxonomy): Bacteria > Bacillati > Actinomycetota > Actinomycetes > Kitasatosporales > Streptomycetaceae > Streptomyces > Streptomyces tamarix. The sequence continues at coordinate 209,820 of NZ_JAWCTQ010000004.1, read as the reverse complement.
GGAAACCCGAAGCAACTCCGATCCCGAGGTTCCCGAAAGAGGGTGGAACACGTGGACCGCTGCGTCGTGCTCGTGGACGCCGGCTATCTGCTCGGCGCCGCCGCCAGCCTGCTGGCGGGGGAGCCCGCCCGCTCCCGGATCACCGTCGACCACACCGCCCTCATCCAGGGACTGCGGGAACGGGCCGAGGCCGACACGGCCCAGCCGCTGCTCCGCATCTACTGGTTCGACGGCGCCCCCGACCGCGTCCCCCAGCCGGAGCACCGCCGGCTGCGCGTCATGCCCCGGGTGACCGTCCGGCTCGGCGCCCTGACCCGCAGCGACGGGCGCTGGGCGCAGAAGGGCGTCGACGCCGCCATGCACGCCGAGCTGACCGAACTGGCCCGCAACCGCGCCTGCTCCGACGTCGTCCTCGTCACCGGCGACGGTGACCTGCTGCCCGGCCTGATGTCCGCCAAGGAGCACGGCGTCGCCGTCCACCTCTGGGCCGTCCAGGCCGCCGACGGCGACTACAACCAGTCCGAGGACCTCGTCGCCGAGGCCGACGAGCGCCGCGTCCTCGACCGGGCCTGGATCACCCGCGCCGTACGGGCGAAGGACCTCACCGGAGCGTGCGCCCCGCAGCCCGTACCGCGTCCCGAGATCGCCGCCATCCTCGCCGCGCCCCTGCCCGAGGCGGCCCTCGCCGCCGCCGAACGCGCCTCCGCCGCGGCGTCCGGCGCCCTCGCCGACCAGGCGCCCCCCGCCCCCGCCCCCACCCCGGTCGCCGCGCCCGCCACCGCCGGGCCGCCCGCCGCGCCCGCCAACGGCACGGCGCACCCCGCAGCCCCCTCCGGCGCGGCGCGCGGCGTCCCCACCCCGAAGGACCTCGCCGGGCTGCGCCCCGCCGCCCACCCCGGCACCCAGCCGGCCACCGGGCCCGCCAACGCCACCCTGCGCTGGTCGTCCGACCGCGGCTGGATCGACCGCCCCGGCCCCCTCGGCGAACCCCCCGAGACCGCGTCGCTCCCGACCCTCGCCCAGCTCACCAGCGCCGAACAGCGCTGGGCCGACCGGGAGGAGGACATCACCACGGTCGGCGGCGACCCGTTCGAGGTGGGCCAGGTCTTCGCCCGCCGCTGGATGGAGCGGCTCCCCGAGCAGAGCCACGTCCAGAAGCTCTCCGCGATGTACCCGCGCATCCCGCACCGCATCGACGGCGAACTCCTCAGATACGCCGCCCGGTTCGGCCTCCTCGCCCACAAGGACGACCAGATCGACGAGCACGACCGGTACGCGATCCGGGCCGGTTTCTGGCGCGAGATCGACGTCCGCGCGGCGGCCGGGAACCAGGCGACGGGGGAGTAGCGGCGGGCACGGCGGGCCGCGCGGCGCCGCCCCGGGCGCGATCCGGGGTCCGCGACCCCTTAGGCTCATCCCTCGTGAGTACGGTGTGCGTGGTGCGGGATCTGGTGAAGACGTACCCCGCCGCGCGCGGCGGGCGCGGCAGGCCCGCGACACCCGAGGTGCGGGCCACCGACGGGATCAGCCTGGACGTGCGGGGCGGCGAGATCTTCGGGCTGCTCGGCCCCAACGGCGCCGGCAAGTCCACCCTCGTACGCCAGCTCACCGGTCTGATGCGCCCCGACTCCGGCAGCGTTGAGGTGCTCGGCCACGACCTCGTGCGCCACCCCGACCGCGCCGCGCGGCTCATCGGCTACCTCGGCCAGGAGTCCACCGCGCTCGACGAGCTGACCGTCGCGCTGGCCGCCGAGACGACCGGCCGGCTGCGCGGCCTCACCGCGCGGGACGCCCGCGCCGAACGCGACGCCGTCCTCGACGAACTGGGCCTCGGCGAACTCGCCGCGCGGCCCCTGAAGAAGCTCTCCGGCGGGCAGCGCCGCCTCGCCTGCTTCGCCGCCGCCCTCGTCGGCGAGCGGCCTCTGCTCGTCCTCGACGAGCCGACCACCGGCATGGACCCGATGGCGCGCCGCGCCGTCTGGGCCGCCGTCGACCGGCGCCGCGCCGAGCACGGCGCGACGGTGCTGCTGGTCACCCACAACGTGATAGAGGCGGAGACCGTCCTGGACCGCGTCGCCGTCCTGGAGCGCGGCCGGGTCATCGCCTGCGACACCCCGGCCGGGCTGAAGGAACGCGTGGCCGGCGAGGTGCGCGTCGACCTGGTGTGGCGGGAGCGGGCCCCGCTCGACGTGCCCGAGGTGGCCGCGCTGCGGACCTGCGCCCAGGAGTCGGGGCGCCGCTGGGTGCTGCGCCTGGCTCCGGACGCGGCGCGCGCGGCGGTCGCGGCGGTGACGGGCGGCGCGGCGTTCGCGGCGCTCGACGACTTCACGCTGGCGACGCCGAGCCTGGAGGACGTCTACCTGGCGCTCGGCGGCGAGGCGAAGGGGCTGGTCAAGTCATGAACGCGCGGCGACGCGAGCGAACGGGGCCCGGCGCGGGCCGGCGCCCCGCCCGGGCGGGTGCCCGGACGCGGGGCGCCGCCGTCCCGGTGCGCCGGGCGGTCGGAGGGGCGGACACGGTCGGCGCACGGCACGGCGCCGGTGGCGAGGACGGGAGTGGGAAACGGTGAGCACCCTGCCTGCGGAGGCGCTCTCGACGGGGGCCGTCCGGTCGGCCGCCGGGGCGGGCGGCCGGACGGCCGCGCCCCTCGCACCCCGTGCGCGGCTGCTGCCGGCGCTCGCCGCCGTGTACCGGGCGCAGCTGTCCCGCGCCCGGGTCGCCCGCATCCCGCTGCTGTTCGTCGCGACCTTCCAGTCCGTCGGCATCATGGTGCTGATGCGCGGCGTGGTCGACGGCGGTGCCGAGGCCCGCGCGGTCGTCGCCGGGTCGTCCGTCCTCGTCGTGGCGTTCGTCGCGCTGAACCTGCTCGCCCAGTACTTCGGGCAGTTGCGGGCGAGCGGCGGCCTCGACCACTACGCCACGCTGCCCGTGCCGCCCGCCGCCGTGGTGCTCGGCGCCGCCGGGGCGTACGCCTCCTTCACGGTGCCCGGCACGGTCGTCACGGCCGTCACCGGATCGCTCCTCTTCCAGCTTCCGCTCACCCACCTGTGGATCCTCGCGGCCGTCGTCCCGCTCGCCGGGGCCGCCCTGTCCGGGCTCGGCGCCGCGCTCGGCCTGCTGGCCCCGCGCCAGGAACTGGCCACGCTGCTAGGCCAGCTCGGCATGTCGGCGGCGCTGCTGCTCGGCGTCCTGCCGGCCGACCGGCTGCCCGGCCCGATCGGCTGGGCCCGCGACCTGCTCCCGTCCACGTACGGGGTCGAGGCGCTCGCCCGCACCTTCGACGCCGACCCGGACTGGGCGGCCGTCGCCCTCGACCTGTCGGTCTGCGCCGCCGTCGGCGTCGCCTCCCTGGCCGTCGCCACCCGGGCGTACCGCCGGGCGGCCGTCCGGTGAGGCGCTGCCCGACCCGGCCTGGCACGATGACAGAGTGACCGCACCCCTTCCCCCGTCCCACCAGCCCCCGAGTGAGCACGTGCCGAACGACGCCGCCGCCCCCAGCACCCCTCCGAACGGTGACACGCCGGGCGGGCACGCCACGTGGCCGCCCGCGCCCCCGTACGCGAAGGGCGAGGAGGCGGCGCCGGACACGGCGGCGGAGGTGCGCCAGGGCGCCGCGATCCTGCTCGCGGTGGCGGTCGTGGGGATCGCGCTCGGCCTGCTGTGGCTGTGGCTGGCGCCGCGCACCCCGCTCGTCTCGGACGGCAGGTCGGTCCTGCTGACGGAGTCGGAGGCGGAGCACGCCGTCGGCGCGGACGGCGTGTTCGTCCTGCTCGGCCTGGGGTTCGGCGCGCTCAGCGCCCTCGCCGTGTTCCTGTGGCACCGGCGGGGCGGCGTCGCCGTCGTGGCCGGCCTCGCCCTCGGCGGGGTGCTCGGTTCCGTACTGGGCTGGGGCACGGGCACGCTCCTCGGACCCACGCACGACGTGGTGGCCCGCGCGCGGGCGGTCGGCGAGGGCGTCCCCTTCGACGCGCCGCTGGAGCTCCAGGCGTACGGGGCGCTGCTGGCCTGGCCGATCGCCGCGATGCTCGTCCACCTGGCGCTCACGGCGCTGTTCGGCCCCCGCGACCCCGAGCCGGAGTGGGACCTCACCCCGTACGGCCCCCCGCTCCCGCCGCACGACGGCCCCCGCGGCTGAGCGGCGGGCCCCGCGCGCCCGGGCGCTACGCCCGGCCGATGGGCGCGAGGACGGCGCCGGTCAGCTCCGCCAGGTGCGCCGGGGCCAGTTCGACCTCCAGGCCGCGCCGCCCCGCCGACACGCAGATCGTCTCGTGCCGCGACGCCGACGCGTCCAGGACCGTCGGCAGCCTCTTGCGCTGCCCCAGCGGCGAGATGCCGCCCCGCACGTAGCCGGTCGTCCGCTCCGCGGCCGCCGGGTCGGCCATCGTCGCGCGCTTGCCGCCGACCGCCGCGGCCAGCGCCTTCAGGTCCAGTTGGCCCGCCACCGGCACCACCGCGACGGTCAGGGCGCCGTCGACGTCGGCGACCAGCGTCTTGAACACCCGCTCCGGGGAGACGCCCAGCGCCTCCGCGGCCTCCTCGCCGTACGAGGGCGACGCCGGGTCGTGCGCGTACTCGTGGACCGTGAAGGGCGTCCCCGCGGCCGTCAGGGCCACCGTCGCGGGGGTGCCGCCCGCCCGCCGCCCGCCGCCCCGGTGCGCGTGCGCCGCGCGCGTCCCCGTCTCCTGCTTCTTCGCCTTCTTCGCCATTCCCTGTCCCTCCCCGTGTCAGTTGGGGCTCGTCGGAGTCCGCGTCAGCTCGACCGCCGGCAGCGAGGGCAGGTGCCGCAGCACCGCCGTCTCGGCGCGCAGCAACCGCAGTTCCTCACGCAGCCGGGTCGCCGTGTCGGGCGCCTGGAGCAGCCGCTGCTTCGCCGGTGTGTCCAGCACCGCGGCGGCGGCCACCAGGTACGACACGACCGAGGGCTCGTCGGGCAGCTCGGCGCCGGTGGCCAGCGACCGCTCGCGCGCCCCCGCCAGCCGCTTCTGGTACGCGCGGAAGGCCCGCAGCACGCCCTCGGCGAGCGCGCCGGCGCCCTCGCCCTGCGGTTCCTCCAACTCCTCCAGCTCCGCGGTGAGGAAGGGGCCGCTCGCGTCGACGGACAGGAGCCTCACCCGCGTCGTCCCGGTGGCGAGGACCTCGAAACCGCCGTCCGGGCGCTCGCGGACGGTCGCCGCGTCGGCGATGCAGCCGACCCGGTGGAACGCCTTGAGCGGGTCGGGGCCGAAGCCCGCGGCGGGGCCACGCTCCGGAAGGGCCGTCTGGTCGGGCATTCCCGGCGCGGTCGGCGCCACCTCGTGGCCGTCGCGGATCGCGACGACGGCGAAGCGGCGCGGCTGCGACTCGTCCGTCGTGAGCAGTTCGCGCATCATGGCGCGGTACCGCTCCTCGAAGACGTTCAACGGCAGCACGAGGCCGGGGAAAAGCACCGCGTTCAGCGGGAAGAGGGGCAGGCGAGCGGTGGTCACAGCGGTCAAGCGTAATGGCCGCTCCCCGCCGCGCGTCCGGCCGTCCGCTCACCGGGACCGGACACCGCCCGCGCACGGGCCGCGCACGGGCTGCGAGGGGCGCGCGCGGGCGCCGCGAGGCGGCCCCGGCGCGCGGTCAACGGTGCCGTCGCACGCTCGCCCGCCGCGTCATGTCGCGCGCCTCCAGGAACCGCCCCAGCGGGTCCCCGCCCTCGCCCGCCGTGGCCGACCAGGGGTACGACGTGGCCCGTGCCCCGATGAGCCGGAACTGCTCCAGCGCCGCCGTCCACCGCTGCCGCGCCATCAGCACGTACGCCAGCAGGTTGCGCACCTCGGCCGGCCACGGGTCGCCCACCGGGTAGCGCGCCGACAGCTCGACCGCCAGGTCCGCCGCCGCGTCCAGCCGCGCCCCCGGCACCCCGTTCCCGTCGCCGCTCACCAACTGCGCGTACGCGGCCCGCAGCGGCAGCGCCCGCACCAGAGAGCCCGGCAGGGAGTCGAGCGCGGCGGCCTCCGCGAAGTCGAAGCACGCCCGGTGCGAGCCGTAGCAGCGGGCCCACAGGTACTCCAGCGCCGACACGTGACACCCGTGGTGGTGCGAGGAGCGGCGCACCGCCTGCTCCCACAGCGCCTCGAACAGCGCGTCCGGCGCCCTGCTGCCGCGCGCGTGGTCCAGCGCGATCCGCCACGGCACCGGGTCGCGGGGCGCCATCTCGGCCGCCGCGTGGACCATCGGCTCCACCTCCCGCAGCCGTTCGGCGCGGACGGGCGACTCCCAGGCGCGGTCCACGGCCAGTTGCGCCGCGACGAGCAGCGCGTCCGGGTCGTCGGGGGCCCGCGCCCGCCACGCCGCCAGCCAGTCCTCCCGGCTGTGGGCGAAGGCGGCGAGGCGCACGGCGTACCGGTCGCGGTACTCCCACTCGGCGGCGTGCCGGGTCGCGGCCAGCAGCCGGGCGGCCGGAATGTGATCCCCGAGCGCGGCGGCCACCAGCGCCGGGCCGAGCCTGTCGTCCGGTGCGTCCAGCAGCACGGAGCCGTCCGGCGGCAGCCCGTCGCGGGGCGGCTGACCGGGCCGGACCGTGCGCGCGTTGCCCAGCAGGGCGCGGAGCAGAGACATCGTGCGGCCCATTGAAAACCGCAGGTGGGGGCCGCGCCAGAGGAAGGCTGTGAAGCTTTGGTGGCGGCGGGAAGGTTGTCCTGCCGAACGTCAAGAGGCGGTAAAGAAAGCGGTGGCGCGGGGACGGGTGGAAACGCGCCGCACCCGTCGGCGCCCCCGCCCGGAACCGCTCCGGACCCGCCCCCCGGTCAGCTCCGACGCAGCAGCCGCGACGCGCCCGCCGCCACCGCGGTGGCCAGAATCCACCCCACCAGGATCAGCACCGTCGACAGCCACTGCCGCGGCGCCGACAGCCGCCAGTACCCCTCCTGGCCGAGGTTGATCACCGGCAGCAGCAGGTCCAGCGTGTAGAGCACCGCGTCCCACTGCGGGAACTCGTCCCGCTTGATCGGCACCGGCTCGTAGAACGAGAAGGCCAGCGCCCCCGCCGCCCACAGCACCGCCATCCACACCGCCGCCCGCCCCGGCCGGTAGCCGTACGCCACCGTCCAGTCCTGGAGGTAGCCCCACAGCTTCGCGGCGAGCGGCAGCGTCTCCCGGCGCCGCCGCTGCTTGGCCAGCAGCACCTCCCGCGCGTCGGCGTCCTCGCCGCAGCCGCGCAGCACCGTCGCCAGCCGCTCGTACGGCTCCGGCGCGTACTCCGGCGTCGCCGCCGCCACCCACTCCAGCCGCCGGGCCAGCGGGAAGTGCCCGTACGGCACCAGGTTCTCGTACGCGAACCCGCTGATCGCGAGGCCGCCCGGCCCCGGCCAGCTCGCCGCCTGGTCGACGAGCGTGACCACCTTCGCGCCGTTCAGCACCACCCGGCCCTCCTCCGGCCGCTCGCAGTTGAACCGCAGCTCCGGAGTGACGATCCTGCGCAGCGACAACTCCTCCCTGCGCGCCGACGCCAGCACGAACCGCGCCTGGTGCAGGTCGACCGCGTCCCCGAACCGCCCGTCGTCCAGCCGCACCCCGCCCCGGCACTCGAAGGGCCGCATCCGCGTGCCCCGCATCGGCGTGTTGACGTCGCCCAGCCCGTACGGCGGCGTCCCGCCCAGGTGGTCGCCCGAGCCGCCCACCGACTCGCTCACCCACGCGCCCGTCAGGTACAGCGTGCGCTCCACGCTCAGCTGCGGCGCGTTCAGCGCGCGCCGCCCCTCCGCGCCCCGCAGCCGGCTGCCGCGCAGGCTCAGCGACACCCCGACCTTCGCGCCGCGCATGCTGAACTCGCCGTACGTCTCGATCAGCTCGGCCTGGAGGTCCTGCGCCACCGACATGCCGTCCGCGACGATCGCCCGGCCGCGCCGGTCCGGCTGCACGTGGATCTGGCTGATCAGCAGGTCCGTGCCTATCTGCGCGTCCGTGAGGCGCACCCCGCGCGCCACCCGGCAGCGCGGCAGGTGCAGGTCGCCCTCCGTGTGCAGCCGGGCCGCCTCCAGGCGGGGTATCGCGCAGCCGACCAGCCGGAGCGTGGTGAACCGGGACTCCGGCAGCACCACCTCGTCGTCGAAGACGCACCCCTGCAACTCCACGTACGGCGCGATCGTGCCGCCCGCCAGGTCCAGCCGCCCCGTGATCCGCGCCCCGCGCACCTTGAGCGCCGAGACGCGCCCCGCCAGCGCCGGCGGGCCGGACAGCAGCAGCCGGGCCACCACCCGCGCCCGGACGCACCGCTCCTGCGGCCACTCCCGCGGCACGAACGGGTCGTCCAGCACCGGATGGCCCGAGCGCAGGTCGTACCACGCGCCGATGCGGAACGCCTGCCACATCCCCAGTTCGGCGGGGGTGAGGTCGCCGGGCACCTCGTCGTCGTGACGGTCGTCGCGGTCGTCGTGCGGCTCGGTCAATGCCGCCCTCCTCGCTTCCCTGGTCGTACGGCTGTTCTTCCCTCTGCGTGACGGCCTGAACGCTAACGGTCAGGTGTGACAACCGCGGGGTGATGTGGCGTGTATCAGCCAGTGATACGGACGGTCGGAGCCGCGAGCCCGTCTGCGAGAATTGACCTGTGATCTCACGAATCGATCTGCGCGGCGACGCCCTGCCGACGGGCGGCGCCCTGCGCGACCTGCTGCCCCGTGCCGAGTTCGACGTGGAAGCCGCCCTGGAGAAGGTGCGGCCCATCTGCGAGGCCGTGCACCATCGGGGCGACGCGGCGCTGATCGACTACGCCGAGCGGTTCGACGGCGTCGCCCTCGACCAGGTGCGCGTCCCGGCCGCCGCGTTGGCCCGCGCCCTGGAGGAGCTGGATCCGGCCGTCCGCGCCGGCCTGGAGGAGTCCGCCCGCCGCGCCCGGACCGTCCACCGCGAGCAGCGCCGCACCACGCACACGACACAGGTCGTGCCCGGCGGCACGGTCACCGAGAAGTGGGTCCCCGTCGGGCGCGTCGGCCTGTACGCGCCGGGCGGCCGTTCCGTCTACCCCTCGTCCGTGATCATGAACGTCGTGCCGGCGCAGGAGGCGGGCGTCGGGTCGATCGCCCTGGCGTCCCCGCCGCAGAAGGAGTTCGGCGGCCTGCCGCACCCCACGATCCTCGCCGCCTGCGCCCTCCTCGGCGTCGACGAGGTGTACGCGGCGGGCGGCGCCCAGGCCGTCGCCATGTTCGCGTACGGCACGGAGACCTGCGCCCCCGCCGACATGGTCACCGGCCCCGGCAACATCTGGGTCGCCGCCGCCAAGCGGTACTTCACCGGCCGCATCGGCATCGACACGGAGGCCGGCCCCACCGAGATCGCCGTCCTCGCCGACGCCACCGCCGACCCGGTCCACGTCGCCGCCGACCTGATCAGCCAGGCAGAGCACGACCCGCTCGCCGCCGCCGTGCTCGTCACCGACTCCGCCGAGCTGGCCGACGCCGTCGAGCGCGAGCTGGAGGCGCAGGTCGCCGCGACCAAGCACGTCGACGACCGCGTCCTGCCCGCCCTGCGCGGCAAGCAGTCCGCGATCGTCCTCGTCGACGGCGTCGACGAGGGCCTGCGCGTCGTCGACGCGTACGGCGCCGAGCACCTGGAGATCCAGACCGCCGACGCCGCCGCCGTCGCCCAGCGCGTCCGCAACGCCGGCGCGATCTTCGTCGGCCCCTGGTCGCCGGTCTCCCTCGGGGACTACTGCGCCGGCTCCAACCACGTCCTGCCCACCGGCGGCTGCGCCTGCCACTCCTCGGGCCTGTCCGTCCAGTCCTTCCTGCGCGGCATCCACATCGTGGACTACACGCGCGAAGCGCTCGCCGAGGTCACCCACCACGTGGTCACGCTCGCCGAGGCGGAGGACCTGCCGGCGCACGGCGCGGCCGTGAAGGCCCGCTTCGGGGGAGAGGTGCCGCAGCCGTGACCGACGTGCGCATCGACGACCTGCCCATCCGCGACGAGCTGCGCGGCAAGTCCCCCTACGGGGCGCCCCAGCTCGACGTACCCGTACGCCTCAACACCAACGAGAACCCCTACCCGCTGCCCGAGCCGCTCGTGGAGCGCATCGCGGAGCGCGTCCGGGAGGCCGCCCGGCACCTCAACCGCTACCCCGACCGCGACGCGGTCGAGCTGCGCGCCGGACTGGCCCGCTACCTCACCCGCACCACCGGCCACGAGGTCGACACGAGCCGGGTCTGGGCGGCCAACGGCTCCAACGAGGTCCTCCAGCAGCTCCTGCAGACCTTCGGCGGCCCCGGCAGGACCGCGCTGGGCTTCGAGCCCTCGTACTCCATGCACGGCCTGATCTCCCGCGGCACGGGCACCGGCTGGATCTCCGGCCCCCGCCGCGACGACTTCGGCATCGACGTGGCGGCCGCCTCGGCGGCCATCGCCGAGCACCGCCCCGACGTGGTGTTCATCACCTCCCCCAACAACCCCACCGGCACCGCCGTCGACGCCGACACGGTGCTGGCCCTCCACGACGCCGCCCAGGCCGCCAAGCCGTCCCTGGTCGTCGTCGACGAGGCGTACGTCGAGTTCAGCCACCGCCCGTCGTTGCTGCCGCTCATCGAGGGCCGCCCGCACCTGGTGGTCTCCCGCACCATGTCGAAGGCGTTCGGCGCCGCCGGGCTCCGCCTCGGCTACCTCGCCGCCCACCCGGCCGTCGTCGACGCCGTCCAGCTGGTCCGCCTGCCGTACCACCTGTCCGCCGTCACCCAGGCCACCGCGCTCGCCGCGCTCGAACACACCGATACGCTGCTGGGGTACGTCGAACACCTCAAGGCCGAACGGGACCGGCTCGTCACCGAGCTGCGCGCCCTCGGGTACGAGGTCACCGACTCCGACGCCAACTTCGTCCAGTTCGGCCGCTTCGAGGACGCCCACGCCGCGTGGCGCGGGATCCTCGACCGCGGCGTCCTGGTCCGCGACAACGGCGTACCGGGTTGGCTTCGGGTCACGGCCGGCACGCCGCAGGAGAACGACGCGTTCCTGGATGCGGTTCGCGCACTGAGGAAGGAGCAGAGCTCATGAGCCGCGTAGGACGGGTCGAGCGCACCACCAAGGAAACCTCCGTCGTCGTCGAGATCGACCTCGACGGCACCGGGAAGGTCGACGTCGCCACCGGCGTCGGCTTCTACGACCACATGCTCGACCAGCTCGGCCGCCACGGGCTGTTCGACCTCACGGTCAAGACCGAGGGCGACCTGCACATCGACTCGCACCACACGATCGAGGACACCGCCCTCGCCCTCGGCGCCGCCTTCAAGCAGGCCCTCGGCGACAAGGTCGGCATCTACCGCTTCGGCAACTGCACGGTCCCGCTGGACGAGTCCCTCGCCCAGGTCACCGTCGACCTCTCCGGCCGCCCGTACCTCGTGCACACCGAGCCCGAGAACATGGCGGCGATGATCGGCGCGTACGACACGACGATGACCCGGCACATCCTGGAGTCGTTCGTCGCCCAGGCCCAGATCGCCCTGCACGTCCACGTCCCGTACGGGCGCAACGCCCACCACATCGTGGAGTGCCAGTTCAAGGCCCTCGCCCGCGCCCTGCGCTACGCCTCCGAGCGCGACCCGCGCGCCGCCGGCATCCTGCCGTCGACGAAGGGCGCCCTGTGAGCGGCGCCCGCGCGACCGCCGGGCCGCGGACGCGCACGACGGCGGCGCCTTCGCGCCGCGCGGGCGGAGAAGGGAACGAGGGCACGCGGTGACCGGACTGTCGACCGTCCTGATCGTCGTCGGCCTGTTCCTGGCCGGCGGCGTCTACTCCTTCGCCCGGCAGAAGATGCCCAAGGGCGTCGTCGTCCTGCTCGCCGTCGCCTCCGGCATGTGCCTCCTCGCCGGCGTCCTGAGGATCCAGGGAATCTGGGAATGACCCGAATGAACAGCACCGCGAAGAAAGTCGTCGTCTTCGACTACGGGTTCGGCAACGTCCGCTCCGCCGAACGCGCCCTCGCGCGCGTGGGCGCCGACGTCGAGATCACCCGCGACTACGACAAGGCCATGAACGCCGACGGGCTCCTCGTCCCCGGCGTCGGCGCCTTCTCCGCCTGCATGGCCGGGCTGAAGGAGGCCCGCGGGGACTGGATCGTCGGCCGCCGGCTGTCCGGCGGGCGGCCCGTCATGGGCATCTGCGTCGGCATGCAGATCCTGTTCGCGCACGGCGTCGAGCACGGCGTCGAGACCGAGGGCCTCGACGAGTGGCCCGGGACGGTCGGCCCGCTCAAGGCGCCCGTCATCCCGCACATGGGGTGGAACACCGTCGAGGCGCCGGAGGACAGCGAGCTGTTCGCCGGGATCGACCCCGACGAGCGGTTCTACTTCGTGCACTCGTACGCCGTGACCGACTGGTCCCTGGAGACCGCCAACCCCGCCCTGCGCCCCCCCAGGGTCACCTGGTCCGCGCACGGCGAGAGGTTCGTCGCCGCCGTCGAGAACGGCGCCCTGTGGGCGACCCAGTTCCACCCGGAGAAGTCCGGCGACGCCGGGGCCCAGTTGCTCACCAACTGGCTCAAGACCTTCTGATCCGACCTTCCCGACCCCGCTTAGAGGCTAGGACCCCTGAGATGACCAAGCTCGAACTCCTCCCCGCCGTCGACGTCCGGGACGGCCAGGCCGTACGGCTCGTCCACGGCGAGTCCGGCACGGAGACGTCCTACGGCTCCCCGCTGGAGGCGGCCCTGGCCTGGCAGCGCGCGGGCGCCGAGTGGCTCCACCTCGTCGACCTCGACGCCGCCTTCGGCACCGGTGACAACCGCGACCTGATCGCCGAGGTCACCGGGGCCATGGACATCAAGGTCGAGCTGTCCGGTGGCATCCGCGACGACGCCTCCCTCGCCGCGGCCCTCGCCACCGGCTGCACCCGCGTCAACCTGGGCACGGCCGCCCTGGAGAGCCCCGAGTGGGTCGCCAAGGTGATCGCCGAGCACGGCGACAGGATCGCCGTCGGCCTCGACGTGCGCGGCACCACCCTGCGCGGCCGCGGCTGGACCCGCGACGGCGGCGACCTGTACGAGACGCTGGCGCGCCTCGACTCCGAGGGCTGCGCCCGGTACGTCGTCACCGACATCGCCAAGGACGGCACGCTCCAGGGCCCCAACCTGGAGCTGCTGCGCGACGTCTGCGCCGCCACCGACCGGCCCGTCGTCGCCTCCGGCGGCGTCTCCTCCCTCGACGACCTGCGCGCCATCGCCGAGCTGGTCCCGCTGGGCGTCGAGGGCGCCATCGTCGGCAAGGCGCTGTACGCCAAGTCCTTCACCCTCGAGGAAGCCCTCGCGGCGGTGTCCGCGTGACCGGGTCCGTGCGCAAGGTCGTCACCGGCGCGCCCTGGGAGGAGCAGTTCGGCTACTCCCGCGCGGTGGAGCTGCCCCACGGCCTCGTCCTGGTCTCCGGGTGCACGTCCGTCGTCGACGGCGCCATCGCCGAGGGCGGCCCGTACGAGCAGGCCGTCAACGCCTTCAACGTGGCGTTCGACGCGCTGGGGCAGCTCGGCCTCGGCCCGGCGGACGTGGTCCGCACCCGGATGTACATCACCCACGCGCGGGACGTGGAGGAGGTCGGACGCGCCCACAAGGAGCTGTTCGACGCCGTCCGCCCCGCCGCGTCGATGCTCATCGTCTCCGGCTTCGTCGACCCCCGGCTCGTCGTCGAGGTCGAGGTCGAGGCGTACCGCGCGAACGGAGGTGCCGCGTCATGAGCCTCGCGGTCCGGGTCATCCCCTGCCTCGACGTGGACAACGGCCGCGTCGTCAAGGGCGTCAACTTCCAGAACCTGCGCGACGCGGGCGACCCCGTCGAGATGGCGAAGCTGTACGACGCCGAGGGCGCCGACGAGCTGACGTTCCTCGACATCACCGCGTCGTCCGGCAACCGGGAGACCACCTACGACGTGGTGCGGCGCACCGCCGAGCAGGTGTTCATCCCGCTCACCGTGGGCGGCGGCGTGCGCAGCGCCGACGACGTGGACCGGCTGCTGCGCGCCGGCGCGGACAAGGTCGGCGTCAACACGGCCGCCATCGCCCGCCCCGAGCTGATCCGGGAGGTCTCCGAGCGGTTCGGCAGCCAGGTGCTCGTGCTGTCCGTGGACGCCCGGCGCTGCCCGGAGGGCACCGGCACGCCGTCCGGGTTCGAGGTCACCACGCACGGCGGGCGCCGGGGGACCGGCATCGACGCCGTGGAGTGGGCCCACCGGGCCGCGGAGCTGGGCGCGGGGGAGATCCTGCTGAACTCCATGGACGCGGACGGCACGAAGGACGGCTACGACACCGCGATGATCTCGGCTGTCCGCGCGCACGTCTCCGTACCGGTGATCGCTTCCGGCGGCGCCGGGGCGCTCGGCCACTTCCCGCCCGCGATCGAGGCCGGCGCGGACGCCGTCCTGGCGGCGTCCGTGTTCCACTTCGGCGACCTGCGGATCGGCGAGGTGAAGGCCACCCTCCGGGAAGCGGGCCACCCCGTCCGCTGAGGCGGGGCCCCGCGCGCGGCGGCCGGGCCGGCCCTCGGCCCGGGTCGCCCACCACGGCGGCGGGCCCGGCCGTCAGGACGGGGCCCCGCCGCGCGGGCCCCGGGGCGGGGGAAGACCCCGGGCCGCCCGCACCCCGCCCGCAGGCCGTCCACGGCGGGGACGGCGCACGGCGGCCCCGCCTCCGCGGGCCCTTCGCGCACCGGCGGGGCTGCGGCCCGGCTCCGGCAGGAGCCCCACGCCCCGGCCGGGCGCGCCGGCCGCGACGGACAGCGCCCCGCGCGGGTCGACGCGGGCCCCGAAGCCGGGAACGTCCGTGCGGGGAAGGCGCGCGCCTTCCCCGCCGTCCGCGTACACGCCGTGCCCGCCGGTCCCGGGGCGCGGCGGAAAGCGGCCGGTGGCCGACGACGGCCTACGCCGTACCCGCCGGTCCTCGCGGCCCTGAGCGCGGCCTCAGACCCCCAGCCTCGCTTCGAGGACGCGCGCGACCGCTTCCTTGTCGCCGTCCAACTCCACCCTGGCGGCTTCCTGCCGCCCGTACAGGAACAGCGTCAGCTCGCCCGGCTCACCGGTCACCGTCACCACGGGCGTACCGCGGTGCGCGACGGCCGTCCGGCCGTCGGGGCGGCGCACGACGAGGCCCACGGGGGAGCGCCGCCCCATCAGCCGGGCCATCCTCTCCAGCCGGGACCACAGCGCGTCCGCGAACACCGGGTCGACCTCGCGCGGCGTCCAGTCCGCCCGCGCCCGCCGCACGTCCTCGGCGTGGACGTAGAACTCCATCGTGTTCGCGCCCTCGTCGACCTGCTTGATCGAGAACGGCGACATCCGCGGCGGGCCCGTCCGGATCAGCCCGAGCAGCTCCTCGTACGGCTTCGCGGCGAACTCCGCCTGCACCCGCTCCAGCCGGTCCCGCAGCGGCCCCAGCAGGACGCCCGCCGCCGCGTCCGGGCGGCGCTCGCGCACCACCAGGTGGGCGGCCAGGTCACGGGCGGTCCAGCCGTCGCAGAGGGTCGGCGCGTCGGGACCCGCCGTCTCCAACAGATCGGCCAGGAGCAGTCGTTCACGCTTGGCATGGGTGGACATGACCGCCAGCGTACGGGGGCGCGCCCCGGTCCGCCCAGTGGACACGGCCCGGTCCGCCCCGCGCCGCGCGGCACAATGGCGGCATGACCAGCAACCTTGACCCGGCCATCGCCGCCCGCCTCAAGCGCAGCCCCGACGGGCTGGTCCCGGCCATCGCCCAGCAGTACGACACCGGCGAGGTGCTGATGCTCGGCTGGATGGACGACGAGGCCCTGCACCGCACCCTCACCACCGGCCGCTGCACCTACTGGTCGCGCAGCCGCCAGGAGTACTGGGTCAAGGGCGACACGTCCGGTCACGTCCAGCACGTCAAGTCCGTCGCCCTCGACTGCGACGCCGACACGGTCCTCGTCAAGGTCGACCAGGTGGGCGCCGCCTGTCACACCGGCGCCAGGACGTGCTTCGACGCGGACGTGCTCCCGTTGGGCTAGTAGGGTCGGGCGGCATGGACCTCGAGACCTTCCGCAAGCTGGCGGCCGACCGCCGAGTGATCCCCGTCAGCCGCCGCCTCCTCGCGGACGGCGACACCCCGGTCGGCCTTTACCGCAAGCTGGCCGCAGAACGCCCCGGAACGTTCCTCCTGGAGTCCGCCGAGAACGGCCGCTCCTGGTCCCGCTACTCCTTCGTCGGCGTCCGCAGCGCCGCCACCCTGACCGTACGCGACGGGCAGGCGCACTGGCTGGGCACGCCGCCCGTCGGCGTCCCCGTCGACGGCGACCCGCTGGAGGCCCTGCGCGCCACCGTGGAGGCCCTGCACACCCCGCGCGACCTCGCCTCCGGGATGCCGCCCTTCACCGGCGGCATGGTGGGCTACCTCGGCTACGACATCGTGCGGCGCCTGGAGCGCATCGGCGACCACGGCGCGGACGAGCTGGGCCTGCCCGAGCTGACCATGCTGCTCACCTCCGACCTGGCCGTCCTTGACCACTGGGACGGCACGGTCCTGCTGATCGCCAACGCGATCAACCACAACGACCTCGACACCGGCGTCGACGAGGCCCACGCGGACGCCGTCGCCCGGCTCGACGCCATGGAGGCGGACCTCACCAGGCCCGTCGACTCCGGGCCCGCGGTCCTGCCGCCGTCCGAGCTGCCCGAGTACACCGCCCGCTGGGGCGGCGAGGCGTACCAGGAGGCCGTCGAGGACATCAAGGAGCGCATCCGCGCCGGCGAGGCCTTCCAGGTCGTCCCGTCGCAGCGCTTCCGGACGCCCTGCACGGCGAGCGCCCTGGACGTCTACCGGGTCCTGCGGGCCACCAACCCGTCCCCGTACATGTACCTGCTCCGCTTCGACGGGTTCGACGTCGTCGGCTCCAGCCCTGAGGCGCTGGTCAAGGTCGAGGCCGGGCACGCGATGCTCCACCCGATCGCCGGCACCCGGCCGCGCGGCGCCACCCCGCAGGAGGACCAGGCCCTCGCCGACGAGCTGATCGCCGACCCCAAGGAGCGCGCCGAGCACCTCATGCTCGTCGACCTCGGCCGCAACGACCTGGGCCGGGTCTGCGCGCCGGGCTCCGTCGAGGTCGTCGACTTCATGTCGATCGAGCGCTACTCCCACGTCATGCACATCGTCTCCACGGTGACCGGCCGCGTCGCGGAGGGCCGCACGGCCTTCGACGTGCTGACCGCCTGCTTCCCCGCCGGGACGCTCTCCGGAGCGCCCAAGCCGCGCGCCATGCAGATCATCGAGGAGCTGGAGCCCAGCCGCCGCGGCCTGTACGGCGGCGCCGTCGGCTATCTGGACTTCGCGGGCGACTCGGACACGGCCATCGCCATCCGCACGGCCCTGCTGCGCGACGGCACGGCGTACGTCCAGGCGGGTGCCGGGGTGGTCGCGGACTCCGACCCGGTCGCGGAGGACACCGAGTGCCGCAACAAGGCGGCCGCGGTGCTCCGCGCCGTCCACACGGCCAACCGGATGAACCGCGTCCGGGCGCATGGGGGATAGTGGAACACGTGAGTGCCGCATCCGTACCCCAGCCCCGTGCCACCGGCCAGGGCGAGGCGGTGACCGCCGGAGGCGGCCGTCGCAGCCTCGCCGTGGCCCTGCTCCTCGGCGCCCTCGGCGCCGCCGTCGTCCTCCTCGCCTCCGGCCGCACCTGGACCGAGGGGCGCGTCACCGGCGTCGGCGGCAGCGTCGCCCTGGAGGCCGCCGGGGGTGACATCACCGGCGCGCCCACGGCCCTGGCCGTGGTGGGGCTCGCCGCCCTCGTCGCCGTCCTCGCCGCGCGCGGCGCCGGCCGCCGCGTCGTCGCGCTGTTCCTCGCGCTGAGCGGCGCCGGGGCGGCCACGGCCGCCCTCCTCGGCGCGAACGACAGCACCGCCCTGGACGAGCAGGCCGCCCGCACCACCGGCGACACCGCCGCGCGGGCCGCCGCCCTGACGCAGACGGCCTGGCCGTACGTGACGGCCGTCGCCGCCCTGCTGATCCTCGCCGCCGGACTGATCGCCCTGCGGTACGGCCGGACCTGGCCCGCCATGTCCGGCCGGTACGAGCGCGACGGCGCCCCCCGCGCGCGCGGCGCCCGCCGCGCCGGCGACCCCGACCGGCCCGAGGACCTGTGGAAGGCCCTGGACCGCGGCGAGGACCCCACGGACGGCACCTGACCGGGGCCTACGACGCATGCGGCGCACCCCCGGATCACCCGGTACGCGCGCGTGCGGAAGAATGGCCGTGAGCGTCCGCACTCGGCGGGGCCTCACCACAGAGCAACATTCAACGAGGAGCAACTCATGGCGGGCAGCGCCCACGGACACACCCCGGCCGCCTGGACCGGTGTCACCATCTCCTTCATCGGCTTCTGCATCGCCGGTGTCTTCATGGTGGCGGCCAACCCGCTCGGCTTCTGGGCCGGAATCGCCGTCGTCCTGCTCGGCGGTGTCGTCGGCGCCGCGATGAAGGCCGCCGGACTCGGCCAGCCGAAGGAGTCGCGGGAGCAGGCCGAGGCCCGGGCCGCCGCCAGCCGCGCGGAGGCCGCCTCCTGACCCCCGCACGCCCCTGACCCCCGGTCAGGGGCGGGGCACGGTCCGGCCCCGCCGGGCTGCGCCTTCCCGCGCGGGCGGCGACAATCAGCGGGTGGACGCCACGACACCATCCCCCGCCGGACCGCACCCCCCGCCCCCCGCCGGGCCGCACCCCGGCCCGGCCCGCGCCCCGTACGCGCCGCTCCCGGCCCCCCGCCCGCCGCACCGGCGGCTCCTGCCGCCGCTGGGTACCCTCGCGGGCGCCGCGGCGGCCTTCGCGTACGTCGGCGCCGTCGACCCGAACGAGCCCGGCCACTACCCCGTCTGCCCCCTGCTGCGCTACACGGGCCTGTACTGCCCCGGCTGCGGCGGGCTGCGCAGCGCCCACGCCTTCGTCCACGGCGACCTCGCCGCCGCCCTCGGCGCCAACGCCATGGCGGTCGCCGGATACGCCGCCTTCGTGGTGTTCATGGTGTTCTGGCTGGTCAAGGCGGCCCGAGGGCTCCCCGTACGGCTGGATCCGAGCCCGCTCGCGCTCTGGCTGCTCGGCGGGGCCTGGGCCGTCTTCACCGTCGTGCGGAACCTGCCCTTCGGTTCCGCGCTCGCCCCGTGAAGGCCCAGGTCACCGACGGGACGTCAACCGGATGCGGACGATGGCCCCACCTCCGGATACCATCGAGGGTGTCTGGCTTGATCAATCATCACCCTCCCGGAAGGGGGCCTCTCGCGTGAGTGTGCTCGACGAGATCATCGAAGGCGTGCGCGCCGACCTCGCAGAGCGACAGGCGCGGGTCTCCCTCGACGAGCTCAAGGAGCGGGCCGCCAAGGCCCCCCAAGCCCGCGACGGCGCTGCCGCCCTGCGTGGCGAGGGCGTCAAGGTGATCTGCGAAGTCAAGCGTTCCAGCCCCTCCAAGGGCGCCCTGGCCGCCATCGCCGACCCCGCGGGACTCGCCGCGGACTACGAGGCGGGCGGCGCGGCCGTGATCTCCGTCCTCACCGAGCAGCGCCGCTTCGGCGGCTCCCTCGCCGACCTGGAGGCCGTCCGCGCGCGCGTGGACGTGCCGGTCCTGCGCAAGGACTTCATCGTCACCGCGTACCAGCTCTGGGAGGCCCGCGCGTACGGCGCGGACGTCGCCCTGCTGATCGTCGCCGCTCTGGACCAGCCCGCGCTGGTCTCGCTGGTCGAGCGCGCCGAGTCCATCGGCCTCACCCCGCTCGTCGAGGTCCACGACGAGGAGGAGGTCGCCCGCGCCGTCGACGCGGGCGCCCGGATCATCGGCGTCAACGCCCGCGACCTGAAGACCCTCAAGGTGGACCGCTCCACGTTCGAGCGCGTGGCCCCCGAGATCCCGTCCCACGTCGTCAAGGTCGCCGAGTCCGGCATCCGCGGCCCGCACGACCTGATCGCGTACGCCAACGCGGGCGCCGACGCGGTGCTCGTCGGCGAGTCGCTGGTGACCGGCCGCGACCCGAAGGTCGCCGTGGCGGACCTCGTCGCCGCCGGGGCGCACCCGGCGCTGCGGCACGGGCGGGACTGAGCGCCTGCCGTGTCCGTGCCCGTCACCCCCGTCACCCCGGCCGCGGCCCGGCCCCGCGCGGTCCTGGCCACGCCCCCGGAGGCGTACGCCCGGCTCGCCCGGGGCTGCCGCCCCCGGGGCTGCCGCGCGCCCGCGCGGCGGGTGCACGGACGGCGCGTGCGGTACGTCATCGGCTCCGAGCCCGGCCAGGTCAACGGCATGCGATGGCGCCCCCCGCGGGGCGCGGGGAACGACTGCGCGACGCGTCGCGTCCGGCTCGCGGCCGGCTGACGACCCCCGCCCCACGGCGTTCGGTGTCCACCCACACTCACCGTGAGGTTTCCGCATGTCCAGCGAGTTCTTCATTCCCGACCCGGAGGGTCGCGTTCCGAACGTCGAGGGCTACTTCGGCGCCTTCGGCGGCAAGTTCATCCCGGAGGCGCTCGTCGCCGCCGTCGACGAGGTCGCCGTCGAGTACGACAAGGCCAAGGCCGACCCGGCGTTCGCCGCCGAGCTCGACGACCTGCTCGTCCACTACACCGGCCGGCCCAGCGCCCTGACCGAGGTGTCCCGGTTCGCCGAGCACGCCGGCGGCGCCCGGATCTTCCTCAAGCGCGAGGACCTGAACCACACCGGCTCCCACAAGATCAACAATGTGCTGGGTCAGGCCCTGCTCACCAGGCGGATGGGCAAGACCCGCGTCATCGCCGAGACGGGCGCCGGCCAGCACGGCGTCGCCACCGCGACCGCGTGCGCGCTGTTCGGCCTCGACTGCACCATCTACATGGGCGAGGTCGACACCCGGCGCCAGGCCCTCAACGTCGCCCGCATGCGGATGCTCGGCGCCGAGGTCATCGCCGTGAAGTCCGGCAGCCGCACGCTGAAGGACGCCATCAACGAGGCGTTCCGCGACTGGGTCGCCAACGTCGACAGCACCCACTACCTCTTCGGGACCGTCGCCGGACCGCACCCGTTCCCGGCCATGGTCCGCGACTTCCACCGGGTCATCGGCGTCGAGGCGCGCCGCCAGATCCTGGAGCGCGCCGGGCGGCTGCCCGACGCCGCCGTCGCCTGCGTCGGCGGCGGCTCCAACGCCATCGGCCTGTTCCACGCGTTCATCCCCGACGAGGGCGTCCGCCTCGTCGGCTGCGAGCCGGCCGGCCACGGCGTGGAGACCGGCGAGCACGCGGCGACCCTGACGGCCGGCGAGCCGGGCATCCTGCACGGTTCCCGCTCGTACGTCCTCCAGGACGACGAGGGCCAGATCACCGAGCCGTACTCGATCTCCGCCGGCCTGGACTACCCGGGCATCGGCCCCGAGCACGCCTACCTCAAGGACAGTGGCCGCGGCGAGTACCGCGCCGTGACCGACGACGCGGCCATGCAGGCCCTGCGCCTGCTGTCGCGCACCGAGGGCATCATCCCGGCCATCGAGTCCGCGCACGCCCTCGCCGGCGCCCTGGAGCTCGGCCGGGAGCTGGGCCCCGACGGGCTGATCCTGGTGAACCTGTCCGGCCGCGGCGACAAGGACATGGACACCGCCGCCCGCTACTTCGGGCTGTACGACACCGACGCCGAGGTCGCCTCCGACGAGGCCGGCGCCACCGCCGAGATCGAGGGGGACGCCAAGTGAGCGGGAACATCGGGCTGTTGAGCGACACCCTGGCCGCGGCCAAGGCCGAGGACCGGGCGGCGCTCATCGCGTACCTCCCGGCCGGCTTCCCGACCGTGGACGGCGGGATCGAGGCGGTCAAGGCCGTCCTGGAGGGCGGCGCCGACATCGTCGAGGTCGGCCTGCCGCACAGCGACCCCGTCCTGGACGGCCCCGTCATCCAGACCGCCGACGACATCGCCCTGCGCGGTGGCGTCCGCATCGCCGACGTGATGCGCACGGTCCGCGAGGCGTTCGAGGCCACCGGCAAGCCGGTCCTGGTCATGACGTACTGGAACCCCGTCGACCGGTACGGCGTCGAGCGGTTCACCGCGGAGCTGGCCGAGGCCGGCGGCGCCGGGTGCATCCTGCCCGACCTGCCCGTCCAGGAGTCCGGGCTGTGGCGGGAGCACGCCGAGAAGCACGGCCTGGCCACCGTGTTCGTCGTCGCGCCCAGCAGCAGGGACGAGCGGCTCGCCACGATCACCGCCGCCGGCTCCGGGTTCGTCTACGCGGCGTCCCTCATGGGCGTCACCGGCACCCGGGAGTCGGTCGGCGAGCAGGCCGCCGGACTCGTGCGGCGCACCCGCGCCACCACGGACCTGCCGGTCTGCGTCGGGCTCGGCGTGTCCGACGCCGCGCAGGCCGCGCAGGTCGCCTCCTTCGCGGACGGCGTCATCGTCGGCTCCGCCTTCGTCAAGCGGCTCCTCGACGCCGACGGCCACGCGGCCGGAGTGGCGGCCGTACGGGAACTGGCGGGCGAACTGGCCCGGGGCGTGCGGCGGGTTTCGTAGCTCGTACGGGTGGTTGTGGAACCGGGGAGGCGCGAACGTGCCTCCCCGGTTCGTTGCTTGGGCGTGAACGAGAAGAACAGGGCAGGGAAGGGGAGCGCGCGCCAGCGCCTCCAGATCGAACGCGAGCGCGAGAAGGCTCGTGAGAAGCGCCGCCGCCTGGTGCTGGTGACGGCGGCCGTCGCCGGTGTGCTCGGCCTCGCCGCCGTCGTCGGCGTCATCGCGGCGAACACCGGCGGCAAGGGCGACACGTCCGGCAAGGGCCCGGTGACCGCGCCGTCCGGCGCCACCGGCGAGGACCAGCTCGTCATCCCGGTCGGCGCGCCGGACGCCCCCGCCACGCTGACCGTGTGGGAGGACTTCCGCTGCCCGGCCTGCGCCATGTTCGAGAACAACTTCCGGGACACGATCCACGAGCTGGAGGCCGCCGGGCAGCTGCGGACCGAGTACCGGCTCGCCACGATCATCGACGGCAACATGGGCGGCAGCGGCTCGCTCAACGCGGCGAACGCCGCGGCGTGCGCGCAGGACGCCGGGAAGTTCAGCGCGTACCACGACGTGCTCTTCGCGAACCAGCCGGAGGAGGCCGACGACGCCTTCGCCAAGGACGCGAAGCTGTTCGAGCTGGCGGCGAAGGTGCCGGGCCTCGACACCCCCGCCTTCCGCTCCTGCGTCGCCGAGGGCACGCACGACGGCTGGGTGAACGCGTCGAACGAGGCGTTCCGCTCGGGGGACTTCCGGGGCACGCCGACCGTCCTGCTCAACGGCGAGCCGGTCTTCCCGGCGAAGGGGAACGAGCAGATCTCCCCGGCGAACCTGAAGAAGTGGGTCGCGCAGGCCAACAAGGGCAAGAAGCCCGGCACGGCGACCCCGTCCACCGGGGCGTCCGCGACCGCGCCGGGGACAGCGTCGCCCGCGTCGCCCGCGGCGAGCGGGGCCCGCGGCGACTCGGACACCGGCTCCGGACCGGGCTCCGGCGCGGACCCCGCGTACTGACGCCGCGCCGGGGCCCGCGCCGCGGCCCCGGCCGCCGTCCGGCCGGGCGGAACCGGCCGGGTGTTATGCAGTCTTTGCCGGGTGGGCGGCCCGGTCGCCGGTCCGGCAGGGTAGCGTCGGTGATGCCATGGACCTTGCCTACATTCCCAGCCCGTCGACCGGTGTGATCAACCTCGGACCGGTCCCGCTGCGCGGCTATGCCTTCTGCATCATCATCGGTGTCTTCGTCGCCGTCTGGTACGGCAACAGGCGCTGGATCGCCCGGGGCGGCACCGCCGGCACCGTGGCCGACATCGCCGTCTGGGCGGTCCCCTTCGGACTGGTCGGCGGCCGGCTCTACCACGTCGTCACGGACTACCAGCTCTACTTCAGCGAGGGCCGGAACTGGGTCGACGCGTTCAAGATCTGGGAAGGCGGCCTCGGCATCTGGGGCGCGATCGCGCTCGGCGCGGTGGGCGCCTGGATCGGCTGCCGCCGCCGGGGGATCCCGCTGCCCGCGTACGCCGACGCGATCGCCCCGGGCATCGCCCTCGCCCAGGCGATCGGCCGCTGGGGCAACTGGTTCAACCAGGAGCTGTACGGCCGGCCCACGGACCTGCCGTGGGCGCTGGAGATCAGCGAGGGCGCGAACCGCGAGGCCGGGCTCTACCACCCGACGTTCCTGTACGAGTCGCTGTGGTGCGTCGGCGTCGCCCTCCTGGTGGTCTGGGCCGACCGCCGGTTCACGCTGGGCCACGGCCGGGCCTTCGCCCTGTACGTCGCCGCGTACTGCGCGGGCCGCGGCTGGATCGAGTACATGCGCGTCGACGACGCCCACCACATCCTGGGGCTGCGCCTCAACGTGTGGACGGCGATCGTGGTCTTCCTGCTGGCCGTCACGTACATCGTGCTGTCGGCGCGGAAGCGGCCGGGCCGGGAGGAGGTCGTGGAGCCCTCGGCGGCCACCGCCGCGGCCGGCGCGACGGCCCCCGGCGGGAGCGGGGCCGACGAGCCCGCCGCCGACGAGCCCGCCGCCGACGAGACCGCTGCCGACGGGCCCGCCGCCGAAAAGACCGCCACCGGAAAGACCGCTGCCGACGCCGGGGCGAAGACGCCGCAGAAGTCGTAACCGCGTCCGCGCGCGAGGAGCGGCCGCCGGGGCCCGAGGGGGTCCGGGCGGCCGCTTCGCCGTCTCAGAGCGCGTCGATCTCCGAGCGGTACGGCATGGAGGACGACGCCCCGGCCCGCCGCACCGACAGCGACGCCGCCGCCGACGCCCACGCGAGGGCGTCCGGTACGGGCCTGCCCTCCCCGAGGGCCACCGCGAGCGCCCCGGTGAACGTGTCCCCGGCCGCGGTGGTGTCCACGGCCCGCACCCGGCGGGCGGGCACGGCCACCGGGCGGGCGCCCCGGGCCGCGTACAGGGAGCCGGCCGCGCCGAGCGTCACGACCACCTCCGGGACGTCCCGCAGCAGCTCCTCGACGGCCGCGCGCGGGTCGGCGACGCCGGTCAGGGCGCTCGCCTCGTGCTCGTTGGGCACCAGCAGGTCGACCAGGGCCAGCAGGTCGTGCGGGAGCGGCTGGACGGGGGAGGGGGTGAGGATCGTGCGGACGCCGTGGCGGCGGGCGGCCTCCGCGCCGGCGGCGACCGCGTCCAGCGGCAGCTCCAGCTGGAGCAGCAGCGCGTCCGACGCCGCGATGCGGGCCTCGTCCTCCGGCGTGAGGCCGGTGACGGAGGCGTTGGCGCCGGGGACGACGACGATGGCGTTGGCGCCGTCGTCGTCGACCACGATGTGGGCGGTGCCGGACGGGCCGTCGACCGTGCGCAGCAGCCCCGTGTCGACGCCGGACTCGGCGAGGGCGGCCCGCAGCCGGGCGCCGAAGTCGTCGGAGCCCACCGCGCCGATCATCGACACCTCGGCGCCCGCCCGGGCCGCCGCGACGGCCTGGTTGGCGCCCTTGCCGCCGGGGACCGTGCGGAACTCCCGCCCCGTCACGGTCTCCCCGCGCCCGGGGGCCCGGGGGACGTAGGCGACGAGGTCCATGTTGGTGCTGCCGAGCACCGCGATGCGGGTCCGGGGCAAGGTGCGCGTCATGCCGGAATTCTCCCCCGCGAGGCGCCGCCGACGCCCGGCGCGGACACGGGGCGGTGGTGTGGCGACCCTTACTAAGTAAAGCCTGCCTTGCTAGCGCGCCCCTTACATCGAGCGTAGTTTCGAAGATGATCGAGGAAAGCGCGGGGCCGTCCCGCGCGGAGCAAGGGGAGAGCCGTGTCCATCATCGAGACCGCCGCCGCGCCGCACGTCGCCCACCGCGACAACCACACGCACCGCGACGTGAACGGCGGCTGGCTGCGCCCGGCGGTGTTCGGCGCGATGGACGGGCTGGTCTCCAACCTGGCGCTGATGACCGGAGTGGCGGGCGGCGCGGTCTCGCAGCAGACCGTCGTCATCACGGGCCTGGCCGGCCTCGCCGCCGGGGCGTTCTCCATGGCGGCCGGCGAGTACACGTCCGTCGCCTCGCAGCGGGAGCTGGTCGAGGCCGAGCTGGACGTCGAGCGGCGGGAGCTGCGCAAGCACCCGGTGGACGAGATGGAGGAGCTGGCCGCGCTGTACGTGGCGCGCGGCGTCGAGCCCCGGCTCGCCCGCGAGGTGGCCATGCAGCTCTCCCGCGACCCGGAGCAGGCGCTGGAGATCCACGCCCGCGAGGAACTGGGCATCGACCCGGACGACCTCCCGTCGCCGCTGGTCGCCGCCGTCTCGTCGTTCGGCTCGTTCGCGCTGGGCGCGCTGCTGCCGGTCCTGCCGTACCTGCTGGGCGCGACCGCGCTGTGGCCGGCGGTGCTGCTGGCGCTGGTCGGCCTGTTCGCCTGCGGGGCGCTGGTCGCGCGGGTGACGGCGCGCGGCTGGTGGTACAGCGGCCTGCGGCAGCTCGTCCTCGGCGGCGCTGCGGCGGCCGTGACGTACGCGCTGGGCAGCGTCTTCGGCGCGGTGCTCTGAGGCGGGCGGGCGCCCGGCCGCCGGGCGCCCGTGGTGCGCGACCGCGGGGCGGCGGGTTACCTTCGTGTTGCCGGGGCGTTGTGACGAACGTCCGGTAGCCGGATCGGCCGGCAGGTGGGACACTATGCGGGGTGCCGCATAGGTAGCCGATATCCGCCGGTTTCGACTCCCTCGCCAGAGGGGATGAGTCGTGAGCACCGCGGGCAACGAGGCCCGCTTCCCCGACAGGACGCAGGACGTCCCCGTGTACCTCCTGCTCCGTCCACCCCGACGCGAAACCACAGCGGCACCACCCCTGTGGTGTCCGCATGTTGGAATGAACTATCCGGTTTCCGAGAAGCGTTCCATCATGTAACCTGCACGAAATTTCAGCGGAGGGCCAACGTCGTCCCTTCGGCACTCGCACATGCCACGACGACGACGGGAGAGCCGATGCGTTCCGACGCCTGGTCGCCCATGGACAGTCGCCCCGCTCCGCAGGGGATGTACGACCCCCGCAACGAACACGACGCGTGCGGCGTCGGGTTGGTGGCCACCCTCACCGGTGTCCCCAGCCACGAGCTGGTCGAGCAGGCGCTGACCGTACTGCGCAACCTGGAGCATCGCGGCGCGACCGGCTCCGAACCCGACTCCGGTGACGGCGCGGGCATCCTCATCCAGGTCCCGGACGCGTTCCTGCGCGAGGTCGCCGGATTCGCGCTGCCCGAGGCCGGCACGTACGCCGTCGGCGCCGCCTTCCTCCCCGAGAGCACCGCGGACGAGGCCGTCTCGCGCGTCGAGACGCTCGCCGCCGAGGAGGGCCTCACCGTCCTCGGCTGGCGCGAGGTCCCCGTCACCCCCGGCCTCCTGGGCGCCACCGCCCGCTCCACCATGCCTGTCTTCCGCCAGCTCTTCGTCACCGACGGCGGCGCCAGCTCCGGCATCGACCTGGACCGCAAGGCGTTCGTGCTGCGCAAGCGCGCCGAGCTGGAGCTGGGCGTCTACTTCGCGTCGCTGTCCTCCCGGACCCTGGTCTACAAGGGCATGCTCACCACCGGGCAGCTGGAGCCGTTCTTCCCGGACCTGTCCGACCGCCGCATCGCCAGCGCGCTCGCCCTGGTCCACTCCCGGTTCTCCACCAACACCTTCCCGAGCTGGCCGCTCGCCCACCCGTACCGCTTCGTCGCCCACAACGGCGAGATCAACACGGTCCAGGGCAACCGCAACTGGATGCGCGCCCGCGAGTCCCAGCTCGTCTCCGACCTCTTCGGCGACAAGAACCTGGAGCGGATCTTCCCGATCTGCACCCCGGACGCGTCCGACTCCGCCTCCTTCGACGAGGTCCTGGAGCTGCTGCACCTCGGCGGACGCTCCCTGCCCCACGCGGTGCTGATGATGGTCCCCGAGGCGTGGGAGAACCACGACTCCATGGACCCGGCCCGGCGCGCCTTCTACCAGTACCACTCCACGATGATGGAGCCCTGGGACGGCCCCGCCTGCGTCACCTTCACCGACGGCACCCAGATCGGCGCCGTCCTGGACCGCAACGGCCTGCGCCCCGGCCGCTACTGGGTCACCGAGGACGGCCTCGTCGTCCTCTCCTCCGAGGTCGGCGTCCTCGACGTGGAGCCCGGCAAGGTCGTCCGCAAGGGCCGCCTCCAGCCCGGCAAGATGTTCCTCGTCGACACCGCGGAGCACCGCATCATCGAGGACGACGAGATCAAGGCGAAGCTCGCCGCCGAGCACCCGTACCAGGAGTGGCTGGAGAGCGGGATCATCGAGCTGGGCGACCTGCCCGAGCGCGAGCACATCGTCCACACCCACGCCTCGGTCACCCGCCGCCAGCAGACCTTCGGCTACACCGAGGAGGAGCTGCGCGTCATCCTCGCGCCGATGGCCCGCACCGGTGCCGAGCCGATCGGCTCCATGGGCACCGACTCGCCCATCGCCGCGCTCTCCGACCGGCCGCGCCTGCTGTTCGACTACTTCACCCAGCTGTTCGCGCAGGTCACCAACCCGCCGCTGGACGCCATCCGCGAGGAACTCGTCACCTCGCTGCTCTCCTCGCTCGGCCCCCAGGGCAACCTGCTGGAGCCGACCGCCGCGTCCTGCCGCAGCGTCACCCTGCCGTTCCCGGTCATCGACAACGACGAGCTGGCCAAGCTCATCCACGTCAACGCCGACGGCGACATGCCCGGCATGACCGCCGTCACCCTCTCCGGCCTGTACCGGGTCTCCGGCGGCGGCGACGCCCTCGCCGCCCGGATCGAGGAGATCTGCGCCGAGGCCGACGCCGCCATCGAGGACGGCGCCCGCCTCATCGTCCTGTCCGACCGGCACTCCGACGCCGAGCACGCGCCGATCCCCTCGCTGCTGCTCACCTCGGCCGTTCACCACCACCTCATCCGCACCAAGCAGCGCACCCAGGTGGGCCTGCTGGTCGAGGCCGGCGACGTCCGCGAGGTCCACCACGTCGCGCTGCTCATCGGCTACGGCGCCGCCGCGGTCAACCCGTACCTCGCCATGGAGACCGTCGAGGACCTCGTCCGCGCCGGCACGTTCATCGAGGGCGTCGAGCCCGAGCAGGCCATCCGCAACCTGATATACGCCCTCGGCAAGGGCGTGCTGAAGGTCATGTCGAAGATGGGCATCTCGACCGTCGCCTCCTACCGCGGCGCCCAGGTCTTCGAGGCCATCGGCCTCGACCAGGACTTCGTCGACGCGTACTTCAACGGCACCTCCAGCAAGATCGGCGGCGCCGGCCTCGACGTCATCGCCAAGGAGGTCGCCGCCCGCCACGCCAAGGCGTACCCGGCCAGCGGCATCGCGCCGGCCCACCGCGCCCTGGAGATCGGCGGCGAGTACCAGTGGCGCCGCGAGGGCGAGCCGCACCTGTTCGACCCCGAGACGGTCTTCCGCCTCCAGCACGCCACGCGCACCAAGCGGTACGACATCTTCAAGAAGTACACGGACCGGGTGAACGAGCAGTCCGAGCGGCTGATGACGCTGCGCGGCCTGTTCGGCTTCAAGTCCGACCGCCCCTCGATCCCCCTGGAGGAGGTCGAGCCGGTCAGCGAGATCGTCAAGCGGTTCTCCACCGGCGCCATGTCGTACGGCTCCATCTCCAAGGAGGCGCACGAGACCCTCGCCATCGCCATGAACCAGCTGGGCGCCAAGTCCAACACCGGTGAGGGCGGCGAGGACCCGGACCGCCTCTACGACCCGGCCCGCCGGTCGGCCATCAAGCAGGTCGCCTCCGGCCGCTTCGGCGTCACCAGCGAGTACCTCGTCAACGCCGACGACATCCAGATCAAGATGGCCCAGGGCGCCAAGCCCGGCGAGGGCGGCCAGCTCCCCGGCCACAAGGTGTACCCGTGGGTGGCCAAGACCCGGCACTCCACGCCCGGCGTCGGCCTGATCTCCCCGCCGCCGCACCACGACATCTACTCCATCGAGGACCTGGCCCAGCTGATCCACGACCTCAAGAACGCCAACCCGGCCGCCCGCATCCACGTGAAGCTGGTGTCCGAGGTCGGCGTCGGCACGGTCGCGGCCGGCGTGTCCAAGGCCCACGCGGACGTGGTGCTCATCTCCGGCCACGACGGCGGCACGGGCGCCTCCCCGCTCACCTCGCTGAAGCACGCGGGCGGCCCCTGGGAGCTCGGCCTCGCCGAGACCCAGCAGACCCTGCTGCTCAACGGACTGCGCGACCGGATCGTCGTCCAGACCGACGGCCAGCTCAAGACCGGCCGCGACGTGGTCATCGCCGCGCTCCTCGGCGCCGAGGAGTTCGGCTTCGCCACCGCGCCGCTCGTCGTCTCCGGCTGCGTCATGATGCGCGTCTGCCACCTGGACACCTGCCCGGTCGGCATCGCCACGCAGAACCCGGTGCTGCGCGAGCGGTTCGCCGGCAAGCCCGAGTTCGTCGTGAACTTCTTCGAGTTCATCGCCGAGGAGGTCCGCGAGCTCCTCGCCGAGCTGGGCTTCCGCACGCTGGACGAGGCGGTCGGCCACGCCGAGCTCCTCGACACCACGCGCGCCGTGGACCACTGGAAGACCCAGGGACTCGACCTGTCCCCGCTGTTCCACGTCCCCGAGCTGCCCGAGGGCGCCGTCCGCCACCAGGTCGTCGGACAGGACCACGGCCTGGAGAAGGCCCTGGACAACCAGCTCATCGAGCTGGCCGCCGACGCGCTCGGCGCGGCGAGCGCCGAGGAGGCCCGGCCGGTCCGCGCCCAGCTGCCGATCCGCAACATCAACCGGACGGCCGGCACCATGCTCGGCCACGAGGTGACCAAGCGGTTCGGCGGGGCGGGCCTGCCCGACGACACGATCGACATCACCTTCACCGGCTCCGCGGGCCAGTCGTTCGGCGCGTTCGTGCCGCGCGGCGTGACCCTCCGCCTGGAGGGCGACGCCAACGACTACGTCGGCAAGGGCCTGTCCGGCGGTCGCCTCATCGTCCGCCCGGACCGCGCCGCCGACCACCTGGCCGAGTACTCGACCATCGCCGGCAACACCATCGCGTACGGCGCGACCGGCGGCGAGATCTTCCTGCGCGGCCGCACCGGCGAGCGCTTCTGCGTCCGCAACTCCGGCGCGCTGGTGGTCTCCGAGGGCGTCGGCGACCACGGCTGCGAGTACATGACCGGCGGGTACGCCGTCGTCCTCGGCGAGACGGGACGGAACTTCGCGGCCGGCATGTCCGGCGGTGTCGCCTACGTCATCGACCTCGACCCGGACAACGTCAACTCCGGCAACCTGACGGCCGTCGAGGCCCTCGACGACGCCGACAAGGCGTGGCTGCACGACGTGGTGCGCCGCCACCACGAGGAGACCGGCTCCACCGTCGCCGAGAAGCTCCTCGCCGAGTGGTCCGTCGCCGCGGACCGCTTCAGCAAGATCATCCCGTCCACGTACAAGGCAGTGCTCGCCGCCAAGGACGCCGCCGAGCGGGCCGGCCTCTCCGAGGCCGAGACCACCGAGAAGATGATGGAGGCGGCGACCAATGGCTGACCCCAAGGGCTTCCTGACCACCGGGCGCGAAGGCGCCCAGAGCCGCCCGGTGAGCGAGCGCGTCAAGGACTGGAACGAGGTCTACGTCCCCGGCTCCCTGCTGCCGATCATCAGCAAGCAGGCGTCGCGGTGCATGGACTGCGGCATCCCGTTCTGCCACAACGGCTGTCCCCTCGGAAACCTCATCCCCGAGTGGAACGACTTCGCCTACCGCGAGGACTGGGGCGCCGCGTACGAGCGGCTGCACGCCACCAACAACTTCCCGGAGTTCACCGGGCGGCTCTGCCCCGCGCCCTGCGAGGCGGCGTGCGTGCTCGGCATCAACCAGCCGGCCGTCACCATCAAGAACGTCGAGGTCTCGATCATCGACAAGGCGTGGGAGTCCGGCAACGTGACCCCGCAGCCCCCGGAGCGGCTCTCCGGCAAGACCGTCGCCGTCATCGGCTCCGGCCCGGCCGGCCTCGCCGCCGCCCAGCAGCTGACCCGCGCCGGCCACACGGTCGCCGTGTACGAGCGCGCCGACCGCATCGGCGGCCTGCTCCGGTACGGCATCCCCGAGTTCAAGATGGAGAAGCGGCACATCAACCGCCGCATCGAGCAGATGCGCGCGGAGGGCACCCGCTTCCGCACCGGCGTCGAGATCGGCCGCGACCTCAAGGCCACGGACCTGCGCAAGCGGTACGACGCGGTCGTCATCGCGGCGGGCGCCACCACCGCCCGCGACCTGCCCGTCCCGGGCCGCGAGCTCAAGGGCGTCTACCAGGCGATGGAGTACCTGCCGCTCGCCAACAAGGTGCAGGAGGGCGACTTCGTCACCCCGCCGATCACCGCCGAGGGCAAGCACGTCGTCGTCATCGGCGGCGGCGACACCGGCGCGGACTGCGTGGGCACCGCCCACCGCCAGGGCGCGCTGTCCGTCACCCAGCTGGAGATCATGCCCAAGCCGGGGGAGGAGCGGGCGCCGCACCAGCCGTGGCCGACGTTCCCCATGCTGTACAAGGTCACCTCGGCCCACGAGGAGGGCGGTGAGCGGGTCTACTCCGTCTCCACCACCCACTTCGAGGGCGACGAGGACGGCAACGTCCAGTGGCTGCACATGGTCGAGGTGGAGTTCATCGACGGTAAGCTGACGCAGAAGCCCGGCACCGAGCGGAAGATCCCCGCCCAGCTGGTCACCCTCGCCATGGGCTTCACCGGCACCGACGTCCACAACGGCATGGTCGAGCAGTTCGGCCTGGAGCTCGACGAGCGCGGCAACATCGCCCGCGACGCCGACTTCCAGACGAACGTGCCGGGGGTCTTCGTCGCCGGCGACGCGGGCCGCGGCCAGTCGCTCATCGTGTGGGCCATCGCCGAAGGCCGCTCCGCGGCCCGCGGGGTGGACCGCTACCTGACCGGTGCCAGCGACCTGCCGGCCCCGATCCGCCCGACCGACCGCGCGCTCACGGTCTGACCGTCCGCGCCCCACAACGTCCCGTACAACGGCGTGCGGAACACAGCAGCGCCTGCCACGTCCCCGACCGGACCATGGCGGGCGCTGCGCCATGTCGCGGCGCCCTTTCGCCGCGGTGGGGGACTCCGGCTTCGGCGCGGCCTGTGGGCCCGGCTGGGCCGTGGTGCGTGGGCCCGGCTTCGGCGCGGTGCGTGGCCCTGGTGCCGCCGTAGTGTGATTCCGGTCTCCCGTGGTGTGATTCCGGCGCGCACGGAACACGACACGGGGCGCCGCGCACGGCCGGCGCCCGGGGGGAGCACACATGGCCATCGACCTGCGGAAGATCGAACGGACCGCGCCCGCGCTGGTCGACCTCTACAAGCGCGCGGGCGCCTCCCTGCGCAGGCACGGACTGGAGGGGCAGCGGGCGGCGGTCTACCTGGTCGTCGACCACTCCGGCTCCATGCGCCCCTACTACCGCGACGGCAGCGTCCAGGCCCTGGCCGACCGGGTGCTCGGGCTCGCCGCCCACCTGGACGACGACGGGCGCGTCCCGGTCGTGTTCTTCTCCACCGGCGTGGACGCCGTCACCGTCGTCGAACTCGCCGACCACCGGGGCCGGGTCGACCGGATCGCGGCCGGTCTCGGCCACATGGGGAGGACCAACTACCACCTCGCCATGGACGCCGTCATCGACCACCACCTCGACAGCGGCACCACCGACCCGGCCCTCGTCGTCTTCCAGACCGACGGCGGACCCACCAGCAGGCTCCTCGCCGAGAAGTACGTGTGCAAGGCGGCCCGGCTGCCGATGTTCTGGCAGTTCGTGGGCTTCGGCGACCCCGGCAGCCACCAGTTCGACTTCCTGCGCCGCCTCGGCGAACTGCCCGTACCGGCCCGGCGCCCCGTCGACAACACCGGCTTCTTCCATGCCGGGCGGGACCCGCGTCGCGTCCCCGACGACGTGCTGTACGACCGTCTGGTCGGGCGGTTCCCGTCCTGGCTCGCCGCGGCCCGCGCCCAGGGCGTTATCCGGGGGACGACACCGGTCCGAAGTGACAGTCTTGGCACATGAGTTCCCTGGTGAGACACGTGACCATCGACTGCGCCGACGCCTACGCGCTGGCCTCCTTCTGGGCCGCCGTCCTCGAAGCGCCCCTCTCCGACGACGACCGGCCCGGCGACCCGGAAGCGCTGGTGCGGGCACCGGGGGTGGGCCTCCTCTTCGTGACCGTCCCCGAGGGCAAGACCGTCAAGAACCGGCTGCACCTGGACCTCCAGCCGCAGGACCGCACCCGCGACGAGGAGGTGGAGCGCCTCCTCGCCCTCGGCGCGGTCCTCGTCGCCGACCGCCGCCGACCGGACGGCACGGGCTGGGCGGTCCTGGCCGACATCGAGGCCAACGAGTTCTGCGTCGAGCGCAGCGCCGCCGAACGCGCGGACTGACCCCGAGCGACCCGGCCCGGCGGCCCGGGCGGCCGGGCCGACGCGGGTGGCGCGGGGCGGCCGGGCCGGCGCGGGCGCCCGCCGCCGGGGCGCCGCCCGGGCCCGGGGGCGCCGCCCGGGTCCTGGGCGCCGGCCTCCCGTCCCCCGAGGCCGGGGACACGTGGGGGGACAGGGGCGGGACTGATCATCACCGCGGCGTACGGCCGCCCCGTCCCGTGCTGATGCTGCTCGGTACGGAGGACCCTGGAGCGAGCGCCCCGCCGGAAGCCGACCCGGCGGGGCGCCCGTGCGTCACGCCGCCTTGACCACGTCGACCCGTGCCACCTCGCTCCACTGGACCAGGAGCCGCTGGTACTCCGCCGCGCGGCCGGGGACATC
This sequence comes from Streptomyces tamarix, assembly GCF_032423885.1. NCBI lineage: Bacteria > Bacillati > Actinomycetota > Actinomycetes > Kitasatosporales > Streptomycetaceae > Streptomyces > Streptomyces tamarix. Next base: position 175,154 of record NZ_JAWCTQ010000004.1, on the reverse strand, counting down.
GGGCTCCCCCACGAGCAGACGGACCGCCGCGCTGATCCGCGCAGCAGCAGGGCGCAGCCGGCCGTGGGGCCTGGAGGGAGAGGGCATGGACAAAGCGTACGGACCTGCACCGACAACCCACCGCCTCTCGGGCGCTGTTGCTCGAACAGCGGCGGTCTACTGAACTTGAACCCGTGATGTCGATCGGCTCGTGGTGGCGGCGTCAGGGTCCGAGACCGCCGGCCGTAGCCAGCGCCGCGCCGCGGAGAGATTCACCTCGACGTCATCGCTCCAAGAGCAGACCTCCAGCCATGAGAGGTAACCGCCTTGTGCAAAGACCAGGACCTCGCCGGGGCACTCGCCGGTTTCGGTGAACAGTTGCACGTCGGCGGCCACGACGGTGCCGAGGCCCGTTGGCGCGGGCTCCACCGCGTCGGTGTCGAGTTCGAAGTCGGCAGCGCCGCACCCACACTCACAGCGGGATCGCACCCTGAGTTGGGGCACCTGCCGTCGGAGGGCGACGTGAACGGGCTCGTCCGGGCTCAGGATGAGATCAAGCACGTCGGCTACGTCCTCGGGCAGGCTGTCAGTCATGCCGCGACCATAGCTGACCAGCAGCTTTGTGCTTCGATCAATTTCGGGTCGGCCGCCCCGACCCTCACAGGACCAGGGCCAGGTCGGTGCCTGCGAGGCAACCGTCGATGACCTCCGGCCGGTACTGCAGCGTCTTCAGTTCGCGCTTCACGGCGCGGGTGATCTGGCCGAGGTCGGCCGCGGCGAGGGTGCCGATGTCACGCTTGATGGCGGTCACGCAAGAGTGCCGACTCCGACGCCACGTCTTCTCGTAGGACGGCCCGGAGAGGCGGGGCGGCAGAGTTTCGAGGCAGACAGCCGGTGTCGACCGTCTGTCCGATGGGGAGCCTAGGCTGGATGCGTTCCCCCAAAGGCTCTGTGAGCTGAGGAAACGCGGTGGACGGCGACCTAATCGGAGGCGTATCTTCCGCATGCGGTCTCCCGATGGGCCGTATCCGTGCACGGCGCTTGGGGAAACGCCGGCTTCGTCGTTCCTCGTGGGGGGTACTTTCGTGTTGATCTGTTCCGTCTGCCGCAGACCGGTGGCGACGGCCGATGACGGCCGCTGCGGGGACTGCGCCTCCTCGCAGACGTCGAGCGGGGCCAGGTCCGCTGCGTCGTCGCTGCTCCGGCCGGTGCGCGCGTCTCTTCGCTCGCCGGTCGGACTCGGGCGGGCGGTGATGATCTTGTTGGGTGTGGTGGTTCTCACCGACATCGCCGCGATCGCCGCCACGGTGAACACGCGTGCCTTGCTCTCCCCGATGAGGGAACGCCCCTTCGCCTTTCCCTCAGAAGCCGAGGGCGAGCGTGCGGACTGGTTCGTGTACATCACGACATCCCTGCAGATGATGGCCTTCCTCGCCGCCGGAGTGGTCTTCATCATCTGGTTCCACCGAGTGCGCAAGAACGCCGACGTCTTCGCCCCCGACCTGTTCAAGCGGGGCTCGGGCTGGGCGATCGGGTCCTGGTTCATTCCCCTCGCGTTCCTGTGGCTGCCCCGAGGGATCGCCGTACAGGTCTGGACCGCGAGCCGGCCCCGCCCGTACGCGGGCGACGAGCACGAACCTTCCACCCCCGTGAACCTGTGGTGGGGAGCCTTCCTGGCGACCTGGCTGGTCACACGCCTGGTCAACTGGCGCTACGAGGCGGCCGAAACCCCGCAGGAGATCGTGTCCGCCACCGAACTGCTCGTCGCAGCCGGGATCGTCGACATCGTCGCCGCGCTCCTTGCGATCCGATTCGTGCACAAATTGACCGGGATGCAGCGCGCCCGGGTCACAGAACGCACGCGCCCCGCCCCAGACCCCCACCACCTGGCGCCGGCCGATGCCGGCGGCATTGCTCCGACCGCAGGGTGACACCACACCCGGAGCGGTACTGATGAACAGGTGCCCACGGGGGTTGAATCAGTGGCTGTGGACTACGGCGAGATCTGGCGGACCCGATGGCCCAGAGCAAAGTGATCTCCACGCCTTCCAGGTCGGCATGGGCCGGCGCCGCTGTGGCTGACCATCCGGACGTTGCCACACTTCGACCCGGTCGACCACCGCGAGCGTCATGCGGTCGAGTGCGGGATCAACCGCCTCAAGAGGCACCGAGCCGTCGTCACTCGGTACGACAAGCTCGCAGTCCGTTACGAGGCGATCATCCTCGTCGCGGCCATCACCGAATGGCTGTGACCACTCAGAGAGAGCGCTGCATGCACACCAACCGCTCCCGCTCATCCCATGACTGGGTGACAGCGAAGCCGAGCCGTTCGTACAGAGCAATGGCCCCAGTCCGCCATTCCCACACCGAAAGCCGGACAGTGTGCACCCCGCCCTCCGCGGCCTGGGCGAGCGCAGCGCCGAGCAGGGCCGAGGCAACGCCACGGCCACGGGACTTCGGCGCGGTCCAGAGCCTCTTGATCTCCGACTGCCCGTTGTACGGGGAGGTCACCACCAGGCACCCCACAGCGGCGTCGTCCAGGAGAGCCACCAGTACGACATCGTCGGCGAATGCGGTCCGGGGGTCGGTGATCTCTTCCCGGTAGCGGTCCGGCAGCCCATGCACGTCGGCTACCGATTCGCCTTTCTCGGCCTCCGTCTGAAGATGGTAGGCGGCCAGCAGCGCGGCCAGGCCGTCCTCGACCGGAGGGGTCTGGCCTGGCCAGCGGACGACAGCAACCTCGCGGTGATCAGTCATGACGCCAGCATCACACGAGAAGGACCGGGCTCTCTGCGGGCTCTTTCGGTATACGACCTAGGGTCGTTCCGGTCCCCGGGACAAGTCGGGGTACTGCCGTTCGAGCTCTTGCCGCACTGCTTCGTGAGTCGGATCGACGACGCTCCACGAGTGTGCGGCCGGGTGGTTCCGGAACAGCGTGCACGCGTCCCCGTACGCGCCCCCGGCGACCTCGCACCAGGGCAGCAGGACGAAACGTCCGCCGAGTGCGTCCCAGCGGAACCAGACCGCTCCGCCCCACGCGTCCTCCTCCCAGCAGCACTCCGCGTGTTCTCCGTCGTGCTTCTCGCCCAGTTCGCACGAGGGGTAGCCGATCTCCCCCGTCGGAGACCGGACGGCGGTAAGAGCGGTGCACTGCAGCACAGGTGTCCTTCCTGGGGGAGGGGAGAGGGGCTGCCGCGGCGGCGGCAACCGTGTTCTTGGCCTTGCCCGTCACCCTGTTCTCCCGGCGGAGCGGTGAAGGACCGGCCGGCTGCCGACCGTCAGCCAGACAGCCGACCGGAGTGGTGCCCGCCCCCGCCACAGAGCGAGTCGCGGTCCCCGTGCTGTCCGGGAACGGGGGCCTGTGCGGCGGGGGCCTTACAGCGGCCGGGCCCCGGGCCGGCGCGTGGACACGGCCTCGGACTGGCTGCGGCGGGGCACGCCCCAGTCGTCGAGCCGGTACGCCACCCACCGCCGGTCGATCTGGAAAGCCCGCGCGAGGGACGCGACGGACTCGCCGTCCCGGTACCGCTTGATCACGTCTTTCCGAGCCCGGTCGAATCTCTCGCGCGCTTTTCGCACTTCCTCGGACGTCCGGGGAGCCACGCGCCCCGGATAGATGCGTCCACCAGCCCGGGTCGCGTGCGCGGCCTGGTTCTGTCGACGGGGAACGCCCCAATCGTTGAAGCGCTCCGTCAGCCACCCCTGCGTCACGCCGTAGTCCGCAGCTATCCGGGGCACGGACTCGCCGGCCCGGTACCGCTCGATGATCGTTTCTCTGTCCGCGCGGGCGGCCTCCCGCGCGGCGGCCTTCTCAGCTCGGGTAAGGCGCACGGCCCTGTCTCCACGGATCCCCGGCGAGTACGTACAGCGGGCGCGACACCCCGCCGACCCGGTGGCACACCGACTCGGGCCACGGCGGACCGAGGTCGTTGGTGGGAAGCCGGACCGGCCAGACGGACAAGGTGTACGCACAGTCCGTGTCCCGGACGACCACGAACAGCGGGTCCCCGCCCTTGATGCCTTCGCGGGCGGCGCGCTGTTCTTCGAGACCGTCGGCCCACACCCGAAGCTCGGTGGGGCAGTCGGGGGCAGCAGCGGTACCTTGGCGCATGGCCGGCCGTACCCACGCCGAGCGGTTCGGGTCGGGGTCGAGGCGGTCCGCGATGCGCAGCGCCTCACCGCGGAGCCACCGGAGCGCGAGCACCGGGGAAATGGTCTGGAAGGTGCCCAGGACGTACTGCGCGGTTTCCCCCGTGCCGTACACGGGCCCCTCGGCGCGCACCTCGCACCCGTAGCCCGCCGTCTCCGGGCTCATGACCGGCCTCCCGGCTCGCGGTACGTGTCCGACCCACCCGGTAGTGCGGATGCCGTGTCGACTTCCCGGGCCAGCGCGGACACCGTGCGCCGTACCTGCGGAAGGGCGCTTCGCCACCACTCCTCCTCCGCGGCGCGCCTGGCGGCCAGGGCGCCCACCTGGTGGCGAAGCTCGCGCACGAACCGCTCGTCAAAGGCAGCTTCAGCGAACGCGGCAGCTCGTCTCCGTCGGGCACTGAGCAACAGCACGGGACGCGTGAACTGCCCTTCCAGGGACCACCACATCGCCAGTGCGGCCCACCGGCCACGGGCCCGGCTCACAGCAGTTCACCCCGGCTCCGGGCGTTCTGCCGAGCGGTTATGGCGTGCAGTCGCTCGGAGGGGGAGGCCGCACGGACGTGCTGGGGGGCGGCTTCCCACGCGGGCCCACCGCTGACGGGACGCAGCGACCAGCACGGGCCGACGACTTCCCGGAACTCTCCGACGCGGTCACCACAACTGGTGTCCACCACGAGCGTGCCGGGGGCCGGAGCTTGTGGGGGTTCGTACCCGTCTGCGGGAACGGCAGTAGACACCTTCGCTCCTCTCCGTAGTGATTCCACTACCAGGGCGGCTCAGCGTGTCCTAGAGTCGAGAACCCTTCAACGTGTCAGGGAGGAAGGAAGGGTTGTGGTCAACCGCAAAGTGCTGGATCCCGAAAGCAGTCCGGAAGCGGCCTACGGCGCACGGGTGCGCAGGTTACGGGAAGCTCGGGCGTGGAGTCAGGAAGACTTAGCCGCGCATACGGCATATTCCAGCAAGCATGTTTCAGCCGTCGAAACTGCCCGCAAGCCGCCGACTCTTCCCTTCTCGCGGGCCCTCGACTTGGCCTTTGGCACTGCGGGCACTGCTGATTCGTTCGAACGCGAGTGGCGCGAGCTACGGCATGGTGCGCTGTTGGAAGGGTTCCCGGAGTACGTGGAACACGAGGGGCGGGCTGTAGAGCTCCGGTTGTTCGATACCGGGATTGTTCCGGGCCTGTTGCAGACCTCGGAGTACGCCCGTTGCCTGGCGGACAGTAAGGCCCGGCGAGGAGCCATGACGCCCGACCAGGCTGACGATCTAGTGGCGTTCCTGGCGGAGCGGCAGGCTACGCTCGTGCGTCATCGCCCACCGACGATGCTGGTCGTGATGGACGAGAGCTGTATCCGGAGGCAGGTGGGTGGCCCGAGGACGATGGGGGCGCAGCTTGACCACCTGTTGGAGTTCGCCGAACGGCCGAACACGGTTCTCCAAATCGCACCCTTTGAGATAGGCGAGCAACGCGCCCTGTACCTTCCGACAAACCTGTTGACCATGCCGAACATGACCGTCGTTGCCTACGCCGAGTCGCAGATCCGCGGTTACCTGGAGCGGGACTCGGCAGCAGTGTTCCCCCTGTTGACGGCCTACCATCAGTTGCAGGCCGAAGCCCTCCCCCAGAGCGCGACGGTTGACATGATCCGCGAGGTACGAAAGGGCTACCCGTGACCGAAAACCCGCAGTGGTTCAAGTCCTCCTACAGTGACACTGGCGGCAACTGCGTGGAGGTCGCCACGGACCTTGTGCCCACGCGCGGCGTGGTTCCCGTCCGTGACTCGAAGGTTCCGGCTGGTCCGGTCCTGAGCTTCCCCGCCGAGGCGTTCTCTTCCTTCGTGGAGGGTGTCAAGCGCGGAGAGGCCGGCGTCGCCTGAGCACCTGCTCCAGCGCACAGCGTCAGGAGGTGCCCCACCGTGCGATGCATGGTGGGGCACCCTTGTGCCCGCGGTACGTCAGAACGGCAGAAGCCCCGCCGCACCTCTAGATGAATGAGTCCGATGTTTGTGCTGGTCGCGACCATGGCGAAGGGCGCCCGTTGGTCAGTGTGTGAAGACAAACCTGGACGCCCTTCTGACGGCACTGTACGTGTTCATCGACGACCATGTGGCCCCTTGTCGCCGGATTGGGCGACCCCCGAAACTCACGGACGCCGAACTGCTGTGCCTGGCCGTCGCCCAAGTCCTGCTCGGCTTCCCCTCGGCACGCCACTGGATCCGCTTCGCCCACGCACGCCTCGGACACCTGTTCCGCTACCTGCCTCAACAGTCCGCCTGCAACAAGCGTCTCAACGCCGCCGGGCCGCTGATCAGCCGCGTGATCGAGGCCCTGGCTCGACAGGTACCCACCTGGAACGACGACCTGCGGCTGATCGACTCCACCCCGCTGCCCTGCGCGGCCTCCCGCGAGAGCGTCAAAGGCTCCGACCTGGCCGGGCACTGCGGCTACGGCTATTGCCGCTCCCACTCTCGCTTCTTTTGGGTCTTTCGCCTCTACCTGGTCACCACCGCCGAAGGCATGCCCGTCACCTGGTGCCTGGCCAACCCGAAGATCGGCGAGCGGGAGGTGATGGCCGCGCTGCTGGAACGCGACCATCACCTCATCCGCCAAGGCCAGGTGATCCTCGCGGACAAGGGCTTCGCCGGGAAGGAGTTCGAAGCGTTCTGCACCGAGCGCCTCGGCGCTCGTCTCGTGCGGCCGGACCGCAAGGACGAACCGGTCCGGCACGGGAAGATCGCCCGCGTCCGTCAGTGGATCGAAGCCGTGATCGATACGCTCAAGGGCCAGCTCAGCCTGGAACAGCACGGCGGCAGGACCCCGGCCGGAGTCTTCGCCCGCACCGGTCAACGACTCCTCGCCCTCGCCGCCGGCATCTGGCACAACTGGACCACTGGTGCCGCAGTCAAACGATCACTGATCGCCTACGACCACTGAGAACACCGGACTCACTCATCTAGTGGCCGTGCGGCCCGGTGGCTACGCTCCTGACCATGACTGATCACGTGCAGGTATCGACCGCCACGCCCACCGAAGAGGACGCCGTGGCCCTGGCCGGCTCGGCGGTCAAGGCCCGGCTCGCTGCCGGGGCCCAGGTGATCGGCCCCGTCACCAGCGTGTTCTGGCACCTCGGGGAGTACGGCACCGGCAAGGAGTACAAGGTCCTCCTCACGACCACCGCGGAGCGGTACCCGGAGCTAGAGGCCCACCTCTTGGCGGAGCACCCGTGGGACAACCCCGAGTTGATCGCCACGCCGATCACGACCGGCGCCGCGCGGGCCCTGGAGTGGATTGAGAGCTCCGTGGGCCCGCAGCAGGACTAGGGGGCCGCGCGATCGAGGACCGCCCGTACGGCGGGGAGCTGCCCATGGGGGCGCAGGCTCTCCAGGACGGGCGCGATGCGCTGCATGGGCCGGATGGACGCGACGCCCGTGGCGAGGTCCAGCGCGCGGTCCGTGGTCGCGGCGGCCTCCTCCACCTCCCCGGCGGTGAGGTAGGCCTCCGCGAGCCACGAGAGATAGAGCGACTTGTCCCGGGCGTACTCGTCCGGGTACCGGCCGAGGGCGTCCGTGAGGGCGGGGACGGCGCGGAGCGGGCGGCGGAGCTCCGTCCAGCAGCGGCCCGTCATGATGCCCAGCTCCGTGCGGTCCACCCAGACCGACCAGTCCGGTTGCGGCTCGCCGTCCTGGGCGGTCTCCAGGGCCTCCTGGGCCGAGGCAAGCGCGGCCTCCGTCCCGGCCGGCTGGCCGTCCACCGCGCACGCCCACGCGAGCCGTTCATAGAGCAACGCCCGGACGGAGGCCGGCGTCCTGTCCGTGATGGTGGCGCAGGAGGCCCGGGCGAAGGTCACTGCGGTCCGCCGGTCGTGGGCGAGGGCGCCGTACGCGAGGAAGGCCAACGAGTTGCCGTAGAGATCGGCGTCCCCGGCCTCCTGGGCGTACGTGCGGCTCTCCTCGTAGAGGGAGGCCGCCTCCTTCCCGCGGCCTCCGTCGAAGGCGGCCCACCCGGCCTGCTGGGCCTGCTCGGCCAGGAGCGAGGTGAGCCGGAGGCGTGCGTCCTCACCGGCGAAGGAGCCGCGGTGGAGGACGGCTTTCGTGCGCTGGACCTCCGCGAGGTACACGCAGTAGGTGTCGCCACCGCCGAGGATGTCATCCAGGCGGCGGAGGCGGGCGGTGCGCTCCCGGAGGCGGTCCACGTAGGAGTTCGTGATGCGGGCCGGCGGGGCGGCGTGGTGGAGGGCGGGGAGCGCGGCGGCCAGGCCGGAGGCGGTGGCCACCTGGAGAACGGTGCGGCGGTGCAAGTCGGGTCCAGTCCAGTCCTGTGAAGCAGGAGCGGACTCCGCCTCCCACGGTCGGGGAGCGAGACCGACCATGTGACCGGGCACCCGTAGGGCGTCCGCGATCTGAACGATTTTGCCGAAGCTGCTGATGCGGCCCTGATCGCGTGCCAGCGTGCCGACCCGCTCCGGCTTGATATCGCACTCGGTGGCGATCCGGGAGTAACTGATTCCGGCCCGTTCTCGTGCGAGGCGGAACACCGCGCCGAAGTCGTGGGTGGACAAAGCGTGTTGCATGGAAGCGTCGTCCAGGAGGTCACGCGGGAGCGCGGCCGGAGGCTGAAAGCTCATGGCGGTCTCTTCCTGCCCGGTAAGGCTGCACGCCGTGCTCTGCGGCGTGCCTACCCATCATGGGTATACCCGGCGGCGGGACGCGCGGATTTCACAGGGATTCCACTCTGAACGTCGAGGCCCCGGGGGCAGTGGTGTGCCGCACCGGGGCGTGGACGACTGTGAGGAGTCGCCGTGCATGAGCGTAGCCAACTGTCCGGTGGGGGCACGGATTCGAGGATCCCGGCCTCCTACACATGGTGTGGCCGCTGCCTCCGGGTGCCACTGCCGACTGGCCGGACCTCGCTGCGATCCGGGTTGTCCAGTACGGGTCCGGAGACGAACTCCTCATCCCGGGGCCGCGGAAGACCTTGACCGGGATGTGCTGGCTCTGGCCTCCGGAGGAGGACCGTCCGTACGTCGATCCGGCCATGTTGCGCCGCGCGGTCGAAACACTGATCGGCCCACTGGACGAGGTCGCGGCGAAGGGGGAGGTGTGCCGCTACTGCAACGCCGTAACAGCGGACGTCGTGCTCGTGGCATGGGGGCACCAGGACAGCGGGCCCGGCTGGAGCTGGTACGCCTGCAAACCCTGCTTCCACGCACGTGGGTCGAAGGAGGCAACGGCGTGAGCGGGCACATGGAAGAGACGGCCCGGGCCGGGCTCGCCGGGGCGGAGGCCGGCCGGTGACGCTCCCCGACAACCCGGACCGCTAGGACGCGAGGACCGCGCAGCACCGACAAGCGGTCGCGTACCTGGTCGCGCTGGTCACCATCATGTGCGCCCTCGCCTACGGGATCTTTCGGTGAAGCTCCCGGACCAGCCGGACACTGGCCGCCGGCTGGTGTGGGTCATCGGCCAGTGCTGGAGGTGCGACGGCGCCGGCCTCCCGGTCATGTGGCCCGGTCCACAGCGAGGACCACGGCGCCGGCCCGTTCCACGCGTGCGAACCCTGCATCCGGCGCCTGGAGGCCCTGGTGGCCGACTACAGCGCCAGACGAGACACCTGAGACTTCCGCCCCCGGCGGGGACCTTCCCCGCGCACCCGGTACCGGCTCACGCCGGGCGCACCCGAGGGCGGCGCCGCTCCTGCTGTGACGGGCAGGACAGCCCCCCGACCCATGAGGGGCCGGGCACCATCCACCCACGAGGGAGACCGCTTTGAGCGCGCGCCCCATCCTGACCGGCGGCCAGGCCGCCTCCTGCTACTTCCGCACGACCGTGGACGCCCCCCACCGGAAAGCGCTCGTGCAGATCTGCGAGCCGTGCAACGCGCTGTGTGACCACTGCTTCGTGGTGGCGACGAAGCGCGGTAAGTACATGTCGGTGGACAACGTCCGGGACAAGCTGGTCCCGCAGCTCACCGAGGCCCGCGTCACGAAGGTCACGATCACCGGCGGGGAACCGATGATGCACCCGGACCTCCTGGAGATCGTCGCCCTGTTCCGCGCCGCCGGGATGTCGGTGGGCGTCTGCACCAACGGCACGATGTGCTCCGACGAGACGATCGCCGCCCTGGCGGAGCTGGACGTCCACATGAACGTCAGCCTGGACGGGTTCGCGCCGGAGTCGCACGACACGTTCCGCAAGCTCGAAGGGTGCTTCGCCGAGACGGTGGACACCATCCGGCGGTTCGCCCGCGCCGGCATCCTCCAGGGCCTCCTGTGCACGCCGAACAACCTGGCGCAGGACCGCGAGTACCGGGAGCTGGTCCAGTTCGCCCGGGAGCACGGTGCCACGTACGTCCTCATGAACCCCCTCGGCTCGATGGGCCGGGGAGCGTCGAAGAGGGCGCAGGGCAAGCTCCGCACCCCAGAGGACCGAATGCGGGACATCGCCGCCATGACCGCGGAGGCGGCCGGCGACGAGCTCGAAATGGTGAACATCCGGTTCCCGAACACGGAGGGCAAGCCGCTCGCGGGCTGCGAGGCCGGCACCATCGTCTACGTGTTCACGGACGGCGGCGTGGCGATCTGCCCGTACCTGGTGTTCGCGGCCCGGACGAACGTCTCCCAGCACCCTGACACGGACTTCCTCGTGGGCAACGTATGGGAACACGACGACATCGCGGCGCGGTTGGACGCGTACGGCAAGTTCTCCGACCGGTGGGACCTCGGGGGGAACTCGACGTGCGGCGCGTGCTCCCTCTCGCCCTCGTGCGGGAAGGGCTGCCCGGCCGCTGTGGTGGCCGCCGGCGAACGGATCGGCGCGGTGGACACGGAACAGTGCCCGGTGGTCCCGCGCCAGACCCGCGTCCTGCCCCTGGTCGGTGTCTCGTGACCGGGGACCGCGGCCTCCTGGTCGCCGTCGAGGGCCCGGGCGGAGTCGGGAAGTCAACGGTCACGGCTCTCGTGGCCCACCTCCTTCGGGCGGAGGGCGTGCCCGTGCTCGCGACCCGGGAGCCCACGGACACCACCCTGGGCAACCTCGCGCGGCACGGCACGGACGACTACCAGGGCGAGGCCATGGCGTGCCTCATCGCCGCCGACCGCTTCAAGCACGGCGAGGAGATCCAGCCCGCCCTGGAGCGCGGGGACGTCGTGGTCTGTGACCGGTACATCGCCAGTAGCCTCGCGCTGCAGTGCATGGACGGCGTTGACCGGGAATTCGTGTGGCTCCTCAACGAACGGGTCCTTCAGCCGGACCTGACCGTGGTGGTGAGCGGTGATCCGGTCGTGATCGAGGCCAGGCTCACCGCGCGGGGCGCGCACTCCCGGTACGAACGCGCCGAGGGCTCCAGCCGCGTGGAGTGCGCCTACTTCGCGGAGGCCGCTAAGTTCCTACGCGGCAAGGGACAACGCGTCCTGGACGTGGATGCCACCCAGACGCCGGCCGAAGAGGTCGCCCGCGCGATCGTCTCCACGGTCACTCGACTCCGGAAGGACCAGCCGCACCATGCTGGACGTGCTCACGTTCAACCTCAACAACCCGTCCCGGGAGCGCGCGGAGAGACAGCTCCGGTACCTGGCGCAGCGGCCGGAGCCGGTGCTCGTCCTCACGGAGACGGCGCTCAGCGCGGGGTGTGAGTACCTGGCCGAGCGGTTCGAACGGGCCGGCTACTCGGTGACCTTCCCCCGGCCTCCGCACGGCACCCGGGAGCGGGGCGTGATGATCGTCTCCCGCCTCGCCATGGGCCCGCTCCGGTTGCCGGTGGACTACCTCCCGCACCGGGTGGCCGCGGTGACCGTGGAGACCGGCACGGGGCCGCTGGAGGTCGTGGGGGTGTACGTGCCGTCCCGGGACGCCACGGAGGCGAAGGTCACCAGGAAGCGCACGTTCCTGGCGGGCCTGGCCGCCGCCCTGCCCACCGGGAAGGCCGGCCACCGCCTGGTCCTCGGGGACTTCAACATCCTGGAACCGGATCACACGCCCCGGTACTCGACGTTCAAGGCCTGGGAGTACGGGTTCTACACCGGGCTCGCCGCAGCCGGGTACGTGGATGCCTTCCGCCTCCTGGCGCCGGACGCCCTGGAGTACTCCTGGGTGGGGCGCACCGGCGACGGCTACCGCTACGACCACGCCCACGTCTCCGGACCCCTCACGCGCCACGTGACGGGCTGCCGGTACGTGCACGAGCCGCGCACCCACGAGGACCGGCTCACGGACCACTCCGCCCTCACGGTCGCCCTGGCGCTCAACGCCACGGCGCCCCTCGACGTGACCGACCCGGCCGCCGCGGAACTCGCGGCACCGACGCTGTTCTGACCCTGCACCACCCGCCCGAGGAGGACGGCATGAAGGTTGAGACCTGGGAGCACGTGACGCGGCTGCGGAAGTGGCTCGATTCGGATGCGGCCCCGACGTCGGTGGAGGACGCCAGGCTCCTGCGCGTGCTCAAAATCAGCGAGGAGCTGGGCGAGGTCGCGGAGGCCCTGCACGGGGCGCTCGGCGCGAACCCGCGGAAGGGTGCGTCACACGGGTGGGGCGACGTGGCGTCGGAGCTCGCGGACGTCATCGTGACGGCCGGGGTCGCTCTGGACACGGTGAGCGGGGACGGCGCGGCGGTGATGGGGCATCAGCTCCAGAGCCGTACGGTGGACGAGACCACGGCGGCCGGGGACATCCGGCTCCTCCAGGTCCTCGCGATCAGCGGCGGCATGGGTGCGGTCGCCACCGCTGTGTACGGCGCGCTGGGCACCGGCCCGCGCGGTGAGGCGGTCGAGGTGACGCACACGTGGGGGGACGTGGAGGCGCGCCTCGGTGAGCTCATCCTCACGGCCGCCGCCGCGCTGGACGACCTCACCGGCGATGCATGGAAGACGGTGGACGAACGGCTCCGGTTCCTCGTGGAGCGGGTCGCCGCCTAGGCCCGGACATGCCTCGGCCCCGGCTGCCTGAGCACCCGCCCCAGCGCACAGCGTCAGGGGATGCCCTACCGTGCGATGCATGGTGGGGCACCCTTGTGTCCGCGGTAGGTCAGAACGGCAGAAGCCCCGCCGCACCCCAGTGACGGGAGTATGGCGGGAGCCCGGCACCCGTCCGCTCGGCGCCCACCTGTTCGGCGTCCGCCCGCCCGCCGTCCGGGCCCGTCCGCCCGCCGTCCGCCCTCCGCCGCCCGCCGTCCGGGGCCGGCCGCCCGCCCGGCGTCCGCCCCGCCTCCGTCCGGGCCCCGTCCCTGCGGCGGCGAGGCCGGTCGCCGTCGTGGTCCGCTCAGCCGCGGTGGCGCGGGAGGGTCGACTCCAGGCGGAGGCGCACCGCCTCGTCGGGTACGTGTTCCAGGGCGGCCAGCGCGACGGCGTACGCGCGCCCGTCCGGGTCCGCCGTCGCCAGCAGCCGCTCCAGCGCGTCCGCGGCGCGGTCGTCCCGGCGGGCCGCCAGGCCGCGCGCGGCCTCCGCGGCGACGGCCGGGTCCGGCTCCTCGTCGTCCAGCCGGGCGGCCAGGGCCCCCCGTACGGTGGGGGAGTCGTCCGGGGCCACCGCCAGGGCGTGCACCGCCGCCGCGCGCACCGCCGCGTCCCCGTCGCGGGCCAGCGCCACCAGCGCGGCCACCCCCTCCCGGTGCCCCTCCGGGACGAGGCCGGTCACGGCCACGGCGACCCCGCGCCGTACCCGCGCGTCCGGGTGGACGGCGTGCCGCAGCACGTCGGGCAGCACCGCCGCGTCGCCCTGCGCCCCGAGCGCCCGCACCACGGCGAGGACCACGTCGGCTTCCCGGGCCTCCCGGGCCAGCTCCCGCAGCACCGGCACCGCCCGCGCGGCGAACGCCCCGGCGCGCCCGCCCGAGGTGGTGAGCCGGGCCAGCACGTCCGCGCCGAACGCCTGCCGCAGCGGGTCCCCGTCCGCGCACCACGCGGCTGCCGCAGCGAACGTCTCCTCGTCCCCGCGCCGCCCCAGCGCCTCCGCGGCCTCCGTCCAGTCGTCCAGCGCCGGGTCGCCGCAGCGCAGCGCCCGCCCGGCCAGCTCCTCGTACGGCGGGCGCTCGCCCAGGGCGGCCTCCAGCAGCGTGGCGATCGCGGCGTGCCCGGTCTGCAGCTCGCGCCCCGCGACCGGCCGCCCGTCCCGCAGGGCCTCCACGACGACCGTCACGCCGCCGTCCTCCGGGATGCGCCGCGTCACGGTCTCGATCCCGCCCCCGTACGCCTCCACCAACCCGTCCCGCAGGACGCGCTCCACGTCCACGCCCAGCCACGCCCGGGCCTCCGCCAGCGCCTCCTCCCGCCCCGGCGCGCCCCGCTCCAGCAGCGCCCGCACCACCGGCACCGACCCGCGCCGCGCCGCCGCCACCAGCGGAACGGCCCCGTCCGGTCCGGCGGCGCCCGGGTCGGCACCGTACTCCAGCAGCGCCCGCACCGTGCCGGCGTACCCCTGGCGCACCGCCCAGGCCAGCGCCGTGTACCCGAACTCCTCGCGCTGATCGGGCCACGCCCCCGCCGCCAGCAGCGCCCGCACCGTCTCCGTGTGGCCGTGGCACGCGGCGCCGCACAGCGGCAGGTCGCCGCCCTTCTCGCCGCTGCCCCGCCCCGGGTCGGCCCCGGCGGCCAGCAACAGCCGCACGATCCCGGTGCGGCCGCCCACCGCGGCGGTGTACAGGGCGGTCCCGCCGTCCTCGTCGGTGGCCTCGGCGGGCGCGCCCGACCTGAGCAGCCGCACCACGGCGTCGTCGTCACCTCCGTGGACGGCCTCGAACAGATCCTCGTGAACAGGGGCGGGCACCATCGTCATACCCCGACCCTCACCCGCGCGCCGCCCGCCCGCAAGCAATCGCACCCCCGAACAGGCCCCTCACGTGTCGCACTCCAGCACCGTGCGGCACAGCCCGCACCGCGCCCGCACCCGCCCCCGCACCGGGATCCGCACGCGCTGCCGGCACGTCGGGCACGGGAACGACACCCGCAGCGCGCCCCCGCCCCCGCCCTCGAAGGCGTACCCGGCCCCGGCCGGCGCGGCGGCGTCCGGGTCGCCCTGTGCGTACCGCCGCCGCTCCTTCGCGTACCGGTGCCGCCCCGCCCGGCCCGCGGCCACCAGCGGGGGCCGCCGCTCGTCGAGCAGCGCCTCCTGGAGGCCGCGCCCGTACGCCTCGTACGCCTGCGGGCTGGTGAACCACGGCGAGGGGTCCTCGCCGAACACCCGCGCCCGCTTGGCCAGCACGTACCCGAACTCCTCCGGGGTCAGGTAGCCGAGCTTCTGGCTCGACACCGCGTCCTCCCGGTAGGCATCCAGCAGCAGCCATCCGGCGCCCAGGTACGCGGTGGCGGTGTCGGTGAGGATCTCGTTGTCCCGCGTGTCGGGGAAGGCCAGGCCCAGGCGGTGCAGCAGCACGTGGGTGATCTCGTGGGCGAGGGCGGCGCCGATGTCCCGGCGGTGCGTGCGGAACCGGTCGTTCAGCTCGACGAAGTACTCCGGCCCCGCCGCCAGCTCGACGCTCGCCGCGTGCTCCATCGGCCGGAAGGTCACGATCACCCGCGCCTCCGGGAGCCGCAGCTGGCGCACCAGCGCCCGGGCCGCCCGGTGCGCGCCCAGGTGCAGGTCGTCGGTGTCGGCGAAGGCGACGTCGGCGGGGGCGACGCTGCCGGCGTACGCGTGGAGGCCGTCGGGCGTGATCCGCCGGTACAGCGCGGTGATCGCCGCCCGTACCGTGCCGAGGTGCGGGAAGCCGTGGACGACGTCGCCGCCGGCCCCGCCCGCTCTGCCGTTCGCCACGTCCGGTACCCCCAAGCACGACGCCGACCCCCCTTCCACGGTACGGCGGTGGCCGCGCCGGCGGACCGTCCGCCCCCGGCGGCCGGTGCGTGGCCGAAAAGACGGGCTTGTGTCCTTCGCGCGGCCCTCCGGATAATCCCGTCCATGTCTTGACGGGCTCATGACACCCAAACGTGTGGCCCGAGGTGCGCAAGGCATCAACCCCCCACGAAGGGAAGGCAGTTGAAGAAAACACTGGTACGTGCTCTGAAGAGATTCGCCGCGGTCGGCGCGGTCGTGCTCGCCGCGGTCAGCCTCCAGCCCACCAACGCCTCCGCCGCCCCCGCGCCCGTCGTCGGCGGCACGCGCGCGGCCCAGGGGGAGTTCCCCTGGATGGTCCGGCTCTCCATGGGCTGCGGCGGCTCCCTGCTCACCCAGCAGATCGTGCTCACCGCCGCCCACTGCGTCAGCGGCTCCGGCAACAACACCAGCATCACCGCCACCGCCGGCGTGGTCGACCTCCAGAGCACCTCCGCGATCAAGGTCCGCTCCACCAAGGTCCTCCAGGCCCCCGGCTACAACGGCTCGGGCAAGGACTGGGCCCTGATCAAGCTCGCCCAGCCGATCAACCTGCCCACCCTCGACATCGCCACCACCACCACCTACAACAGCGGCACCTTCACCATCGCCGGCTGGGGCGCCAACCGCGAGGGCGGCAGCCAGCAGCGCTACCTCCTCAAGGCCGAGGTGCCGTTCGTCTCCGACACCACCTGCCGGCAGTCCTACAGCGACCTGATCGCCTCCGAGGAACTGTGCGCCGGCTACACCAGCGGCGGCGTCGACACGTGCCAGGGCGACTCCGGCGGACCCATGTTCCGCCGCGACGCCAACGGCGCCTGGATCCAGGTCGGCATCGTCAGCTGGGGCTACGGCTGCGCCCGGCCGAACTACCCGGGCGTGTACACCGAGGTCTCCACCTTCGCCTCCGCCATCAAGTCGGCGGCCGCCACCCTGTGACCCCCTGACGCGTCCGGCGACGCGCCCGACACGAGGCAGGCCCGCCACCACCGCGGGCCTGCCTCCCGTCGTACCCCCTCACCCCGCCGTACCCCCTCACCCGCCCCCGGGTCGCGCCCCCGGCCCGCACCCCCGCACACGCCGCCCCCCCACCCCCACCCGCCCCGCTGACCGCATCCCGAACACCCCCGCCCCACCCCCCGGCGACCCGTCTAAGCTCGCGGGCATGAGCACGAGCGACACGAGCGACAAGAGCGACACGCGCGACATGGACGACACCGTCACCGCCGAACTGACCCGCCTCCGCGAGAGCATCGACAACATCGACGCGGCCGTCGTCCACATGCTGGCCGAGCGGTTCAAGTGCACCCAGCAGGTCGGCCTCCTCAAGGCCCGCCACCACCTGCCCCCGGCCGACCCCGCCCGCGAAGCCCGTCAGATCGCCCGCCTCCGCCAGCTCGCCGAGACCGCCCACCTCGACCCGGCCTTCGCCGAGAAACTCCTCAACTTCATCATCGCCGAGGTCATCCGCCACCACGAACGCATCGCCGTCGAACCCCACACAGCGGACCGCACGGACGACACCGACAACGCCGACAACACCACCGGGGGCGCCCCCCGCCCCTGACGCGCCCCACGACTGACGCTTACAGCAAAACCCGCCCCCTCGCCGCCGCCCCATCGGGCAGCATGGGCCCATGCCCGTACTGACGCGCGAAGAGGCGCAGACCCGAGCCCGGATCCTGGACGTCCACCGTTACACGATCGACCTCGACCTGACCACCGGCGACGACACCTTCGACTCGACCACCGTCATCGAGTTCACCGCCCGCGCCGCCGGTGACACCTTCGTCGAGCTCAAGCCCGCCACCCTGCGCGGCGCGACCCTGGACGGGCAGCCCCTCGACCCGGCCACCCTGGACGACAACCGGCTCCCCCTCACCGGCCTCACCGAAGGCCGCCACGAACTCCGCGTCGACGCCACCATGCGGTACTCCCGCACCGGCGAGGGCATGCACCGCTTCACCGACCCCACCGACGGCGAGACGTACACCTACACACAGATGTTCCTCGACGACGTGCAACGCGTCATCGCCGCCTTCGACCAACCCGACCTCAAAGCCGCCTTCGACGTCACCGTCACCGCCCCCGACCACTGGACGGTCCTCGCCAACGGCATCACCACACGACAGGACGACGGCCGCTGGAAGGCCGCCACCACCCCCCGCATCTCCACCTACCTCGTCGCCGTCGCCGCCGGCCCCTGGCACACCGTCCGCACCGAACACGCCGGACTCCCCTTCGCCATCCACTGCCGCCGCTCCCTCGCCCCCCACCTCGACGCCGACGCCGCCGAAATCCTCGACGTCACCCGCCGCTGCTTCGACCGCTACCACGAGAAGTTCGACGAGCCCTACCCCTTCGACTCCTACGACCAGGCGTTCGTCCCCGAATTCAACGCCGGCGCCATGGAGAACCCCGGCCTCGTCACCTTCCGCGACGACTTCGTCTTCCGCTCCGCCGTCACCGTCGCCGAACGACAGACCCGCGCCATGGTCATCGCCCACGAAATGGCCCACATGTGGTTCGGCGACCTCGTCACCCTCAAGTGGTGGGACGACATCTGGCTCAACGAGTCCTTCGCCGAGTACATGGGCTACCAGACCATCAACGAAGCCACCACCCGCTACCCCGACACCTGGATCGGCTACGGCATCGCCCGCAAATCCTGGGGCTCCGACGCCGACCAACGCCCCTCCACCCACGCCGTCGCGCCCGACCCCGACGCCGTCCCCGACACCGCCTCCGCCCTCCTCAACTTCGACGGCATCTCCTACGCCAAGGGCGCCTCCGCCCTCCGCCAGCTCGTCGCCTGGATGGGCGAAAAAGAATTCCTCGCCGGCATCAACCACCACTTCACCCGCCACAAGTACGGCAACGCCACCCTCGCCGACTTCATCGACAACCTCGCCTCGGCCACCGACCGCGACGTCCACGCCTGGGCCGACGCCTGGCTCCGCACCACCGGCATCGACACCCTCACCGCCGACGTCACCCCCGGACCCGGCCGCTGGACCCTCACCCTCCACCGCGACGGCAGCCGCCCCCACCGCGCCACCATCGGCGTCTACGACCGCGACCTCGCCGACAGCCGCACCCTGGTCCTACGCGAACGGTACGAGACGGACATCCCGCAAGACACCCCCGAAACCCGCCCCGGCACCCGCCCCGCCCTCGTCCTCCCCAACGAACACGACCTCACCTACGCCAAGATCCACCTCGACGACGTCTCCCTGGAAACCACCCTGCGCGGCATCTCCGCCGTCCCCGACCCACTCGCCCGCGCCGTCCTGTGGAACACCCTGCGCGACATGGTCCGCGACGGCCACCTCGCCCCCACCGACTACCTCACCACCGCCCACACCCACCTCCCCGAAGAAACCGACGTCTCCCTCGTCGACAGCGTCCTCGGCTTCGCCATCCACCAAATCGCCGACCGCTACGTCCCCCCCACCGACCGCACCACAGCCCGCACCACCCTCACCGACCTCACCCGCGACCTCATCCGCCGCACCGAGGACGGCGAAAACCCCGGCCTCCGCCTCACCGCCGTACGCCACTTCATCGACTGCACCGACCGCACCGGCACCCTCCACGCCTGGCTCAACGACGGCGCCGTCCCCGGCGGCCCCGACCTCGACCCCGAACTGCGCTGGCGCATCCTCAAACGCCTCGCCGTCCTCGGCGCCACCGACGAAGCCGCCATCGACGCCGAACTCGACCGCGACCCCAGCGCCACCGGCCAGGAAGGCGCCGCCCGCTGCCGCGCCGCCCTCCCCACCCCCGAAGCCAAAGACACCGCCTGGCAGCGCATGTTCCACGACGACACCCTCTCCAACTACCTCTTCAACGCCACCGCCGAAGGCTTCTGGCAACCCGAACAAGCCGACCTCCTCACCCCCTACGTCCCCCGCTACTACCCCGAAGCCACCGCCCTCGCCGCCCGCCGCGGCCCCGCCATCGCCACCGCCGCCGGCCGCCAAGCCTTCCCCGCCTACACCATCACCCACGACAACCTCCGCCTCGGCGACGAACACCTCGCCACCGCCGACCCCACCCCCGCCCTCCGCCGCCAGCTCATCGACCGCCTCGACGACCTGCGCCGCGCCCTGCGCGTCCGCGAAGGCTGACCCCACCCGGCCCCAGCGCCCCCGGCGGACACCATCCACCCCAGCGCCCCCTGCGGACACCACCCGCCGGGGGCGCTCGGCTGGGTGGACACGACGACACCCCCACCCGCATCACCCACCACCCCCCCGAAGCGAACCCACCGGACCCCGCTCCCCTCCACCCACCGGGCGACCCCCTCACGAACCTCATCCGAACCCACCCACCCCCACCCCACCGCCCGCACCACCCACATGACGCGTGTAGACCCCCGACCCCCCACACCAACCCCGAACACACCCACCAGGTTTCGAACCCACCACCCCGTGCGAAAGACACCACATGACCACCCCCGAACCCCCCCACATCACCGTCCGCGGCGAAGCCCACATCGAAACCGACCCCGACCTCGCCCGCATCGGCATCACCCTCACCGCCCGCGGCACCGACCGCCGCACCACCCTCCACGACCTCACCCGCCGCAACACCACCACCCTCGACCTCATCCACAGCTACGGACCCGCCCTCGACACCCTCGAAACCACCGCCCTCACCCTCACCCCCGAACTCACCCGACGCGGCCGCGGCGAACACATCCACACCCACCACGCCACCACCCACCTCACCGCCACCCTCAACGACTTCACCGCACTCAACGAACTCGTCACCCGCCTCGCCGACCTCGACCTCACCCGCATCGACGGCCCCTGGTGGATCCTGCGCCCCACCTCACCCACCCACACCGAAGCCCGACACCAAGCCGTCAAAGACGCCGTCCGCCGTGCCCGCGACTACGCCCACGCCCTCGGCACCGACATCCACACCCTCCTCGCACTCGACGACACCACCCCCGACCCCATCCCCTTCGGCGCCACCACCCACCGCATGGCCTTCACCACCGAAAGCACCACCACCCCCCCACCCCTCGACCTCCAACCCCAACGCCAAACCGCCACCGCCCACATCACCGCCCGATTCACCCTCCACCCCCCCACCCTCTGAACCACCCCCAACCCCACCTCCCCACCCTCACCCCACCCCCACCCACCCCCGGAAAACTGCTCATCAGAGCAACCCACCGCACACTTCAACACTTGTCAAAAACCATCCACCAAAAGGCGATTGACCCGTCACCCACACCCCACCCCCTACCCACCAGTAAGCCCTAGGCTCACACCATGCGCCGAGCCAAAATCGTCTGCACCCTAGGACCCGCCACCCACTCGTACGACCAGATCAAAGCCCTCATCGAAGCCGGAATGGACGTCGCCCGACTCAACCTCAGCCACGGCACCTACACCGACCACGAAGAACGCTACGCCCGCGTCCGCAAAGCCGCCGACGAAACCGGCCGCAACATCGGAATCCTCGCCGACCTTCAAGGCCCGAAGATCCGCCTCGGCCGCTTCCACGAAGGACCCGTACTCCTTGAACGCGGCGACCACTTCACCATCACCACCGAACCCGTCCAAGGCGACCGCACACAATGCGGCACCACCTACAACAACCTCCCCACCGACGTCACCCCCGGCGAACGCATCCTCATCGACGACGGCCGCGTCACCCTCCAAGTCACCACCGTCGAAGGCCCCCACGTCCACACCCGCGTCATCGAAGGCGGCCTGGTCTCCGACCACAAAGGACTCAACCTCCCCGGCATCGCCGTCTCCGTCCCCGCCCTCTCCGAAAAAGACATCGACGACCTCCGCTGGGCCCTCCGCACCGGCGTCGACATCATCGCCCTCTCCTTCGTCCGCACCGGCCACGACGCCCAAGACGTCCACCGCATCATGAACGAAGAAGGCCGCCACATCCCCGTCATCGCCAAAATCGAAAAACCCCAAGCCGTCGACAACATCGACGACATCGTCGCCGCCTTCGACGGCATCATGGTCGCCCGCGGCGACCTCGGCGTCGAAATGCCCCTCGAACAAGTCCCCATCGTCCAGAAACGCGCCATCAAACTCGCCAAACGCAACGCCAAACCCGTCATCGTCGCCACACAAATGCTCGACTCCATGATCGACAACTCCCGCCCCACCCGCGCCGAAGCCAGCGACGTCGCCAACGCCGTCATCGACGGCACCGACGCCGTCATGCTCTCCGGCGAAACCAGCGTCGGACGCCACCCCGTCGAAACCGTCCGCACCATGAGCCGCATCGTCACCGCCGCCGAAGAAGACGTCCTCGCCAAAGGACTCCCCCCACTCACCGAACGCAACAAACCCCGCACCCAAGGCGGCGCCGTCGCCCGCGCCGCCGCCGAGATCGGCGACTTCCTCGGCGCCAAATACCTCGTCGCCTTCACCCAGTCCGGCGACACCGTCCGCCGCCTCAGCCGCTACCGCTCACCCATCCCCCTGCTCGCCTTCACCCCGGACCCGGCGACCTGCTCCCAGCTCAACCTCACCTGGGGCGTCGAGACCTTCCTGGGCCCCCACGTCGACTCCACGGACGCGATGGTGGCGCAGGTCGACGAACACCTGCTGAAGATCGGCCGCTGCCGACCCGGCGACATCGTGATCATCACCGCCGGCTCCCCGCCCGGCGTCCCCGGCACCACCAACATGGTCCGCGTCCACCACATCGGAGAAGCGGTCCGCTGACCCCCTAGAACTTCGCTCCGACATAGGCGTCCATCAACGCGACGGACGCCTTCCGAGCCACGGAGACGGTGTACGGATCACCGTTGCGCGTACAGTGCGTCCACTCCACACCCAGCTTGTCGAGGACACCCGTGAAGAGCTCCCGGATGTCGTCGGACTTGTTGGTGAAGAAGTACCGGGGGTACTCGTAGCGCTTCCGCTCACCACCCACGAGGCGCGTGGTCCAGTTGGTGATCCGGCACCCGTCGGAGTGGACGAGCCCCCGGACGAAGTCCCACGGACAGGCGTCCACGACGGCCTGCTGCCACCCGTCCAGCACGATCCGCCGCTCGTGCTTCTTCCCGGGCCCGTGCTGCGGGAAGAGGCAGAGCCAGTGTTTGCTGTAGGACTTCACTTCGACGCAACCGGGCTTGTCGCGCCTCCCGATGCCGGGCAGGGCCATGACCCTTCCCATGGCCTCTTCCGCTGCGGCGATCAGGCCGACCTGCGTGGCGTCGCAGTAGATCGAAAGATGATGTTGCCTGGGCTTCGAGACGATGTGCCCGTCGCCCAGGTAGAGGCCGAGCAGATAGGCGTACGCCTCCCCGTCGAGTGGCGTGCCGTCGCAGTGAGGGCAGTCCGAGGCGGGCCGTCCGGGGCGCTCCCCGCGCTTCGCGCGGTCGATGTGGCGCCAGTAGCCGATCGTGCCCAGAGGTATTCCGAGCTGCCGGGCCACGTCCGTGTTGCGCGCTCCGCCGCGCAGCATCGTCAGCGCTCGATTGCGCGTATGCATGTCGTACATGCGGGCGAGGATGACGCGCGTCAAGCGACGGGGTAGGGCTAAGCCACAGCTTTACCGCGATCGAGTGACCGCCGTCACCCGAACCCGTGACCATGGAACCGAAGGTAGTTGTGCCCCAGGTGGGATTCGAACCCACACTGTCGGTGGTTTGAGCACCGTCTCTCTAACCAGTTGGAGTACTGGGGCCTTCAAATGACAGGCTGGGGGTAGCCCTGTGTGTTCATACCTTACAGGAGATAGGTAGGCTCATGGGGAGCTGTATCGCCCGTACCGAGGAGCCTCCGTGACCGCCCCCGAGTCGCCCCAGCCCGTCGCCGACGACGACAAGTCGCACGTCCCGCCGCTGACGACCCGCGTCGTCATCGCCGAGGACGAGGCCCTCATCCGCCTCGACCTCAAAGAGATGCTCGAGGAGGAGGGCTACACCGTCGTCGGCGAGGCGGGCGACGGGGCCCGGGCCGTGGAGCTGGCCCGTGAGCACCGTCCCGATCTGGTGATCCTGGATGTGAAGATGCCCGTCCTCGATGGGATCTCTGCTGCTGAGAAGATCGCTGGTGAGTCGCTCGCCCCGGTGTTGATGTTGACTGCGTTCTCGCAGCGGGAGCTGGTGGAGCGGGCGCGGGACGCGGGTGCGATGGCGTATCTGGTGAAGCCGTTCAGCAAGAGCGATGTCGTTCCGGCGATCGAGATGGCGGTGTCGCGGTTCGCGGAGTTGCGGGCGCTGGAGAAGGAGGTCGCGGACCTCTCGCAGCGGTTGGAGACGCGGAAGTTGGTGGATCGGGCGAAGAGCGTTCTGCAGACGCAGTATGGCTTGTCGGAGCCGGCGGCGTTCCGGTGGATCCAGAAGACGTCGATGGATCGGCGGATGTCGATGCAGCAGGTTGCGGAGGCGGTCATCGAGGACGCTGAGGAGAAGAAGGCGGCGAAGGGTCAGTAGGTGGGTCCTGTGTGGGGCGTGTTGGTGGGGTGGGCCTCGGCTCGGTGTCTGTTTCCGTGTGTGGGCGCGGTCTGATTCCGGGTGGGGTGGGGGTGGGAGCGCCGGGTGCCTTGTGGAGGGGGTTCGGCGCTCCCGTGTCGGTCAGGACATGCCGGGTATGTTCTCGGTGTCCTTTGGGGTGGCGTCGCGGAGCATGCAGGTGAGGCGTGCCGTGCAGATGCGCTTGTTCTGGTCGTCGGTGATGACGATTTCGTACGTGGCGGTGGAGCGTCCGCGGTGTACGGGGGTGGCGGTGCCGGTGATGAGTCCGGAGCGGACGCCGCGGTGGTGGGTGCAGTTCAGGTCGACGCCTACGGCGATCTTTCGGGAGCCGCCGTGGAGCATTGCGCCTACGGAGCCGAGTGTCTCGGCGAGGACGGCGGAGGCTCCGCCGTGGAGGAGGCCGTAGGGCTGGGTGTTGCCTTCGACGGGCATGGTGCCGATGACGCGGTCGGGGGCGGCTTCGATGATCTGTAGGCCCATGCGGTTGCCGAGGTGGCCGGCGGAGAAGAGGGCGGGCAGGTCGACGCCGAGTGCGGCGTATTCGTCGATGATCTCTTGTGGGAAGGTGGCTGTGGTTTGCTCGCCCATGGGGTCCGAACTCCGTTCGTCGTCGTACGGCTGTCCTGGTGGTGCTGCTGAGCGAACGCTCAGTCGGTCGGTGATTGTTCCAGACGGACGATGACGGACTTGCTGGCGGGGGTGTTGCTGACGTCCGCGGTGGCGTCCAGTGGTACGAGGACGTTCGTCTCCGGGTAGTAGGCGGCGGCGCAGCCGCGTGCGGTCGGGTAGTGGACGACGCGGAATCCGGGGGCGCGGCGTTCGGTGCCGTCGGTCCACTCGCTGATGAGGTCGGCGTACGAGCCGTCGGCGAGGTTCCGTTCGCGGGCGTCGTCGGGGTGGATGAGGACGACGCGGCGGCCGCCTTTGATGCCGCGGTAGCGGTCGTCGAGGCCGTAGATGGTGGTGTTGTACTGGTCGTGCGAGCGCAGTGTTTGTAGTAGCAGTCGGCCTTCGGGGACCTTGGGGTATTCGACGGGGGCGGCGGTGAAGTTGGCTTTGCCGGTTGTGGTGGGGAAGCGTCGTTCGTCGCGTGGGGCGTGGGGGAGGGCGAATCCGCTGGGGTTGGCGGCGAGCCGGGCGTTGAAGTCTTCGAAGCCGGGTACTACGCGCGCGATGCGGTCGCGGATGGTGGCGTAGTCCTTTTCGAACTCTTCCCAGGGGGTGGTCGATGAGGGGCCGAGGACGGCGCGGGCCATGCGGGCGACGATGGCCGGTTCGGACAGCAGGTGGGGGCTGGCGGGTGGCAGGTTGCCTCGGGAGGGGTGGACGAGGCCCATTGAGTCCTCGACGGTGACGAATTGTCGGCCGGATGCCTGTACGTCTCGGTCGGTGCGGCCGAGGGTGGGCAGGATCAGTGCGCGTGTGCCGGTGACGGTGTGGGATCGGTTGAGCTTGGTGGAGACGTGCACGGTGAGTCGGGCGCGGCGCATCGCGGCTTCGGTGACTTGGGTGTCGGGGGTTGCGCCGACGAAGTTGCCGCCCATCGCGAAGAAGACTTTCGCGCGGCCGTCGCGGAGCGCCTGGATGGAGCGGACCACGTCGTAGCCGTGGTGGCGGGGCGAGGTGATGCCGAACTCTTTGTCGAGGGCGTCGAGGAACGCTTCGGTGGGCCGTTCGAAGATGCCCATGGTGCGGTCGCCTTGGACGTTGGAGTGGCCGCGGACGGGGCAGACGCCGGCGCCGGGGCGGCCGATGGCGCCGCGCAGCAGGAGGAGGTTGACGATCTCCCGGATGGTGGGCACGGAGTGTTTGTGTTGGGTGAGGCCCATTGCCCAGCAGACGATCGTGCGGCGTGAGGCGAGGATCATCCGCAGGGCGCTTTCGATCGCGTCGCGGGTCAGTCCCGTCGCGGTGAGCGTTTCGTCCCAGTCGGCGGCGCGGGCGGCGGCGGCGAATTCTTCGAAGCCGTGCGTGTGGGTGCGTACGAACTCTTCGTCGACGGCGCCTTCGGTGTCGAGGACGAGTTTGTTGAGGAGGCGGAACAGGGCTTGGTCGCCGCCGATGCGGATCTGTAGGAACAGGTCGGTGAGGGCTGTGCCCGTCAGGAGGCCCTTGGCGGTCTGCGGGTTCTTGAACCGTTCCAGGCCCGCCTCGGGCAGCGGGTTCACGGAGATGATCTTCGCGCCGGTCGCCTTGGCCTTTTCCAGCGCGGTCAGCATCCGGGGGTGGTTCGTGCCCGGGTTCTGTCCGGCGACGATGATCAGGTCGGCTTGGTGGAGGTCGTCGAGGGAGACGCTGCCCTTGCCGACGCCGAGGGTCTCGGTGAGTGCGGAGCCGGACGATTCGTGGCACATGTTGGAGCAGTCCGGCAGGTTGTTCGTGCCGAATTCGCGGGCGAAGAGTTGGAGCAGGAACGCGGCCTCGTTGCTGGTCCGGCCCGAGGTGTAGAACAGTGCTTCGTCGGGGGAGTCCAGCGCGGTCAGCTCCTCCGCGATGATCGCGAACGCCCGTTCCCAGGTGACCGGCTCGTACCGGTCGCCGCCCTCCGGCAGGTATACCGGGTGTGTGATGCGGCCCTGTTGGCCCAGCCAGTAGCCGCTGCGGTCCGCCAGGTCGGGCAGCGGGTGCGCGGCGAAGAATTCCGGGGTGACCCGGCGTAGTGTGGCCTCCTCGGCGACGGCCTTGGCGCCGTTCTCGCAGAACTCCGCGACGTGCCGCTTGTCGCCCTCGGGCCAGGCGCAGCCCGGGCAGTCGAAGCCGTCCTTCTGGTTGACCTTGAGGAGCGTGCGGGTCGTGCGGCCCAGTCCCATCTGTGCCCGGGAGGCGCGCAGGCCGTGGACGACGCCGGGCAGGCCGGCGGCGGCGTGCTGGACGGCTCCCACCTGCGGAGCGTCCTGGACGGGGTCCCCTGCGGGCGGTTTGCTGACCATGGCGCGCTCCTTCGTTTCGCCGTACGTGTGTACGCGGGTGCGTCTTTCGATCCTGTCACGCGGGGGTCGGTGGTGGGTGGTGCCCGTCGGAGGTTGTCAGTGGAGCGTGGCAGGATCGTGCACGTGGCTGAGACAGCATCGAAGAAGACCGCGCAAGACCGTCCGCGCCTGCTCCTCATGGATGGGCACTCCCTGGCGTACCGGGCGTTCTTCGCGTTGCCCGCGGAGAACTTCACGACGTCGAGCGGGCAGGTGACCAATGCCGTCTACGGCTTCGCGTCGATGTTGGCGAACACGTTGCGTGACGAGGCGCCCACGCACTTCGCGGTGGCGTTCGACGTGTCCCGCAGGACCTGGCGTTCCCGGGACTTCCCGGAGTACAAGGCGAACCGCTCCGCCACGCCCGACGAGTTCAAGGGTCAGGTCGAGCTGATCGGCGAGCTGCTGGACACGATGAACGCGGTCCGGTTCGCCGTGGAGGACTACGAGGCGGACGACATCATCGCCACGCTGGCCACGCAGGCGGAGGCCGCCGGTTTCGAGGTGCTGATCGTCACCGGCGACCGCGACTCGTTCCAGCTGGTCACGGACCGCGTCACGGTGCTGTATCCGACGAAGGGCGTGTCGGAGCTGACCCGGTTCACGCCGGAGAAGGTGCAGGAGAAGTACGGGTTGTCGCCGAGCCAGTACCCGGACTTCGCGGCGCTGCGCGGTGATCCGTCGGACAACCTGCCGGGCATTCCGGGCGTCGGCGAGAAGACGGCCACGAAGTGGATCAACCAGTTCGGTTCGTTCCAGGAGCTGGTGGAGCGGGCCGACGAGGTGAAGGGCAAGGTCGGGCAGGCCCTGCGCGACCATTTGGAGTCCGTGAAGCTGAACCGGCACCTGACGGAGCTGGTGCGGGACGTGGAGCTGCCGAAGGCGGTGGCGGACCTGGAGCGCGCCCCTTATGACCGGGCGGCGCTCAAGGGCTTCCTGGAGGTCCTGGAGATCCGTAACCCGAGCTTGCGGGAGCGGTTGCTCGCCGTGGACCCCGGCTCCGAGGAGGAGGCCGGGCCCGCCCCGGCCGCCGGCGTGGAGCTGGACGGTGCGGTGCTGGGCGCCGGCGAGCTGGCGCCGTGGCTGGAGCGGCACGGGGGCGGGCCGCTGGGCATGGCGACGGCGGACAGCTGGGCGCTCGGTGTGGGCAGTGTCACCGAGGTCGCCCTCGCGGCGGCGGACGGCGCGGCGGCCTGGTTCGACCCGTCGCAGTTGGACGAGGCCGACGAGCGCGCGTTCGCCGCGTGGATC
This sequence comes from Streptomyces tamarix, assembly GCF_032423885.1. Lineage (NCBI taxonomy): Bacteria > Bacillati > Actinomycetota > Actinomycetes > Kitasatosporales > Streptomycetaceae > Streptomyces > Streptomyces tamarix. The sequence goes on along the minus strand of NZ_JAWCTQ010000004.1, from coordinate 146,532 downwards.
GCGGACCCGGCCCGGCCGAAGGTGCTGCACAACGCCAAGGCCGCCATGCGCGTCTTCCCGGAACACGGCTGGAGCGTCGCCGGCGTCACGATGGACACGGCGCTCGCGGCGTACCTGGTGAAGCCGGGTCGCCGTTCCTTCGCCCTGGACGCGCTCGCCGTCGAGTACCTGGGGCGGGAGCTCGCCCCGCCGTCCGCCGCCGACGGCCAGCTTGCGTTCGGCGCGGACGACACGGCGGAGGCCGACGCGCTGATGACGCAGGCGCGGGCCGTCCTCGACCTGGGCGAGGCGTTCGCCGCGCGCCTGGAGGAGGTGGGCGCGACACGGCTGCTGCACGAGGTGGAGCTGCCCACGTCCGAGCTGCTCGCCCGGATGGAGCGGCACGGCATCGCCGCCGACCGGCCGCACCTGGAGGGGATGGAGCAGCAGTTCGCCGGCGCCGTCCAGCAGGCGGTGAAGGAGGCGCACGCCTCGGTCGGCCACGAGTTCAACCTCGGGTCGCCCAAGCAGCTCCAGGAGGTCCTCTTCGGTGAGCTGAACCTGCCGAAGACCAAGAAGACCAAGACCGGCTACACGACGGACGCGGACGCGCTGGCCTGGCTCGCCGCCCGGACCGAGCACGAACTGCCCGTGATCATGCTCCGCCACCGGGAGCAGGCGAAGCTCCGCGTCACCGTGGAGGGCCTGATCAAGACGGTCGCGGCGGACGGCCGGATCCACACCACGTTCAACCAGACGGTCGCCGCGACCGGTCGGCTGTCGTCCACGGACCCGAACCTGCAGAACATCCCGGTCCGTACGGACGAGGGTCGCGCCATCCGCCGCGGCTTCGTCGTCGGCGAGGGCTTCGAGGCCCTGATGACCGCCGACTACAGCCAGATCGAGCTGCGCGTCATGGCGCACCTGTCGGAGGACGAGGGTCTCATCGAGGCGTTCACCTCCGGCGAGGACCTCCACACCACGGTCGCCTCCCAGGTCTTCGGCGTCGACAAGTCGGCCGTCGACGCCGAGATGCGCCGCAAGATCAAGGCCATGTCGTACGGGTTGGCGTACGGCCTGTCCGCGTTCGGCCTGTCGCAGCAGCTGAACATCGAGGCCGTCGAGGCGCGCGCCCTGATGGACACGTACTTCGAGCGGTTCGGCGGGGTGCGGGACTACCTGCGCCGCGTCGTCGACGAGGCCCGCGCGACGGGCTACACGGAGACGATGCTGGGCCGTCGCCGCTACCTGCCGGACCTGAACAGCGACAACCGGCAGCGGCGCGAGATGGCCGAGCGGATGGCGCTCAACGCGCCGATCCAGGGCACGGCCGCCGACATCGTGAAGGTCGCCATGCTCAACGTCGACCGGGCGCTGACCGCGGCCGGCCTGACCTCCCGGATGTTGCTCCAGGTCCACGACGAGATCGTGCTGGAGCTCGCGCCGGGGGAGCGGGAACGCGTCGAGGAGATCGTGCGCCGCGAGATGTCGTCGGCGGTCGAGCTGCGGGCGCCGCTGGACGTGTCGGTGGGCGTCGGCCCCGACTGGGAGTCGGCCGCGCACTGACCGGCCCGGACCGCGGAAGAGGGGCGGCGCGACCGCGCGCCGCCCCCTCCGCCCCCGGCGCGCCTCAGGGCCGGGGCGCGGCGCCGGACCGCAGCCGCATCCCCGCGCCGTACAGGACGAGCCCCACGGCCAGCCCCGCCCCGGCGCCGAAGCACGCGGTGGGGAGGATGTCGAGCGGCGTCTCGGCGCGCCCCCCGTACGCGTACCAGCGCAGGCACCGGTGCGCGGCCCCGGCCGCCGCGCACCCCGCGAGCAGCCCGATCGCCAGCCACCGTCCCCGCCGCGTCGGCACCGGCCGCAGCGCCCCCGCCGTTTCGGCCCGATCGGCGGGGACGCGGCGCAGCGCGCCGTGCCCGAACCACGCGAGGACGGCCAGCGCCGCGGCCGACCCGCCGTACTGGGCGTACAGGTACAGGGGGAGGCCCGCCACGGACTCGCCGAGCACGGGCAGCACGCGCGTGCCCCACCGGCCGGGGTGGGTGAACAGGTCCCACACGACATGGGTCGTCGCCCCGAGGACCGCCGAGACGTAGAACCACGCCGCGAGCGCCACCGGGCGGCGCCCGCGCCAGGGCCGGCCGCGCAGCACCGCGTACGCCCGGCCCCGCCACCGTCCCGGCAGCAGCGCCACCAGCGGTTCACGGACCATCAGCCACACGCCCGTCAGCAGCGCGGCCGTCAGGACGTCGACGGTCAGCACCCCCCACCCGCTGTGCGTGACCTCCCCGAACGCCATGGCGCCGGGCACGGCACTGTCCGCGAAGTACGTCATGTCGGGTGAGAACGACCCCGTGACGAGGGCCGAGGCGACCAGCGGGCCCCGCGCGGCGCCGGACCTTCGCATCGCCGGGAGGACGGCGGCGGCGTGGCTGAGTGTGAACGGCATGAGCGACGGCCCCCGGTTATCAGTCCTCCAACCCCAACCCGATCAGTATCAATCATTTCGTGATCAACATGTGACGTCGTCATGTCCGAGAGGGCTGCAAGGACGACTGATGGCGAAAGCGTGAAAAGCGGTCACCCCTCGGTGTGATGAAGCCCCGAGGTGTCGTAGGGTCGCCTGAGCCGCGCATCGGGGCGCGCGGCAGAGGTCTTCGGCGCCGACGGGCGCCACCGGGGAGGGACAGACGCATGGCAGTGCACATCCGCCGTCGGCTGCGCAAGAGCGCCACCACCACCGCGGTCGCCGCCGCGGCCGTGGCCGCGCTCTCGGCCTCACAGGCACCGGGCGCCACCCCCGCCACCACCGGCGGTCAGCCGGCCGGCGACACGACACCACCGGCCTCGTCCGGCTCCACCGCCACGGGCGACTCGCCCTACTACACCGACTTGCCGCCGCTGAACAGCCCCAACCCCGTGGGGCCCGCCGACGGCGGCCCCGTGGGGACCGGCCCGGCCGAAGCGGGCATACCGGCCACCGTGCTCGCCGCGTACAAGCAGGCCGAGCAGTACCTGAAGACCGCCCGGCCCGGCTGCAACCTGCCCTGGCAACTCCTCGCGGGCATCGGCAAGGTGGAGTCCGGCCAGGCCCGCGGCGGTCGCGTCAACGCCGCCGGAACCACCTTCTCGCCGATCCTGGGCCCCGTCCTCAACGGCAACGGCTTCGCCGACATCAGCGACACCGACGACGGCGCCTACGACGGCGACACCCGCCACGACCGCGCGGTCGGCCCCATGCAGTTCATCCCGTCCACCTGGGCCTCCTGGGGCCAGGACGCCAACGGCGACGGCCGCAAGGACCCCAACAACATCTACGACGCCGCCCAGGCCGCCGGCATGTACCTGTGCGCCAACAACCGCGACCTCGCGGTCAAGGCGGACCTCGACCGGGCCATCCTCAGCTACAACCAGTCCCGCGAGTACCTGCGCACGGTCCTGTCCTGGTTCGAGTTCTACAAGCGCGGCACGCACCAGGTCCCCGACGGCACCGGCGTGCAGCCCGTCGAGCGCAGCGACTCCCGCACCCCCGGCGGATCCACGTACACCCCGACCCCGACCCCCACCCCCGCCCCGGCGAAGACGCCGTCGCCCTCGGCCACCACGCCGACGCCCGGCGCCACACCCGGCACCCAGGCCCCCAAGCCCGGCACGACCACCCCGCCCGCCAAGCCGGCCCCCGTGGAGACGGTCCCCACCCGGCCCAGCCCCTCGCCGACGCCGCCCAAGCCCGTCCCGACCCCGACCCCGACTCCGACCCCGGCCCCCGCCGACCGGGTGAGCCGCCTCGCCGACGCCGGCACCGGCGCGCTCACCGCCCCCGCCGGCACCGAGTTCGCCGAGCGCCCCTCCGTCGTCGCCCGCGACGCCCGGGGCGGCCTCCTCGCCCTCGTCCCGGTCCGGTTCGAGATCGCCGGCGACACCGACGCGCGCTTCGCGAACGGCGCCACCGCCGTCACCGTCACCACCGGAAGCGACGGCACCGCCACCGCGCCCGCCCTCCGGGCCGGCGAGAAGACCGGACGGTTCACCGTCCGCGCCACCGTCCCGAAGCGCCCGGCCGTCACCCCCGTCGCCTTCGCGGCGACCGTCACCGCCGGCCGGGCCGACACCCTCACCCCGACCGGCGGGGCCCCGCTCACCGCGGCCCCCGAAGGGGAGTTCGCCCAGCGGCTCACCGTGCGGGCCACCCGCGGGGGCGCCGCCGTCCCCGGCACCGAGCTGACCGCCGCGATGGTCACGGAAGGCCCCGGCGGCACGCACACGCCCAGCGACGGGGGCCCCTACTTCAAGGACGCCCAGGGCGCCCCGATCCGTACGCTCACCGGTCTCACGACCGACGCGGACGGCGTCCTCCAGCTCCCGCCGATGTACGCGGACGGCCGGACCGGCACGTTCCTGCTGCGCCTCACCGCCCAGGGCGGCGCATCGCTGACGGTGGAGCTGACGGTCACCGCCGCCTGACCCGCCCCGCGCCCGACGGCCCGCCCCCTCACCGGTACGAGGGCGGCGGGCCGTCTAGCGCCGCGGGTTCGTACGCCGCGTCGGCGGCGCCGCCGAAGGGTCCTCCGGCCACGGGTGCTTCGGGTACCGCCCGCGCAGCTCCGCCCGCACCGCCCGGTAGCCGTCCCGCCAGAACGACTCCAGGTCGGCCGTCACCGCCGCCGGCCGCCCCGCGGGCGACAGCAGGTGCACCAGTACGGGCACCCCGGCCACCCGCGGCGTCCGGGCCAGCCCGAACATCTCTTGCAGCTTCACCGCGAGGACCGGCTGCCCGTCCCCGTACTCCACCCGGACCCGCGAGCCGCTCGGGACCTCGATCCGCTCCGGCGCCAGCTCGTCCAGCCGCGCCGCGTCACCGCTCGCCCAGGGCAGCAGCCGCCGCAGCGCCTCCCCGGCGTCGATCCGCGCCAGACCCGCCCGCCGGCGCGCCGCCGACAGCTCCGGCTCCAGCCACTCCCCGGCCCGCGCCACCAGCGCCCCGTCCGACACGTCCGGCCAGGGCGCCCCCACCACCCGGTGCAGGAACGCCAGCCGCTCCCGCAGCCGGACCGCCTCCCGCGACCAGCGCAACAGCCCGGGCCCCTCCCGCCGCAGCCCCTCCAGCAGCGCCTCCCGCACGAGCCCGGGCGCGGCGTCCCCGAGCGGCCGTACGGCCAGGTCGACCGCGCCCAGCCGCTCCACCGCACGCGCCACGACGTCACCGTCCTGCCACCGCACCTCGTCACCCGCCACCAGCAGGTGCCCGGCGGCGAGTCGCGCCGTGTCCTCGTCGCACACGGCGGCGAGCCGCACCCGGGCCGACGCGGAGTGCGCGGGCCGGTCGGCCACGGCCACCGCCAGCCAGTCCGCCGACCGCAGGCCCGACCCGCCGCCCACCTCGGCACCGGTCCCGGCCACCATCAGGAAGGAACCGCCGCCCCGGGCCCGCGCCACCCGCTCCGGAAACGCCAGCGCGACCACGATCCCGGCGGCCACGTCGTCCGACACCCCGCCGCCGGAGCCCTCACGCGCCCCGCCGGAGCCCTCACGCGCCCCGCCGGAGCCCTCACGCGCCCCACCGGACCCGGCCGGGCTGCCGGACCTCACCGCTCCGCCGGGCCCCACCGGGCCGCCGGATCCTGCCGCTCCGCCAGAGCCCACCGCCTGGCCGGACTCCGCCCCGCCCGTGCCCGCCGCGGCGAGCTGCCGGGCCAGCCGGCCGGCCTCCCGGCGCCACCGCGCCCCGTACGCGTCGCCGCCCCGGCGGGCCGCGCGCCACGCGGCGGCCACGTCGTCGCCGTACGCGCGCGGCGGCTCCTCGCCCAGCAGGGCCACCAACTCCGCCGCCCGGCGCGCGCCCACCAGCGGCGCGCCGTCCAGCAGCGCCCGCGCCAGCCGGGGGTGGAGGCCCAGACGCGCCATCCGGGCGCCCCGCTCCGTCACCCGGCCGCGCGCGTCGACCGCGCCGACCGCCTCCAGCACCGACCGCGCCGCCGCCATCGCCCCGGCCGGAGGAGCATCCAGCAGCGCCAGGCCCGACGCGTCCGGATCGCCCCACGCCGCCGCCTGCAACGCGAACCCCGTCAGGTCCGCCACCCGGATCTCCGGCGAGGGGAAGGCCGGCAGCCGGCCGTCCTCCGCCTCCGACCAGCACCGGTACACCGCACCCGGCGCCTCGCGCCCCGCACGGCCCGCGCGCTGCCGGGCCGACGCCCGCGACGCCCGCAGCGTCACCAGGGAGCCCAGCCCCCGCGCGTGGTCCACCCGGGGCTCCCGCGCCAGCCCCGAATCGACCACCACCCGCACGCCCGGCACCGTCAGCGACGACTCCGCCACCGCCGTCGCCAGCACCACCCGCCGTCCGTGCCCCGGCGACAACACCGCCTCCTGCACCGCGGCGGGCGCCCGGCCGTGCACCTGGAGCACCTCGACCCCGCGCAGATCCGACAGCAGCCCCGCCACCCGGGCGATCTCACCCACCCCCGGCAGGAAGCACAGCACGTCGCCCTCGCGCTCCGCCAGCGCCCGCCGCACCACCCCCGCCACGTGCGCCAGCAGCGCGGGGTCCACGAACATCCCGTGCGCCGGCCGCACCGCCCCGCCCGGCGGCGCCCACACGACCTCCACGGGGTGCGCCGCACCCGCCGCCTCCACGACCGGCGCGCCGCCCAGCAGCCGCGCCCACCCCTCGGCGTCCGTCGTCGCCGACGCGGCCACCAGCCGCAGCTCCGGCCGCAGCGCCTCCCGTACGTCCAGCAGGAACGCGGCGACCGTGTCCGCGTCCAGGTGCCGCTCGTGGCACTCGTCGAGGACCACCACGTCCACCCCGGCCAGCTCCTGGTCCCGCTGGAGCCGCTGGAGCAGCACCCCGGTCGTCACCACCTCGACGACCGTCTCCCGCGACACGGCCCGCTCGCCGCGCACCGTGAAGCCGACCCGGCCGCCGACCTCCTCGCCCAGCAGCCACGCCATCCGCCGGGCCGCGCCCCGCGCCGCGATCCGCCGCGGCTCGGCGACCACCACCCGGGCGCCCCGCTCCGCCAGCTCCAGCGGCACGAGCGTCGTCTTGCCGGTCCCCGGCGGCGCGCACAGCACCGCGGCCCCGTGCCCGTCCAGCGCCCGCCGGAGCGCCGGCAGGGCGTGCCGCACCGGGAGCCGCTCCCGCTCCTCCTCGCGGATCACGCGATCACGCGCCCCGCTCGTCCCGCTCGCACACGAAGATCGCCGTGCCGGGGATGAGGTTCCCGCGCAGCGGGGACCAGCCGCCCCACTCCTGGCCGTTCCAGGCGGGCCACTCCGGCTCCACCAGGTCCACCAGCCGGAAGCCGCCCGCGACCACGTCCCGCACCCGGTCGCCGATGGTCCGGTGGTGCTCCACGTACACCGCCCGGCCCCGCTCGTCCTGCTCCACGTACGGCGTGCGGTCGAAGTACGACGCCGCGACCGTCAGCCCCTCGGGCCCCGGCTCGTCCGGGAACGCCCAGCGGATCGGGTGCGTCACGGAGAACACCCACCGGCCGCCCGGCCGCAACACCCGCCGCACCTCCCGGAAGACCCGCACCGGGTCGGCGACGAACGGCACCGCCCCGTACGCCGAGCAGGCCAGGTCGAAGGAGCCGTCCCGGAACGGCAGCGCCCCCGCGTCCGCCTGCACCGGGGACAGCCCGTCCGCGCCGATGCGCAACGCGTGCTGGAGCTGCCGGTGGGAGAGGTCCAGCGCCACCGGCCTGGCCCCCTGTGTTGCCAGCCAGCGCGAGCACTGCGCCGCGCCCGCGCCGATCTCCAGGACGTCCAGGCCCCGCAGCGACCCGGCCGGGCCCAGCAGCCCGGCCTCCGCCTCGTCCAGCCCCTCGGGGCCCCACACGAACCGGTCGTCCCCGAGGAAGCCGCCGTGCTCGCTCTGGTACTCGTCGGCGTTCCGGTCCCACCAGCCGCGGCTCGCCCTGCTGCTCTCCGCGTCGCCCGCGTCACGGCGCGTCGCCTCGGGCTCGTAGTCTTGGATCATCTCGTCCGTCGTTGTAGTTTGCGCTCCGCGCGCGGTGCGCACGGGCGCCGGCGTGCCGATGGCCGCGACCGCGCCGTGCGCCCCGGCGTGTCACCGGCGCGTCCCGGCCAGGACGGCCTCCGCCCAGCTTAGTTGTGCCGGATATGGGGGGCTCCGCCCCGGGTGGGCGCCTTCGCGCATTGACCCCGTACGGCACCGCCCGTATGCTAAAGGTTGCGCTGCGGGCCTGCGCGCCTCAGACGGAGCAGGCCGCGCTCGCATCTGTTGTATGTCCCCTCGGTTGTCGAGGCGCCACCCAGTCGCTGGGCCCGGCGCTTCCTTGGCTGTCCGGCTTCTGCAGCTGCGATACGGGCTCTCGGCGTAGCAGTACCTACGACTTCAATGTCCGTACCGGAGCCCTTTCCCACATGACGAGCAGCACCGAGACCACCGCCACCACCCCGCAGGTTGCGGTCAACGACATCGGTAACGAGGAAGCCTTCCTCGCAGCGATCGACGAGACGATCAAGTACTTCAACGACGGCGACATCGTCGACGGCGTCATCGTGAAGGTCGACCGGGACGAGGTCCTGCTCGACATCGGTTACAAGACCGAAGGTGTCATCCCGAGCCGCGAGCTCTCGATCAAGCACGACGTCGACCCGAACGAGGTCGTCAAGGTCGGCGACGAGATCGAGGCCCTCGTCCTCCAGAAGGAGGACAAGGAAGGCCGCCTGATCCTCTCGAAGAAGCGCGCCCAGTACGAGCGCGCCTGGGGCACGATCGAGAAGATCAAGGAAGAGGACGGCATCGTCACCGGCACCGTCATCGAGGTCGTCAAGGGTGGTCTCATCCTCGACATCGGCCTCCGTGGCTTCCTGCCGGCCTCCCTCGTCGAGATGCGCCGTGTCCGCGACCTCCAGCCGTACGTCGGCAAGGAGCTCGAGGCCAAGATCATCGAGCTGGACAAGAACCGCAACAACGTGGTCCTGTCCCGCCGTGCCTGGCTGGAGCAGACCCAGTCCGAGGTCCGCCAGACGTTCCTCACGACCCTCCAGAAGGGTCAGGTCCGCTCCGGCGTCGTGTCCTCGATCGTCAACTTCGGTGCCTTCGTGGACCTGGGTGGCGTCGACGGTCTGGTCCACGTCTCCGAGCTGTCCTGGAAGCACATCGACCACCCGTCCGAGGTCGTCGAGGTCGGCCAGGAGGTCACGGTCGAGGTCCTCGACGTCGACATGGACCGCGAGCGCGTCTCCCTGTCGCTGAAGGCGACGCAGGAGGACCCGTGGCAGCAGTTCGCCCGGACCCACCAGATCGGCCAGGTCGTCCCGGGTAAGGTCACGAAGCTGGTTCCGTTCGGTGCGTTCGTCCGCGTGGACGAGGGCATCGAGGGCCTGGTCCACATCTCCGAGCTGGCCGAGCGCCACGTGGAGATCCCGGAGCAGGTCGTCCAGGTCAACGACGAGATCTTCGTCAAGGTCATCGACATCGACCTCGAGCGCCGCCGCATCAGCCTCTCGCTGAAGCAGGCCAACGAGTCCTTCGGTGCCGACCCGGCCTCGGTCGAGTTCGACCCGACCCTGTACGGCATGGCCGCGTCCTACGACGACCAGGGCAACTACATCTACCCCGAGGGCTTCGACCCGGAGACCAACGACTGGCTGCCGGGCTACGAGGCGCAGCGCGAGGCCTGGGAGACCCAGTACGCCGAGGCGCAGCAGCGCTTCGAGCAGCACCAGGCCCAGGTCATCAAGTCCCGCGAGGCCGACGCGGCCGCCGCTGCCGAGGGTGGCTCCGCCGCTCCCTCCGGCGCCGGTGCGCCGACCGGTGGCTCCTACTCCTCGGAGTCGGACGACAACTCCGGCGCCCTGGCGTCGGACGAGGCGCTCGCCGCCCTCCGCGAGAAGCTGGCCGGCGGCCAGAGCTGAACGGCTCGGCACCGACCTGCTAGCTCCTAGCCGGTAACACCGAGGCCCGCCCCCCACGGGGGCGGGCCTCGGTGCTTTCCGCGTGCCGGGCCGGGCCCGCCGTGCCCGACGCGCCTCCCCGCGTCCGGGACGTCAGCTCACGACGGGGACGCCCGGAGTGGCCAGGCCGCGTCCGCCGGTGCGGGTGTTGTCCGCGTACACCGTCGTCCGGCAGGAGGCGGAGTGGTGCGGGGCGTGGATCGCGTACCGGTCCGCGCCGGTCGCGCCCACCAGGTCGGCGTGGTTGCCGCGGAAGACCCCGCCGCAGCCCCAGCCGGGCTGCTGGGAGTGCACCTCGAAGCCGTTGTTGAGCGTGTTCCGGCCGGTGTTGCCGGAGACGAGGACGTCGTTGCCCTTCACGTCCACCCACGAGTCGTCGTAGTGGACTCCCGTCATCCCGCGCCCGTCGAAGGTGTTCCCGATGATCCGGGCGCCGGTGGTGCCCTCCTTGATGTCGACGCCCTCGCCGCCCACACCGGGGCCGATGGTGTTGTGGAGTATCTGGACGCCGTCGCTCCGGTCCGACAGCGTGTTCGCCGTCCCCACGTAGACGCCCTCGCCCATCCCGCGGCCGTCGCGGCCCGTGTCGTAGATGCGGGAGTTGCTGATGACGCCGTCGCTGCTGGAGTTCCGGAAGTGGACGCCCTCCATGTCCAGGCCGTGCACGGTGACCGAGTCGATGACGACGCCGTTCGCGCCGTCCATCATGATCCCCTTCTGGCCACCGGTGACCGTCACGCCGCGCACGGTCCAGTACGAGGCGCCGTTGAGGTGCAGGCCGTAGCCGCCGCCCGCGGTGAGGACGGCCCGCGGCGAACCGGTCAGGACGATGCGCGCGGAGGCGGTGGCGGGGACCGTCGCCTTGAAGTTGCCGGTGTACGTGCCGTCGGCGAGCCGGATCGTGTCGCCCGGCCGCGCGGCGGCGAGGGCCGCCTTGAGCTGCGCGGCCGTCGAGACGTCGACGACGGCGGCGGCCCGCCCGGCGGAGGGGGCCTTCGCGGTCGCGGTGGCGGATGCGGTCGTGGACGTGGTGGCGGTGGCGGTCAGGGCGAGGGCGGCGGAGAGCAGGGCGGGGAGCAGCGTGCTGGTGCGCATGGTGGGGGTGCCTTCCCGTGGAGTTCTCGTACCTGGACGCCGGGCGGGATGCTGAACGCGCGCTGCCCCGAGACGGTAGGGACAGGGTGTGGGCATGTCAAGGTCTGTACCAAAGGGTGCGCGTCGCCCGTGACATGGCGCGCTCGGGAATGCCGGGGGCCCGTCCGACGTTCTTCCGTGGGAAGACGAGAAGGAGCGGTAATCGTGCTTGATCCGCAGGATTTGTACGCATGGGATCCGAAGGGCCTGGCGGTCGCCGACATGGCGCTCGCGCAGGAGTCGGCCGGCCTGATCATGCTCTATCACTTCGACGGATACATCGACGCGGGAGAGGCCGGCGAGCAGATCGTCGACCGCCTGCTGGAGACCCTCCCGCACCAGGTGGTGGCCCGCTTCGACCACGACCGCCTGGTCGACTACCGGGCGCGCCGCCCGCTGCTCACCTTCCGCCGCGACCGCTGGACCGGGTACGACACCCCGGCCATCGAGCTCCGGATCGTCCAGGACGCCACCGGCGCCCCCTTCCTGCTGCTGTCCGGGCCCGAGCCCGACGTGGAGTGGGAGCGCTTCGCCGCGGCCGTGCGGCAGATCGTGGAGCGGCTCGGCGTGCGCCTCGCCGTCAACTTCCACGGCATCCCGATGGGCGTCCCGCACACCCGCCCCGTCGGCCTCACCCCGCACGGCAACCGCACCGACCTCGTGCCGGGGCACCGCAGCCCGTTCGACGAGGCGCAGGTCCCCGGCAGCGCCGTCGCGCTCGTCGAGTACCGGCTGATCGAGGCCGGGCACGACGTGCTCGGCATCGCCGCGCACGTCCCGCACTACGTGGCGCGCTCCGCCTACCCCGACGCGGCGCTCACCGCCCTCGAGGCGATCACGGCGGCGACGGGCCTGGTCCTGCCGGCCGTGGCGCACCACCTGCGCACCGCGGCGCAGCGCACGCAGACCGAGATCGACCGCCAGATCGGCGAGGGCGACGAGGAACTGGTCGCCCTGGTCAAGGGGTTGGAGCACCAGTACGACGCGCTGGCCGGCGCCGAGACCCGCGGGAGCCTCGTCGCGGAGCCCGTGGAGCTGCCGTCCGCCGACGAGATCGGCCGCGAGTTCGAGCGCTTCCTCGCCGAGCGCGAGGGCGACACGCCGTAGCGAGCGGACGCCGGCCGCCGCCAGGGGCGGCCGACGTCCGCCCCGTCCCGGCGTCTAGGCTTCCGCTCATGCTGACCGTAGGTCTCACCGGAGGAATCGGCGCCGGCAAAAGCGAGGTCTCCCGCCTCCTCGTCTCGTACGGCGCCGTCCTCGTCGACGCCGACAGGGTCGCCCGCGAGGTCGTCGAGCCCGGCACGCCGGGGCTCGCCGCCGTCGTGGAGGCGTTCGGACCCGGTGTCCTGACGCCCGAGGGCGCCCTGGACCGGCCCAAGCTGGGCTCCCTCGTCTTCGGTGACGCCGAGCGCCTCGCCACCCTCAACGGCATCGTCCACCCCCTCGTCCGCGCCCGCTCCGCCGAACTGCAGGCCGCCGCCGCGCCCGACGCCGTCGTCGTCCACGACGTGCCCCTCCTCACCGAGAACGGGCTCGCCCCCCTCTACGACGTCGTCGTGGTCGTCGACGCGTCCGCCGAGACCCGCCTCGACCGCCTCGTACGGCTCCGCGGCATGACCGGGGCCGAGGCCCGCGCCCGCATGGCCGCCCAGGCCACCGCCGAGCAGCGGCGCGCCATCGCCGACTACGTCATCGACAACGACGGCCCCATCGAGGCCCTGGAACCGCAGGTCCGCGAGGTGTGGGAGCGACTGGAGGCCCGCGCGGCCCGCACCGGGCCGGAATAGGCCGGCCGCCGGGGATGTTGAAGGGCCGCAGCGAGGGGAAGGATCCGACCGTGCCCGACAGCAACCCGGAAACCCATGTCATCGACTACCGGGCGGCCGAGCAACTGCTCGCCGCGCGGGACCCGCGCGGCGCCGTCAAGCTGCTCGACTCGGTGATCGCGGCCCACCCGGAGAACACCGCCGCGCGCCTCCTGCGCGCCCGCGCCTTCTTCGCGGCCGCCCAGTTGCGCCCCGCCGAGCTCGAGTTCGAGCTGGTCCTGGAGCGCGAGCCGGACAACGCGTTCGCCCACTTCGGGCTGGCCCGCACCCTGCAGCGCGCCGGCCGCCCGCAGCACGCCAAGCGGCACTTCCGGCTGGCCGCCGCCCTCGACCCGAAGCCCGAGTACGTCGAGGCGGCGCGCTTCGACGCCACCGACTGACGCCGCGCCCGGGAGGCGCCGCGGCCCGCGGCGTCCCTGCGGCACGCCCCTACGGCGCGCCCGGGCCGCCGCGCCGCCGGTCCGGGCGGCCCGGCCGGTACGGCTCGTACGGCTCGTACGGGGGCACGTCCGGGCCCGGCTGGTAGTGGGCGCCCTGCCTCATGTGGCGCAGGACCAGCGCCACGTCGGCCGCCACCACCAACAGCAACACCCCGCAGGCGACCGCCCAGCCCGTCCGCCCCACCAGCGCGAACGCGACGGTGCCGCCGAGGGCCCACAGCAGGCCCCACACACCCAGCCCGAGCCGCAGCCGGAGGGGGCTGCGCGCGGTGACCGGTTCGTTTCCACTGCGCATGGCCATCGTCCTCCCGTCCGGCGGGTACCCCGAACCGCCCTTCGATCCCGGCGGCCGGGTCCGTTGTCAGACCCCCGCCGTAAGGTCGGTGAGCGCAGGACCCCGACCGCCGGGGGGACACGTCAGGGGAGGTGAACGGCTCATGGGCGACGACACGCCGCAGGTGGACGCGGTGCACGGGAGCGCCGCCGTGTTCCTGCCCGCCGCCCTGCCCCGCGACGGCCGCGTCGCCTTCTGGTCCCCGGACGGCGGCCCCCTCCCGGCCGTTCCGGCGGGACGGGCCGGGACGCTCACCGTCGTGCGGCGCCACGGCGACGGAGCCCGCAGACGGCAGGTCCCCGCCCTCCTCCTGCCCGTCGCCGACGCCCTGCCCCTGCTCGCCACCGCCCGCCACGCCCCGCGCGCCCACCCCGCGACCGCCTGCTGGGGCGCCGCCGCCCTGCACGGGCTGCACCTCGTCGCGCGCGGGCGCCTCCTGCCCGGGCTCACCGCCGACGACCTCGACACCTGGCGGGCCGGCCCCCTGGACGCCGACGACATCGCCCACCTGCGCGCCGTCGCCGCCGCCATGCCGTACGAGGCGCACGCCGTGCCCGTACCGGGCCTGCGGCCGCTGCGGCTGCCCGAGCCCGAGGCGCTCGTCCGCGCCTTCCTCGACGCCGTCGCGGACAGCCTGCCGCGCACCCCCGCGGCCCCGTACGCCGCCGGGGCGCCGTTCGCCGCCCGGGAGCCGCAGCGGCTGCCCCACGCGCGGGCCTGGGCCGCCGAGGTCGCCGCCGGGACGGACGCGGGCGTCCGCGTCTCGCTGCGGCTCGACCTCTCCTCGTACGAGCTGTTCGACACGGACCGCGAAGGCGGCGGCGAGCGGCGGGCCGCCGCCGCGGTCGTCCAGGTGCACGGCCTCGCCGACCCCGCCCTCGTCGTCGACGCCGTCGCCCTGTGGGCCGGCGACGAGCACCTGGGCCCCCGCGCGCGCGTCGACGCCCTCCTGGCCCTGCGCCGCGCCGCCCGCGTCTGGCCCCCGCTCGGCCGGCTCCTGGAGCGTCCCGTGCCCGACGTCCTCGCGCTCACCGAGGACGAGCTGTACGAGCTGCTGGGCCCCGCGGCGGCCCGCCTGGACGCGGCGGGTGTCACGGTGCACTGGCCCCGCGAACTGGCCCGCTCCCTCACCGCCACCGCCGTCGTCCGGCCCGCGCCCGGCTCCGCCACGGACGGGACGGCGTTCTTCGACAGCGCCGAGCTGCTCCGCTTCGACTGGCAGCTCGCCCTCGACGGCGACCCCCTCACCGAGCGCGAGATGGACGCCCTCGCCGAGGCCCACCGGCCCGTCGTGCGGCTGCGCGACCGCTGGGTCGTCGTCGACCCCGCCCTCGTCCGCAAGGCCCGCAAACGACAGCTCGGCCTGCTCGAACCGGTCGACGCGCTCGCCGCCGCCCTCACCGGCACCGCCGAGGTCGACGGCGAGACCGTCCCCGCCGTCCCGGTCGGCGCGCTCGCCGACCTGCGCGACCGGCTGACCGCCGGACCCGCCCGGACCGCACCGCCGCCCGGCCTCGACACGACCCTGCGCGACTACCAGCTGCGCGGCCTGGCCTGGCTCGACCTGATGACCTCGCTCGGCCTCGGCGGCTGCCTCGCCGACGACATGGGCCTCGGCAAGACCGTCACGCTGATCGCCCTCCACCTGCGCCGCGCCCGCCGCGAGCCCACCCTCGTCGTCTGCCCCGCCTCCCTCCTCGGCAACTGGCAGCGCGAGATCCGCCGCTTCGCCCCCGGCGTGCCCGTACGCCGCTTCCACGGCGCCGCCCGCACCCTCGACGGCACCGGCGGCGGCTTCGTCCTCACCACGTACGGCACGATGCGCGCCGGCGCCGCACAGCTCGCCGCCCACCCCTGGGGGATGGTCGTCGCGGACGAGGCCCAGCACGTGAAGAACCCGTTCTCCGCCACGGCCAAGGCACTGCGCACCATCCCCGCCCCGGCGAGGGTCGCGCTCACCGGGACGCCCGTCGAGAACAACCTCTCCGAGCTGTGGGCCCTGCTGGACTGGACCACGCCCGGGCTCCTCGGCCCGCTCAAGGCGTTCCGCGCCCGGCACGCGCGCGCCGTCGAGAACAGCGAGGAGATCGAGAACGCCGAGGCGGTCGAGCGGCTCTCCCGGCTCGTCCGCCCCTTCCTGCTGCGCCGCCGCAAGACCGACCCCGGCATCGTCCCGGAGCTGCCGCCCAAGACCGAGTCGGACCACCCCGTGCCCCTCACCCGCGAGCAGGCATCCCTCTACGAGGCGGTCGTCCGCGAGACGATGGCCGCCGTGGAGGGCGCCCGGGGCATCGCCCGCCGCGGCCTGGTCATGAAGCTGCTCACCTCCCTCAAGCAGATCTGCAACCACCCGGCGCAGTACCTGAAGGAGGACACGCGCCGGCTCGCCGGCCGCTCCGGGAAGCTGGCCCTCCTCGACGAACTGCTGGACACGATCCTCGCCGAGGACGGCTCGGTCCTCGTCTTCACCCAGTACGTGTCGATGGCCCGGCTCCTCACCGCCCACCTGGCCGCCCGCGCCGTCCCCGCCCAGCTGCTGCACGGCGGCACACCGGTCGCGGAGCGCGAGCGGATGGTGGACCGCTTCCAGTCCGGCGGCGTCCCCGTCTTCGTCCTGTCCCTGAAGGCCGCGGGCACGGGCCTCAACCTCACCCGCGCCGGACACGTCGTCCACTACGACCGCTGGTGGAACCCGGCCGTCGAGGAACAGGCCACCGACCGCGCCCACCGCATCGGCCAGACCCAGCCCGTCCAGGTCCACCGGTTGATCGCCGAAGGCACCGTCGAGGACCGCATCGCCGAACTGCTCGCCGCCAAGCGCGCCCTCGCCGACGCGGTCCTCGGCTCCGGCGAGGCCGCCCTCACCGAGCTGACCGACCGGGAACTGGCCGACCTGGTGTCCCTGAGGAGGCCGTCATGACCCCCCGGCCCGGCCCGCGCCGCCCCGCCCCCGGCGGCACCGGCGCCCCGGCGCCCGCCCCCGACGACCGGCGCCGCACGTTCCCGAGGCTCCCGCCCGTCCCCGGCGGCGACGGCGCGCCCGCCGCCACCTGGTGGGGCGGTGCCTGGGCGGCGGCCCTGGAGGAGACCGCCCTCGACCCGGCCCGCCTCGCCCGGGGCCGCGCCTACGCGGGCCGCGGACTCGTCGACGCGATCACCATCACGCCCGGCCGCGTGACGGCGTACGTCCACGGCAGCCGGGCCCGCCCGTACCGCGCGCAGATCCGGCTCGGGGTCCTCGGCGACGACGACTGGGAGAGGTTCCTCGACGCCGCCGCGGCCCGCCCCGACCACATGGCGGCCCTCCTCGACGGGGACGTCCCGCACGCCCTGGCCGACCTCACCGACCTCCTCCCGCGCGCCGGGGACCTGGCCCCCGACTGCTCCTGCCCCGACGACGGCCACCCCTGCAAGCACGCCGCCGCGCTCTGCTACCAGGCGGCCCGGATCCTCGACGAGGACCCCTTCGCGCTGCTCCTGATGCGCGGTCGCGGAGAGCAGGAGATCCTCGCCGCGCTCGGCCGCCGCAGCGCCGCCCGCGCGGCCGCCGAGGCCGCCGCCGCGCCGCCCCCGCCCGTACCGGGCGTGCCGGCCCGCGACGCCGTCACCGCCGCACCCGCCGCGCTGCCCCCGCCGCTGCCGCCCCCGCCCCATCCCGGCCGCCCGCCCGCGTACCCGGAGGCGCCCGGCGCGCCCGACCCCCTCGCCCTGGAACTCCTCGCCGGCGAGGCCGCCGCCCGCGCCCACGCGCACCTGACCACCGGCCGCGACCCGGTCGCCGGCCTCACGCCCTGGCAGGACGCCGTCCGGCTCGCCGCCGCCCACCCCGGGTCCGGCCTCACCGCCTCCACCCGGGCCCTGTACCGGGACCTCGCCGCCGCCGTGGACCGCACCCCGGCCGACCTGGCGCGCGCCGTCGCCGCCTGGCGGCAGGGCGGCCCGGCCGGCCTCGTCGTGCTCGAGGAGCCCTGGGACCCGCCCGCGGGCCCCTTCGACCGCGCCCGGCCCGCCCTGACCGCCGCCGGTTTCCCGCACTTCCGGCCGTGGCGCAACCGGCTCTCCACGGACGCGCTCCAACTCCGCCACGGCCGCGACGGCCTCTGGTACGGCTACGAGTCCGACGCGGGCCGCGAGGACTGGTGGCCGCGGGGCACCCCGGATCCCGATCCGGTCGGCGTACTCACCGGACTGCTCGGCACCTGAGCGCTACGCTGCTGGCCTGTCGTCGATCGACCCCGAAGGGGGCTTTGTGGAAGCGGAGTTGGTGGCACTGGCGTCGGCGGGGGCGGCGGCCCTCGTGCAGCAGATGGTCGGTGAGGCGTGGGAGCAGGCCCGGGGCCGGGTCACCGCGTTCCTCGCCCGCCGCTCGGGCCAGGACGCGGCGGTGATCGGCGAGGAGCTGGACGAGGCGAGGGGCGAACTCGTCGAGGCCGAGCGGTCCGGCGACGAGGAGGCCAGGACCGAGGCGCTCGCCGAGTGGAGGGGCCGCATGCGCCGCGCCCTGCGCAACGACCCGGAGGGCGCGGCCGAACTGCGCGCGTGGCTGGACGAGCTGGAAGACGCTTCGGCCGCACCCCGACAGGTCGTCCGGACCCACAACACGATCAGCGGGGGAACGCAGAACGGCACGGTGATCCAGACCGGCACGGTCGGCCGCATCGACCTCGGCGGCACCCCGACCGGGTGACGTGACCACCCGGGAGGATGAAAACAGGAGAGATGATGTGAGAGAACGATTGAAACGTCCCTCGATGGGGTGATTGCGGGATCTGTCATAACCCGCCCGGGATCAGCGCGTTAACCGGAGTGCGGGCGAGCGCCCGTGAACATCTCCGGAAGGCAGGAAGCCATGAGGCACATTCGCCGAAATGGTCTGATCACTCTGATGGCCACGGGCGGCATGCTCGCCCTGGCCGCCGGCTCGGCACAGGCCGACGCCGACGTGTTCGACTCGGCGTTCGACCCGGCCGGGCTGGTCAGCGGCGACGAGACGCGGTCGGCGCACTCCCCGGCCGGCGCCTGCGGCGACACGATGAACACCGAGGGCCTGCTCAGCCCCGCGGCCGGGGGCACCTGTGCCGACGAGGGTGAGAGGCACGGCTCGCACAAGGACGAGCACGGCAACTCCCACCGAGGCGACGAGGGCGGTAAGAACCCCGTCACCGGTGTGGTCGACTCGCTCGGCCTCTCCGGCGACGACCTCCGCCTCCCCGTCGACCTGCCGGGGAAGGACTCCAGCGGCGCGGTCAGCATCGTCGGCACCGACGACCCGGCCCCCGAGGGCGGTGGCGAGGCGCAGGGGCAGCCCGTGACGCCGCCGAAGTCCGCCGAGGCGGTCGCGACGGCCGAGGTCGTCGAGCCGGTCGAGGAAGCGCCCGCGCCGACGGAGGCCCCGGCCCTCGCCGTCACGGGCAGCGGCGACCTCGTCGGCATGGGCCTGCCCGCCGCCGGCCTGGTCCTCGCCGGGACGCTGCTCTACCGCCGCTCCCGCGCGTCGGCCACGCGCGCCTGACCGGACCGGGCCCCGCGAGGTGCCCGTCACCGCCGCCAGGCCGCCAGCACGGCCTCGACGGCCGGGGCCACCCGGACGCGCGCCTGGCGGCGCGGCACCCCGCTCGTCAGCAGCGCGTCGTACGGGGTGTCGCGGTGCCGTACCGACGCCCGGACCGCCGCCGCGACCGCGCCCTCGTCCAGGGCCCGCCCGGCCGCCGTACGCCCCACGCGTCCGCTTCCGCGCACCGAGGCGTGCGCGGCGATCTCGGCGGCCCGGTCGGCCGGGCACCCCGGGAACAGGCGGCGTATCCGCGCCTCCAGCGCGGCCGTGAACCGGACGTCCTCGGCCGCGCGCCGCTCCGCGTCCCTGGCCCGGCGGCGGGCCCGTGCCCCGGCGTCGGCCCGGCACGCCGCCTCCGCCCGGGCCAGGGCCGCCTCCTCGACGAGGATGCCCTGGCGCTCGTACCGGGTGCGGCGCCTGTCGTGCCGTACGACCACGGCCCACCGGCCGCTCGCCTCCCGGGCGCGCCGGGTGAGCGCCGCGTCGCCGCGCGGCAGGTAGACCAGGTGCCCCAGGCCGGCGCAGTCCAGGCAGCGCGGCGCGGAGAGCTCCAGCACCATCCGCCGCAGCGGGCCCCGGCGGCACTGCGCGCAGCGGGCGCGCGGCCGGAGCGGCTCGACGATCACGACCGGGTCTCGCTGCACCGCGCCCCACCGCCCCGTCACGCGTACGTCGGTGGGGTTCTCCCCGCGCCGCGCCCACCCCGAAACCGCGCCGGAGCGGCCCGGTACCGCGCCGGAACGACCGGGGTGCGCGCCGGAGCGGCCCGGGGCCGCGCCGCCCTACTGCCGGTAGCCGCTGAGGAAGCGTCCGATCCGGCTGATCGCCGCGTCGAGGTCGTCGACGTACGGCAGCGTGAGGATGCGGAAGTGGTCCGGGCGCGGCCAGTTGAACCCGGTGCCCTGCACGACCTGGATCTTCTCCCGCAGCAGCAGGTCCAGGACGAACTTCTCGTCGTCGTGGATCGGGTGCACCTTCGGGTCGAGGCGCGGGAACGCGTACAGCGCGCCGCGCGGCTTCACGCAGGACACGCCCGGGATCTCGTTCAGCTTCTCCCACGCCCGGTCGCGCTGCTCGTACAGCCTGCCGCCGGGCGCGGTCAGCTCCTTGATGGACTGGCGCCCGCCGAGCGCCGCCTGGATCGCGTACTGGGCGGGGGCGTTGGGGCACAGCCGCATGGAGGCGAGCATCGTCAACCCCTCCAGGTAGTCGCGGGCGTGCTGCTTGGGTCCGCTGACGACGAGCCAGCCGGAGCGGAAGCCGGCCACGCGGTACGTCTTGGACAGCCCGCCGAAGGTGAGGACGACCAGGTCGGGGGCGAGGACGCCGGCCGGGTGGTGGACGGCGTCGTCGTAGACGATCTGGTCGTAGATCTCGTCGGCGAAGACCATCAACTGGTGACGGCGGGCCAGATCGAGGATGCCCTCGACGACTTCGCGCGGGTAGACCGCGCCCGTGGGGTTGTTGGGGTTGATGATGACCACGGCCCGGGTGCGGTCGGTGATCTTCGCGGCCATGTCGTCGAGGTCCGGGTACCAGTCGGAGGACTCGTCGCACAGGTAGTGCACGGGTCGTCCGCCGGAGAGGGTGGTGACCGCCGTCCAGAGCGGGAAGTCGGGGGCCGGGATGAGGACTTCGTCGCCGTCCTCGACCAGCGCCTGGACCGCCATGGAGACCAGTTCGGAGACGCCGTTGCCGAGGAAGACGTCGTCGACGCCGACCCCGGTGAGCCCCATGGCCTGGTAGCGCTGGGCGACGGCGCGCCGGGCGGAGAGGATGCCGCGCGAGTCGGTGTAGCCGTGCGCCCGCGGCAGCATCCGGATCATGTCCTGGAGGATCTCCTCCGGCGCCTCGAACCCGAACAGGGCCGGATTGCCGGTGTTGAGGCGCAGGACGCTGTGGCCCGCCTCCTCCAGGGCGTTGGCGTGCTCGATCACCGGGCCGCGGATCTCGTAGCAGACCTCGCTCAACTTGCTCGACTGCCGGAACTCCATACGGCGACCTCCACGGAAAGGGTGTTGCTTGGTTTTACCAAGTGGGAGCTTGGAAAGTCCAACAAGACGTCTAGACTGCGTCGCATGCCACGTCCGAGCACGCGTTCCGCCGACCGCCGCCGCAGCTACGACCAGTACTGCGCCGCTGCCCGCGCCCTCGACGCCGTCGGCGACCGCTGGACCCTGCTGATCGTCCGCGAACTCCTCGCCGGCCCCCGCCGCTACACCGACCTCCACGCCGACCTGCCCGGTGTCAGCACCGACATGCTCGCCACGCGCCTGAGGGACATGGAGCGCGACGGCCTCGCCACCCGCCGCCGCCTGCCGCCCCCCTCGTCCGCGTACGTGTACGAGCTCACCGGCCGCGGCCGCGAACTGCTGCCCGTGCTGCGCGCCCTCGCGCGCTGGGGCGCCCCCGCGCTGGACGGGCCCCGCCCCACGGACGCCGTGCGGGCGCACTGGTGCGCGGTGCCGCTGCTCGACGCGCTGGAGGCGGTCGGCGGGTCCGGGACGGTGGAGGTCCGCCTGGACGAGGGCGTGTTCCACGTCCGCCTCGGCGACGACGGCGGGCCCGCCTACGGGGACGGGCCCGCCGAGGCGCCGGACGCGCGGCTGCGCATGGACGCAGCGACCTGCGTGGCGGTGGGCGGCGGCGAACTGACGCTGACGGCGGGGGTGAAGGCCGGGCGCGTCGAGGTGGCGGGGGAGAGCCCGCTGGCCGCCGCGCTCCGGGGCGAGACCGGCCGGGGCTGACCGGCCGCCGCCCGCTGTCGTTCGCCGTCCGCCGTCCGCCGTCCGCCGTCCGCCGTCCGCTGTCGTCCGCCGTCCGCGGTGCCGGTCCTCCTTGGCAGGATGGGGGCGTGCGACTGGAACCGATCACCTGGGAACGGCTCACCGACGCGCTCGCCGAACGCCTGGACGGCCTGAGCCCCGCCGACGGGGGCCCCTGGCTGAAGGTCGCCGTGGACGGCGCCCCCGCCGCCCGGCCCGGCGACCTGGCGGACGGCGTGGCGCAGGAACTGCGGCTGCGCGGGCGGGAGGTGATCCGGGTCGGCACGTCCGGGTTCCTGCGCCCGGCGTCGCTGCGGTTCGAGTACGGCAAGGAGGACCCCGACGCGTACTACGACGGGTGGTTCGACACCGGCGCGCTGTGGCGGGAGGTGTTCGGACCGCTGGAGCCGGGCGGCAGCGGACGCGTCCTGCCCGACCTGTGGGACCCGGTCACCGACCGCGCCACCCGCAGCCCGTACCGGGAGCTCGCGCCCGGCGGCGTCCTGCTGCTGCACGGGCCGTTCCTGCTCGGGCACTGGTTCCCGTTCGACCTCACCGTGCACCTGCGGCTCTCGCGCGCCGCGCTGGCCCGCCGCACGCCCGAACGCTGGACGCTACCGGCCTTCGAGCGGTACGAGGAGGAGGTCGCCCCGGCGGACGCCGCCGACGTGGTCGTACGCGCCGACGACCCGCGCCACCCGGCCTGGACCGGCCTGCCGTGACCGGCCGCGCGGCCACCGCGCCGCGACCGGCCCGCCCGGCGTCTTGCCGTCACCGCGCCGGGCGCCCGCCCACCACCGTCACCGCCTCCGCGCCCGCCCGGCACCCCGCCGCCGCGGCCTCCGCCACCGTCGCGCCGGCCAGCCGGGCCGCCAGGAAACCGCCCGCGAAGGCGTCGCCCGCGCCCGTGGTGTCGACCGGCCGCACCCGCGGCGCCGGCACCCGCGCGACCACCGCGCCGGCCTCCGCGACCAGCGCGCCCTCCGGGCCGAGGGTGATCGCGACCAGCCGGTGGCGGCGGCTCAGCGCGGCGGCCGCCGCCTCCGGAGCGGGCAGGCCCGTCAGCAGCGCCGCCTCGTCGGCGTTCGGGAACAGCACGTCCGCACCGGCCACGGCCCCCAGGAACCGGTCGACGCCCAACGCGCCGACGAACCCGGTGGACGCCGGGTCCACGCTCACCGGAACGCCCCGTTCCCGCGCCGCGGCCGTCGCGAGCACCGCCGTGTCCCGGCTGGTCGCGGCGAAGAACAGATAGCCCGACAGGTGCAGGTGGGCCACCCCGTCCAGCAGCCGCGGCGAGAAGTCGGCGGGGGCGAGCCGCAGCACCG
Organism: Streptomyces tamarix; assembly: GCF_032423885.1. Lineage (NCBI taxonomy): Bacteria > Bacillati > Actinomycetota > Actinomycetes > Kitasatosporales > Streptomycetaceae > Streptomyces > Streptomyces tamarix. The sequence goes on along the minus strand of NZ_JAWCTQ010000004.1, from coordinate 123,236 downwards.
CGCCGCTGTCCGTGAGGAAGGTCCGCTCCCCGCCGGCCTGCCCGTCGACCAGCGCCACCACCGTCCCGGTCGGCGCCTCCGCGTCCCGGACGAGCAGCGGGCGCACCCCGGCGCGGCGCAGCGCGGCCTCGTGCCAGGCCGCCTCGTCCACGCCGACCCGCCCCAGCAGCCGTACGTCGGAGCAGCCGGAACGGGCCGCCCAGCACGCCGCGTTCGCCGCCGCCCCGCCCGGCAGGATCCGGATCCGGGCGGCGGTGTCGGTGCCCGGGGCGAGGGGTTCGGCGTGCCGGGCCACCACATCGGTGACCACGTCCCCCACGAGCAGCAGACCGCTCACCGCGCCTCCGCCGCCCCGGTGCCCCCGCTCGCCCCGGGCGCCTCTTCTGTCCCGGGCCCTTCTCCTGCCCTGGCTGCCTCTTCCACCCCGGGCGTCGCCCCTGCCCCGGGCACCTCTCCTGTCCCGGGCGTCGCCCCCGCCCCGGACACCTCTCCTGTCCCGGGCCCTTCTCCTGCCCCGGCCGTCCACGCCGACGCGATCCGCGCCGCCAGCCGTACGTTGCCCCGTACCGCCGCCAGGTTCGCCTCCAGTGACGCCCCGTCCGTGTGCCGCACCAGGTACTCCAGGAGGAACGGCGTCACCGCCTGGCCGGTGATGCCCCGTTCCCGGCACTCCGCCAGGCCCTCCGCCAGCACCCGGTCGTGCAGTCGGGGGTCCAGTTGCTCGTCCTCCGGCACCGGGTTGGCGACGACCAGCGCCGCCCCGGGCCCGCCGAGCAGGTCCTGTGCCCGCATGACCGCCGCCACCTCCTCCGGCGACCCCACCGTCCAGTCAACCGGCTCGCCCGACGACGCGAGGTAGAAGCCGGGGAAGCGGTCCGTCCCGTACCCGGCCACGCCCACGCCGAGCGTCTCCAGCCGCTGGAGCGTCGCCGGCACGTCGAGGATCGACTTCACACCGGCGCAGACCACCGTCATCCGCGTCCGGGCCAGCAGCCGCAGGTCCGCCGACTCGTCCTGCGTGCGCGCCCACTCCCGGTGCACCCCGCCGAGCCCGCCCGTCGCGAACACCCGCAGGCCCGCCCGCGCCGCCAGGAACGCCGTCGCCGACACCGTCGTCGCCCCGCTCGCACCCGCCGCCGCCGCGAGCGCCAGGTCCCGGTGGCCCAGCTTCCGCAACGAAGCGTCCGCCGCGACCCGTTCCAGTTGGTCCCCGTCCAGGCCGATCCGGGGCACCCCGTCCAGCACGGCGATCGTGGCCGGGACGGCGCCCCCGGACCGTACGAGCGCCTCCAGCTCCTCGGCGACGGCCAGGTTGCGCGGGCGCGGCAACCCGTGCGCGATGATCGTCGACTCCAGGGCGACCACGGGGCGGCGCGCCTCCAGCGCCTCCCGCACCTCTTCCGACAACACCACTGCGGTCTGGGACATGCCCCCATCCCTGGCGCGCCGGCCACACCCCCAAACATCGGCGGCCCCGCCGCTCCCCGCCCGTACGCCCCTTTCCCGCGCCCCCTCACGCCCCCGGTACTCCCACGACGCCCCGGCAACCGACCGCGGCCTGCTCCACGCGGACCGGGACGCGAGCGTCGTCCGGCAGGGCACGGCCCTGGACGACCGGGTCACGCGCGCGCCGGTCCCCGGCACGTACGGCGTGCCGGACCGCGCCCGCGACACCGGCCACCCAGGCCCTCGACCCCGCCGCCCGCAGACACCGGGCCACCGGTACGGGTCACCGGTGGGGACGCCGGCCCCGTCGCCGCCGCCCGCGCCCGGCCACCCGCGCCGACCGCCCGGGCCCGGCCGCTCCGCCCGCCGGAACAGTCGTCAGAACAGCGGCTCCGGAAGCACCCCCTCCAGCACCAGCAGCCGCCGCTTGGTCTCCAGCCCGCCGCCGAACCCGCCGAGCCCGCCGCCCGCCTCCACCACGCGGTGGCACGGCACGACGACCGGCAGGGGGTTGGCGCCCATCGCCGCACCCACGGCCTGCGCGGCACCGGGCTGCCCGACCCGGGCGGCCAGCTCCCCGTACCCGACGAGCGTCCCGTACGGCACCCCGGACGCCAGCTCACGCAGCACCTGCCGGTTGAACCCGCTGGTCAGCGACCAGTCCAGGGGCAGCCGGAACTCCCGGAGGCGGCCCGCGAAGTAGGCGTCCAGCATCCGTATCGGCTCGGCGAGGCGTCCCGCCGCAGTCTCCACCGGCTCCGCCCCCAGTCGCGCCGCGAGCCGGGTCGGCGCCTCGCGCCGGACCTCCTCGCCCGCGTGGAAGACCACGCCGACCAGCCCGTCGGCGGTGGCCGCCAGCAGCAGCGGCCCGATGCCACTGCCGACGACCGCCCACTCCACGGTCCGCCCCTCACCCCGCGTGCCGCTGTCCATGCCGCCACGGTACGCGCCGCCACCGACAACGCGGTCGGCGAGACCGCCCGCCCCCGCCGCCCGGCCGCGTGGGCGCCGCCCGGGTGGACTACCCTCCACGCTCAGGTTCGCGGCGGAAGGCCGAGGGGTGAGGGGCGCACGGGTATGCGGGGCACAGTCGAAGGATTCAGCCACGGGCTGATCACGCCCGTGGTGGCCTACCTCATGGCCTGCCTGGGCGGGGCCCTCGGCCTGCGCTGCACGACCAGGTCCCTGCGCGCCTCCGGAGCCCCCCACCCCGGCTGGCTCGCCCTCGGCGCCGTGTCCATCGGCGCCGGAGTGTGGACCATGCACTTCGTCGCGATGACGGGCTTCCGCATCGAGGGGGTGCCCATCGGCTACGACCGCCCGATCACCTTCGCCAGCCTCGCCGTCGCGATCCTCATGGCCGGCGTCGGGATCCTCGTCGTGGGGCTGCGCGGCCGGACCGCGATGGCCCTGGTCACCGGCGGCACCATCACCGGCCTGGGCATCGCCACCATGCACTACCTCGGCATGGCCGGCATGCGCCTCCCCGGCCGCGTCGAGTACCACACCCCCACCGTCGCCCTCTCCGTGGTGATCGCCGTGGCGGCGGCCACCGCGGCGCTGTGGGCCACCGTCAGCGTCCGGGGGTTCGCGGCGAGCGTCGGCGCGAGCCTCGTCCTGGGCCTCGCGGTGACCGGCATGCACTACACCGGCATGGCCGCCGCCACCGTCCACCTCCACGGCGGCGCCACCGCGGCGTCCGGTCGCTCCGGCCCGGCGGACCCGGCCGGAGCGGCGGGCGCGGCCAAAGCGGCGGGCGCGGCCGGAGCCGCCGGGACCGCGGACGCGGCGGGCGCGGGAGCCGCCGGCGCCGCGGGCGGCGCGCCCGACGTGACCGTGGCGGCCGACGGCGGTACGGCGCCCCTCGTCCCGCTCCTCGCCGGACCGGCCGCGTTCCTGGTCCTCGCGGGTGTCGTCGTGCTGTTCGACCCGACCCTGGTCGGCGGCGACGGGCCCGGGCGGCACCCCGCCGACCCGCGCGCGCACCGCCCCGGCGTCCCCGCCCCGCGCCACCGCGACCACGACGCCGGCCGCTGACCGGGGGCCGTGCGCCGCGGGCCCGGCGGACGACGCCCGGCTGTCAGTGCGGGGTCGTACGGTGGACTCATGCGGCCCGTAACCCAGATCGAACGCTCGGTGGCGCCCTTCGAGGTCGTCAGCCCGTACCAGCCCAGCGGTGACCAGCCCACGGCCATCGCCGACCTCGAACGGCGCATCCGCGCAGGTGAGAAGGATGTCGTCCTGCTCGGTGCGACCGGCACCGGCAAGTCGGCGACCACGGCCTGGATGATCGAGCGGCTCCAGCGGCCCACGCTCGTCATGGCGCCGAACAAGACCCTGGCCGCGCAGCTGGCGAACGAGTTCCGCGAGCTGCTGCCGAACAACGCCGTCGAGTACTTCGTGTCGTACTACGACTACTACCAGCCCGAGGCGTACGTCCCGCAGTCGGACACGTACATCGAGAAGGACTCCTCGATCAACGAGGAGGTGGAGCGCCTGCGCCACTCCGCCACGAACTCCCTGCTCACCCGGCGGGACGTGGTCGTCGTCGCCTCCGTCTCCTGCATCTACGGCCTGGGCACGCCCCAGGAGTACGTCGACCGGATGGTCTCCCTCAAGGTCGGCGACGAGATCGACCGGGACGAGCTGCTGCGCCGCTTCGTCGACATCCAGTACACGCGCAACGACCTCGCCTTCACGCGCGGCACGTTCCGGGTGCGCGGCGACACGATCGAGATCTTCCCCGTCTACGAGGAGCTCGCCGTCCGCATCGAGATGTTCGGCGACGAGATCGAGGCCCTCTCCACGCTGCACCCGCTCACCGGCGAGGTCATCAGCGACGACCGGCACCTGTACGTCTTCCCCGCCAGCCACTACGTGGCGGGCCCCGAGCGCATGGAGCGCGCCGTCAACGGCATCGAGCGCGAGCTGGAGGGGCGCCTCGCCGAGCTGGAGCGGCAGGGCAAGCTGCTGGAGGCCCAGCGGCTGCGCATGCGCACCACGTACGACATCGAGATGATGCGCCAGATCGGTTCCTGCTCCGGCATCGAGAACTACTCGCTGCACTTCGACCAGCGCGAGCCCGGCTCCCCGCCCAACACCCTCCTCGACTACTTCCCCGAGGACTTCCTGCTGGTCATCGACGAGTCCCATGTCACCGTGCCGCAGATCGGCGCCATGTACGAGGGCGACGCCTCCCGCAAGCGGACCCTCGTCGACCACGGCTTCCGGCTGCCGTCCGCGCTGGACAACCGGCCCCTGAAGTGGGAGGAGTTCCAGGAGCGCATCGGCCAGGCCGTCTACCTGTCGGCCACGCCCGGGCCGTACGAGCTGTCCCGCTCCGACGGGTTCGTCGAGCAGATCATCCGCCCCACGGGCCTGGTCGACCCGGAGGTCGTCGTCAAGCCCACCGAGGGCCAGATCGACGACCTGGTCCACGAGATCCGCCTCCGCACCGAGCGCGACGAGCGCGTCCTGGTCACCACGCTCACCAAGAAGATGGCCGAGGACCTCACGGACTACTTCCTGGAGCTGGGCATCCAGGTCCGCTACCTGCACAGCGACGTCGACACGCTGCGCCGGATCGAGCTGCTGCGCGAGCTGCGCGCCGGCGAGTACGACGTCCTGGTCGGCATCAACCTCCTGCGGGAGGGCCTCGACCTGCCCGAGGTGTCCCTGGTCGCCATCCTCGACGCCGACAAGCAGGGCTTCCTGCGCTCCGGCACGTCCCTCATCCAGACCATCGGCCGCGCCGCGCGCAACGTCTCGGGCCAGGTCCACATGTACGCGGACACGATCACACCGGCGATGGCGCAGGCCATCGACGAGACCAACCGCCGCCGAGAGAAGCAGGTCGCGTACAACAAGGCCCACGGCATCGATCCGCAGCCGCTCCGCAAGAAGATCAACGACATCGTCGTCACCCTCGCGCGCGAGGAGGTCGACACGGAGCAACTGCTGGGCACGGGCTACCGCCAGTCGAAGGACGGCAAGGGCGCCAAGGCCCCCGTCCCCTCCCTGGGGTCGGCGGCGAAGGCGGCGAAGGCGGCCAAGGACGGCGGCAGGGCCGGCAGGGGCGGGACGGCCCGCGCGGGCGCCGTGACCAGCGACCGCCCCGCCGCCGAGCTGGCCGGGATCATCGAGGAGATGACCGAGCGGATGCGGGCCGCCGCCGCGGACCTCCAGTTCGAGGTCGCCGCCCGGCTGCGCGACGAGGTGGGCGAGCTGAAGAAGGAGCTGCGCCAGATGAAGGAGGCGGGCATCGCCTGACGGGCCTCCCGGCCCGCCGGGGCGCGCCGCCGCGGACGCGGCCGGGGACGCCGCGTCCGCTGTGTTGCAACACCGACACAAAGGGGGTCTTGCCGTGATGCCGGCGCCGCGCCCCCGCATAGGGTGCTCGCAACCGCGCCCCCACCACAGGGCGGCCGCGGGGAACGCTGAAGAGAGGGGACAGCGCGTGTCGGTCAACTTGACCAAGGGCCAGGCCATCAGCCTGCAGAAGAGCGACGGGGGGTCCCTGTCCGCGGTGCGGATGGGGCTCGGTTGGCAGGCGGCGCCGCGCCGCGGTCTGTTCGGCTCGCGCACCCGGGAGGTCGACCTCGACGCGTCGGCGGTGCTGTTCGCCGGCGGGGACCCCGTCGACGTCGTCTTCTTCCGCCACCTGGTGAGCGACGACGGCTCCGTCCGCCACACCGGCGACAACCTGGTGGGCGGCGCGGGCCAGGGCGGCGACGACGAGGCGGTCCTCGTGGACCTCCAGCGGGTCCCGGTCCACATCGACCAGATCGTCTTCACCGTCAACTCGTTCACCGGCCAGACGTTCCAGGAGGTGCAGAACGCGTTCTGTCGCCTCGTCGACGAGACGAACGGCCAGGAGCTCGCCCGCTACACCCTGAACGGCGGTGGCCAGTACACCGCGCAGATCATGGCGAAGGTGCACCGCACCGGCGGCGGCTGGACCATGACGGCCATCGGCGCCCCGTCCAACGGCCGGACGTTCCAGGACCTGATGCCGGCGATCCTGCCGCACCTGTAGCCGCACCCCGGCGTTACGCACCGCAGCTCCCGGAGGCCCGGCCACCGGGAGCTGCCACGCGTGCGCCACCGACGCGTTCCGCGACGCACGCCACCCAGCCGCAACCACCGAGGGGACGACAGGCGATGACGGCCGAGCTGGTCCGGGGGCAGAACCACCCGCTGCCCGACACCCGACTCGAGATCCGGGTGTCGTCCGGTGTGCCGGTGGCGGTGGGGGCCGTGCTCTCCGACGCAGCCGGGACCGTCGCCGGAGCGGAGGGGGTCGCCCACCCCGGCGCGCCGGCCCTGCCCGGCGTCGAGGTGTCCCGCCGGGCGGCCACCGAGCACCGGCTCACCGTGGACCTGGAGGCCCTGGCCGCGCGTGTGCACCGCGTCGCCGTCCTGCTGGCCCTGCCCGCGGACACGGGCGGGCCCGGCCGCTTCGGCGCCGTCGCCGCGCCCTTCGTCGCGGTCGCCGCGCCCGGCGGCGCCGAGGTCGCCACGTACACCCTCACCGGCTTGGAGGCCGAGTCCGCCGTCATCGCCCTGGAGCTGTACCGCCGACAGGGCGCCTGGAAGGTCCGCGCCGTCGGCCAGGGGTACGCGGACGGCCTCGCCGCGCTGTTCCGGGACCAGGGGGTGCCCTGCGCGGCCGAACTCGCCGCGGCCGTCCAGGACGCCGTGGCGCGCGGCCTGGACCGCGCCGCCGCCGCGCCCCCGCCCCCTACCGGGGAGGGCGACCGGCCCCACCGCCCCGCCCCGCCTGTTCCGGCCCCGCCCGCGCCTGCCCCGCCCGTTCCGGCTCCGTCCGCGCCCGCCTCGCCCGCGCCTGCCCCGCCCGTTCCGGCTCCGTCCGCGCCCGCCTCGCCCGCGCCTGCCCCGCCCGTTTCGGCCCCGTCCACGCCTGCCCCGCCCGTTCCTGCCCCGCCCGCGCCCGCCCCGTCCGTTCCGGTCCGGTCCGCCCCGCCCGTCGGCCCCGTCGACTACACGCACCCCCGCCGCCGGACCGCCCCGCCCCCGCCGGCCGCGTCCGCGCCACCCGTGCCGCCCGGCGCCCCCGCCGCCCCGGTCGCCGGCGACGCCGCCGGCTGGTCCATGGAGGAGCGCCTCTACAACCAGGTCTGGGGCATGTTCGAGGACCTGGCCCGTACGACCGCCGCCTACCGGGGCGCCGTCGACTTCGCGGAGTCCCGGATGGAGCGGGAGCTGGACAGCGCCCTGTCCGACCCGCGCAGCCGCCTCGGCACGGGGGACGCCGCCCGCGCCGAGGCCGACGCCAGGTGCCGGGAGCTCACCGGCCGGGCGCGCGAGGCCCTCGACCGCGACCTCGCCCAGCTCACCGCCGAGTCCGACGTCGTCGAGCCCGCGCTCCCGCCCGCCTTCGCCCGCTGGGACCATCCGGTGTGGCACGCCTACCGCGTCCCCACACAGGCCCCGATGGCGCTGCGCCTCGGCGACCTCCACCTCCCGGAACGGCCCGAGCTGCGCATTCCCCTGCTGGTCAGGCTTCCCCTGGAGCGCGGCCTGTGGGTGGACAGCGGTCGCCGCGGCTCGGAGCGGGCCCTGCTCACGGACGAGGACCGGCTGCGCCGCCTCGCCCTCGACACGGCCGTCGCGCACGTCGCGCGCCTCCTCGCCGTCCACCCGCCGGGCGACTTCACCGTCCACGTGATCGACCCGGCCGGCTCGGGCGCCGCCGCGTTCGCCCCGCTCACCGGCTCGGGCGTGCTGGCCGAGCCCCCGGCGGCGGGGCCCGGGGGAGTGGCGACGGTCCTGGCGCGGCTCACCCGGCGCGTGGACCTGGTGCAGATGGCGGTGCGCGGCGGCGCCGGCGCGGACGCGCTCCCGCCGGACCTGGACACGGCCGAGCAACTGCTCGTCGTCCACGACTTCCCGCACGGCTTCGACGACCGGGCCGTCACCCGGTTGCGGTACCTCGCCGACGAGGGCCCGGCCGTGGGCGTGCACCTGATGATGGTCGCCGACCGCGAGGACGCCCGTGCGTACGGGCCGGTGCTGGACCCGCTGTGGCGTTCGCTGCTGCGCGTCCCCCCGGTGCCGGACGACCACCTGGCGGACCCGTGGGTGGGGCACGCCTGGACGTACGAGCCGCCGCGGACACCGCAGGGCAGCCGGGTGCTGCACCAGGTCCTCGCGAGCGTCGCGGAGGCCCGCCGCACCCGGCGCCACTGACCGCCCCGCGCCCCCCTCCCGTCCCCGTACAACCTCACTGAACTGGGCTTTTGGGCTCTCCTTTGCCAGGCGCTTTACCTATCCTTGGTATTTCGTGTACGGTTCCTTTACGCGGAGGGGAGTACTCCCACACAGCGGCGTGCCCGTCAGTACGGACCGGTCGGACGGAGACCTGTCCCGGGGCGCCGGCCCCCGCGCCGCCCGCACCACGGGCGGTGCCCGGGTGGAAGAGACCTCCGGCAGCGACGACGCTGATCAGTAGCCGTACGACGCCGGAGGCGCAATGGACGTTTCTATGACCTTGTGGGCGGTGACCGTTCTCGGTCTCATCGCCCTGATCGCGGTCGACTTCCTCATCGGGCGCAAGCCCCATGACGTGTCGATCAAAGAAGCCGGGATCTGGACGGCCGTATGGATCGTCCTCGCCGTGCTGTTCGGCCTCGGCCTGCTCTTCTTCGGCGAGAGCAAGGCGTCCGGCGAGTTCTTCGCCGGCTTCATCACCGAGAAGTCGCTGAGCGTCGACAACCTCTTCGTCTTCGTCCTGATCATGGCGAAGTTCTCCGTGCCGTCCCACCTCCAGCAGCGGGTGCTGCTGATCGGCGTGCTCATCGCGCTCGTCCTGCGGGCCGTGTTCATCGCCGCCGGCGCCGCGATCATCGCCAGCTTCTCGTGGGTCTTCTACATCTTCGGCGCGTTCCTGATCTACACCGCCTGGAAGCTGATCAAGGAGGCATCCTCCGACGAGCCCGACGAGGAGTACGAGGAGAATCGTCTCCTCAAGTCGATCGAGCAGCGCTTCGGCGTCGCCGACCGCTACCACGGCACGAAGCTGTTCCTCCAGGTCAACGGCAAGCGGGTGCTGACCCCGCTGATGGTGGTCATGCTCGCCATCGGCACCACGGACGTGCTGTTCGCGCTGGACTCGATCCCCGCGATCTTCGGCCTGACCCAGGACCCGTACATCGTCTTCACCGCGAACGCCTTCGCCCTGATGGGTCTGCGGCAGCTGTACTTCCTCATCGGCGGCCTGCTCAAGAAGCTGGTCCACCTCAGCTACGGCCTCTCCGTCATCCTCGGCTTCATCGGCGTGAAGCTGGTGCTGCACGCCCTGCACGAGTCGGGGGTGCACGTCCCGGAGATCTCCATCCCGTTCTCGCTGGCGGTCATCTGCGGTGTCCTGATCATCACCACGATCACCAGCCTCATCGCCTCCCGCCGGCAGTCCGCCGAGGGCGAGAAGGAGACCGACTCCACGAAGGTCTGACACAACCGGAAACGCACGGCACCGGCCGGGTCGTTCGACGACCCGGCCGGTGCCGTGCGTTCACCGGCGGGAGCCCCGGGCGGGCCGTCCCGCCCCGACTCTCACGCGGTCGCCGGCTCCCCCGCCCGGCCGCGCCTCCCCGCGCCCGCCGCCGGCACGGTCTCCGGGAGCAGCGCGAAGCAGCCCAGGCTCACCACCGCGACCCCCGCCAGATACGCCGCCACGCTCCACGGCGGCCCGGAACCGCCCGCGGCGGCCGTCGCCACCACCGGCGTCAGCGCCCCGCCGAGCACCCCCGCCAGGTTGTAGCCCACCGCCGCCCCCGTGCACCGCACCCGCGGCTCGTACAGCTCCGGCAGGTACGCGCCGATGACCGCGAACATCGTGATGAACGCCAGCAGCGCCACCAGGATCGCCAGGAACATCAGCACCGGCCGCCCCGTGTGCAGCAGCCCCACCATCGGGAACATCCACAGCGCGCACACCGTGCACCCCGCCAGGCACATCGGCCGCCGGCCGTACCGGTCGCCCAGCATCGCCGCGAACGGCGTCACCGCGCCCTGCACGGCCACCGCCGCCATCACGCACCCCAGCATGACCGTGCGGCTCACGCCGAGCCGCTCCGTGCCGTACGCCAGCGCCCAGGTGGACACCGCGTAGAACACGGCGTACCCCACGGCCAGCGCCCCCGCCGTGAGCAGCAGCAGCCGCCAGTGCCCGCGCACCACCTCCAGGAACGGGGCGCCCGCCCGCCGCCCCGTCTCCGCCAGCTCCCGGAACTGGGGCGTCTCCGCCAGGGACGACCGCAGCAGCAGCCCGCCCAGCGCGAGCAGGCCCGCCGCCCAGAACGGCACCCGCCACCCCCACGACCGGAACGCCGCGTCGCTCAACCCCGCCGAGAGCGCCAGCATCACCCCGTTCGCCAGCAGGAACCCCACGGACGGGCCGACCTGCGGAAAGCTCGCCCACAGCGCCCGTCGCCGCCGCGGGGCGTGCTCCCCGGCCAGCAGCACCGCCCCGCCCCACTCGCCGCCCAACCCCAGCCCCTGGAGGAAGCGCAGCACCAGGAGCAACACCGGGGCCGCCGGCCCGATCACCGCGTACGACGGGACGCAGCCCACCGCGACCGTCGCCGCGCCGGTCAGCGCCAGGGACGCGAAGAGCACCGGCCGCCGCCCGCGCCGGTCGCCGACGTGGCCGAAGACCACCGCTCCCAGGGGGCGCGAGACGAAGCCCACCGCGAAGGTCCCGAAGGCGGCGAGCGTCCCCGCCAGCGGCGAGAACGTGGGGAAGAACAAGGGCCCCAGGACCAGCGCGGCGGCGGTCCCGTAGACGTAGAAGTCGTAGAACTCGACGGCGGTCCCGGCGAGGGAGGCCGCCGCCAGCCGCCCCATGGGCGGCCCGGCCGGGGACCGCCCCGGCGGTTGCCCCGACGGCCGCCGGGGCGGCTCCGAGGACGCGGGCGTGTGACTGTGGCGCATGCCGCGCCAACCGTCCGGGCCGCGCCCCGGTCACGGGGCGCACGGACGCGCGGGGGACGGTACCGGGCGCGCGGGGGCGGTATCCGGGCGCGTCACCAGCCCCGCGCGCGCCACTCCGGGAGCTGCGGGCGCTCGTCGCCCAGCGTCGTGTCCCGGCCGTGGCCCGGGTAGACCCACGTCTCGTCCGGCAGGGCGTCGAACAGCTTGGTCTCCACGTCGTGGAGCAGGCTCGCGAACGCCTCCGGGTCTTTGTGGGTGTTCCCGACGCCCCCGGGGAACAGGCAGTCGCCGGTGAAGGCGTGCGGGTGGCCGTGCGGGTCGTCGTAGATCAGCGTGATCGAGCCGGGCGTGTGCCCGGTCATGCGGCGCGCCGTCAGCTCCACCCGGCCCACCCGGACCGTGTCGCCGTCCTCGACGAGGACGTCCGTCGGCACGTCGATCCCCTCGGCGTCGTACCGCCCCGCGTACGTGCGGGCCCCGGTGGCCGCCACCACCTCGCGCAGCGCGTACCAGTGGTCGTGGTGGCGGTGGGTGGTGACGACGGCCGCGATGCCGTCGTCACCGATCAGCCGGAGCAGGGTCCGCGGCTCGTTGGCCGCGTCGATCAGCAACTGCTCGCCGGTGGCCCGGCAGCGCAGCAGGTACGCGTTGTTGTCCATCGGTCCGACGGCGACCTTCGAGATGATCAGGTCCGCCAGTTCGTGCACGTCCGCGGGTCCGCCGACCTTCACCGCTCCGCTGTACGTCATGGGGCCAGCCTATAGCGGGGGCAGCGCCGGGAGGGAGCCGTTCGAGACGTTCAGCGCGGAGCCGTCGCGGCGGCCCGCGAGCCAGCCGAGCAGGTCGGCCGCGGGGCCCCGGACGACGACCGGGCCGCCGGCCGCGCCGCCGCCCGTCGTCCACGTCCGGCCGTCGTCGGCGGTGACCGTGGTGGCGGGGACGTCCCGGTGGCCGGCGAACCGCTCCGTCAGGAAGACGATCTCCCGCTCGGTGAACTCCTCCGGCAGGTCCTCCAGCTCGTAGCCGACGCCCAGGTCGACGTGGTGGAGCTCGACCTCGACGAGACGGCGGAAGGGGACGCGGGCGGCCCGGTCGGTCACCCCGTTGCGGAGCTCCACGGTGCGGCCCCAGTCCGCCGGCGCGTCGCCCTCCGCCAGGAAGCGGGCGGCGCTGGACCGCAGGTCGTCGAGGTGGGCGGCGAGCGGGCGCCGGGCGTCGCGCTCGATGTCGGCGTCGCGGGCCTCGGCGCTCGTGTACATGGGCAGGCCGCGCAGGACGTTCACCAGGGCGTCCGCGTTGCGGGCGAGGTGGGCCAGGACGTGGCCGCGGGTCCAGCCGGGGAGGCGGGACGGCTCCGCGGCGGCGGTGTCGTCGAGCGCGGAGGCCGCCGAGAGCAGCCGATCGGTCGCCTCGCGTACGGAGGCCAGGTCATGGGCGTGATCGATCATGGTGCTGACAGTAGCGCCGCCACTCGTTCGGGTGAAGGCGGTGGAACGCGACCTGAAATCGAATGCACGTGCTATACGCTCGATGGAGGCATCCTTGAAAGTCAGGCAGTCATCCATCTGGCGGCCCCCATAGGCTGGGGCGGTCGGGGGCAGGGGCTGTACTACCCCCCGCTTCTCTCAAGAAAGGTGCGGACCCGGCGTGGCCGACCGTCTCATCGTCCGTGGCGCGCGCGAGCACAACCTGAAGAACGTCTCGCTCGACCTGCCACGCGACTCCCTCATCGTCTTCACCGGGCTCTCGGGGTCGGGCAAGTCGTCCCTCGCGTTCGACACGATCTTCGCCGAGGGGCAGCGCCGCTACGTCGAGTCGCTCTCGTCGTACGCCCGGCAGTTCCTCGGCCAGATGGACAAGCCGGACGTCGACTTCATCGAGGGGCTCTCCCCGGCGGTCTCCATCGACCAGAAGTCGACCTCGCGCAACCCGCGCTCCACGGTCGGAACGATCACGGAGGTCTACGACTACCTCCGGCTCCTCTTCGCGCGCATCGGCAAGCCGCACTGCCCCGAGTGCCGCCGGCCGATCTCCCGCCAGTCGCCGCAGGCGATCGTCGACAGGGTGCTGGAGCTGCCCGAGGGCAGCCGCTTCCAGGTCCTGTCGCCGCTGGTGCGCGAGCGCAAGGGCGAGTTCGCCGACCTCTTCGCCGACCTCCAGACCAAGGGCTTCAGCCGCGCCCGGGTGGACGGGCAGACCGTCCCGCTGACCGACCCGCCGAAGCTGAAGAAGCAGGAGAAGCACACGATCGAGGTGGTCGTCGACCGCCTCACGGTCAAGGAGAGCGCCAAGCGGCGGCTCACCGACTCCGTGGAGACCGCGCTCGGCCTCTCCGGCGGCATGGTCGTGCTCGACTTCGTCGACCTCCCCGAGGACGACCCCGAACGCGAGCGGATGTACTCGGAGCACCTGTACTGCCCGTACGACGACCTGTCCTTCGAGGAGCTGGAGCCCCGCTCCTTCTCCTTCAACTCGCCCTTCGGCGCCTGCCCCGACTGCACCGGCATCGGCACGCGCATGGAGGTCGACCCGGAGCTCGTCGTCCCCGACGAGGACCGCTCCCTCGACGAGGGGGCCATCCACCCCTGGTCGCACGGCCACACCAAGGAGTACTTCGGCCGCCTGGTCGACGCGCTCGCCCAGGCGCTCGGCTTCCGCACCGACATCCCGTGGGCCGGGCTGCCCCAGCGGGCCAAGAAGGCCCTGCTGCACGGCCACAAGACCCAGGTCGAGGTGCGGTACCGCAACCGGTACGGCAGGGAGCGGGCCTACACGACGGCCTTCGAGGGCGTCCTCCCCTTCGTCAAGCGCCGCCACAGCGAGGCCGAGAGCGACTCCAGCCGCGAGCGCTTCGAGGGCTACATGCGCGAGGTGCCCTGCCCCACCTGTGAGGGCACGCGCCTGAAGCCGATCGTCCTCGCCGTGACGATCATGGACAAGTCCATCGCGGACGTCTCCGCCATGTCCATCAGCGAGTGCGCCGACTTCCTCGGCCGGCTCACGCTCAACGCCCGTGACAAGAAGATCGCCGAGCGGGTCCTGAAGGAGGTCAACGAGCGCCTGAGGTTCCTGGTCGACGTCGGCCTCGACTACCTCTCGCTCAACCGCGCGGCCGGCACGCTCTCCGGCGGCGAGGCCCAGCGCATCCGGCTCGCCACCCAGATCGGCTCCGGTCTGGTGGGCGTGCTGTACGTGCTCGACGAACCGTCCATCGGCCTCCACCAGCGCGACAACCACCGCCTGATCGAGACCCTCGTCCGGCTCCGCGACATGGGCAACACCCTCATCGTCGTCGAGCACGACGAGGACACCATCAAGGTCGCCGACTGGGTCGTGGACATCGGCCCCGGCGCCGGTGAGCACGGCGGGAAGGTCGTCCACTCCGGGCCGCTGGAGCAGCTCCTCGGCAACGAGAAGTCGGTGACCGGGCAGTACCTGTCCGGCAGGAGGTCCATCCCCGTCCCGGACGCCCGCCGCCCCGTCGACCCCGCCCGGCAGCTGACCGTGCACGGCGCCCGCGAGAACAACCTCCGCGACATCGACGTGTCGTTCCCCCTCGGCGTGCTCACGGCGGTCACCGGAGTCTCCGGCTCCGGCAAGTCGACGCTGGTCAACGACATCCTCTACACCCATCTGGCGCGCGAGCTGAACGGCGCCAGGTCCGTGCCCGGACGGCACACGCGCGTGGACGGCGACGACCTCGTCGACAAGGTCGTCCACGTCGACCAGTCGCCGATCGGCCGCACCCCGCGGTCCAACCCGGCCACGTACACCGGTGTCTTCGACCACATCCGCAAGCTGTTCGCCGAGACGACGGAGGCGAAGGTCCGCGGCTACCTGCCGGGCCGGTTCTCCTTCAACGTCAAGGGCGGTCGCTGCGAGAACTGCTCCGGCGACGGCACCATCAAGATCGAGATGAACTTCCTCCCGGACGTGTACGTGCCGTGCGAGGTCTGCCACGGCGCGCGCTACAACCGGGAGACCCTGGAGGTCCACTACAAGGGCAAGTCCATCGCCGAGGTGCTGGACATGCCCATCGAGGAGGCCCTGGACTTCTTCGAGGCCGTCCCCACGATCTCCCGCCACCTCAAGACGCTCAACGAGGTCGGCCTGGGGTACGTGCGGCTCGGCCAGTCCGCGCCGACCCTGTCGGGCGGCGAGGCGCAGCGCGTCAAGCTCGCCAGCGAGCTCCAGAAGCGCTCCACGGGCCGCACGGTCTACGTCCTCGACGAGCCGACGACCGGCCTGCACTTCGAGGACATCGCCAAGTTGATCAAGGTGCTGTCGGACCTGGTCGACAAGGGCAACACGGTGATCGTCATCGAGCACAACCTCGACGTGATCAAGACGGCGGACTGGCTGGTCGACATGGGTCCCGAGGGCGGCAGCGGCGGCGGCCTGGTCGTCGCCGAGGGCACGCCGGAGACGGTCGCGGGCGTGCCCGCGAGCCACACCGGCAAGTTCCTCCGCGACATCCTGGACCCGAGCCGGATCAGCGACGCCACGCCGGTGAAGGCGAAGACGCAGGGGAAGGCGAAGGCCAAGCGCCCGGCGCGCATGGCCGCCTCGACCGCCCGCTGCGCCGCCCCCGGCCCCCCGCGGGCCGGCCGGCCCCCGCCACCCGGGGGCGGGTCCTCCGCCACCCCTGGCCCGGACCCCGCCGCTCCGAGCGGCGGGGACCGGGTCGCGCGGGCGTCCGCACGGCCGCCGTTCCGGTCCGCCCGCCCCGGCCCCGGGGCGGGACCCGGGCCCGGGGGCGGTGGTCTGCGTCGGTATCGTCGGGTCCGTACCCGTCGTACCGACGCGTCCCCTGTTCCCGCACGCCCTGGAGCGCCCATGTCCGGCCAGCCCGCCACCCGCCGAACCGTGCTGAAAGGCGCCGCCCTCGCCGGTGCCGCGGGACTGGGGGCCGCCGCCTGCTCCACCGAATCCAAGCTGGGCCACGCCCGGACGCCGACCCCGACCGCGCCCGTCGACCTCGGCACGGCCGCCGAGGTGCCCGTCGGCGGCGCCCGGCTCTACCGCGAACAGCGCCTCCTCGTGCACTGCCCCGCCCGGGGCGAGTACAAGGCGTTCAGCGCCCAGTGCACCCACGCGGGCTGTGTCCTCGACAAGATCGAGGAGAACGAGGGCAACTGCCCCTGCCACGGCAGCCGCTTCGACGTCACCACCGGCAAGGTCCTCAGGGGCCCCGCGACCGTCCCGCTGCCCGAGGTGCCCGTCACGGTCAGGGACGGCAAGCTCATCGCCGGCCCGCAGGACTGACCGCCCCACCGCCGGGCCCCGGCGGCCCCGCCCGCCCGCCGAGGCCGCTCCCGCGCCCGCCCGGCCCGCTCCCGACCGCCCGCCCCCGCCCCTGCCGGCCGCCGGGCCGGCCGACCGCCTGCCGGGGCTGCTTCCGCGTCCGCGCCCGGCCGTCCACCCGGGTTGCTCCCGCCCCGCTCCCGCCGGCCGCCGGACCGGCCGACCGCACCGGTCCGCCCCCCCGGCCCGGCCCCGGACGACCCGGCTGGTCTGTCGGTGTGCGCCAGTAGGGTGTGAGGCATGGCAGACCCCTCCACCTACCGCCCCGAACCGGGACAGATCCCCGACTCGCCGGGGGTCTACAAGTTCCGTGACGAGCACGGCCGCGTGATCTACGTCGGCAAGGCCAAGTCCCTGCGCCAGCGCCTCGCCAACTACTTCCAGGACCTGGCGGGCCTGCACCCGCGCACGCGGACCATGGTCACCACGGCCGCGTCCGTGGAGTGGACGGTGGTCTCCACGGAGGTGGAGGCGCTCCAGCTGGAGTACTCCTGGATCAAGGAGTTCGACCCCCGCTTCAACGTCAAGTACCGCGACGACAAGAGCTACCCCTACCTCGCCGTCACCCTCGGCGACGAGTTCCCCCGCGTCCAGGTCATGCGCGGCCACAAGCAGAAGGGCGTGCGCTACTTCGGGCCGTACGCGCACGCGTGGGCCATCCGCGAGACCGTCGACCTGCTCCTGCGCGTCTTCCCCGTCCGCACGTGCACGTCCGGGGTGTTCCGGAACGCGAACCGCACGGGCCGCCCCTGCCTCCTCGGCTACATCGGCAAGTGCTCGGCGCCCTGCGTCGGCCGGATCGACCCCGAGGAGCACCGCGAACTGGCCCAGGAATTCTGCGACTTCATGGCCGGCCGGACGGGCACGTACATCCGCCGCCTGGAGAAGGAGATGACGGCGGCCGCCGAGGAGATGGAGTACGAGCGGGCCGCCCGCCTCCGCGACGACATCGAGGCCCTGCGCCGGGCCATGGAGAAGAACGCCGTCGTCCTCGCCGACGCCACCGACGCCGACCTGATCGCGGTCGCGGAGGACGAGCTGGAGGCCGCCGTCCAGATCTTCCACGTCCGCGGGGGCCGGGTCCGCGGCCAGCGCGGCTGGGTCACCGACAAGGTCGAGGCCGTCGACACGGCCGGCCTCGTGGAGCACGCCCTCCAGCAGCTGTACGGCGAGGAGAGCGGTGACGCGGTGCCGAAGGAGGTCCTGGTCCCCGCCCTGCCCGAGGACCCCGAGGCGGTCACGCAGTGGCTGGGCGACCGCCGCGGTTCCCAGGTGTCCCTGCGCGTCCCGCGGCGCGGCGACAAGAAGGACCTGATGGAGACCGTCGGGCGCAACGCCCGGCAGGCCCTCGTCCTCCACAGGACCAAGCGCGCCAGCGACCTCACCACCCGCTCCCGCGCCCTGGAGGAGATCGCCGACGCCCTCGGCCTGGACGCGGCCCCGCTGCGCATCGAGTGCTTCGACATCTCCCACCTCCACGGCGAGGACGTCGTCGCCTCCATGGTCGTCTTCGAGGACGGGCTGCCCCGCAAGAGCGAGTACCGCCGCTTCGAGATCAAGGGCCGCGTCGGGGACACGCAGGTCTGGCACGGCCAGGGGCAGGACGACGTCCGCTCCATGCACGAGGTGGTCAGCCGCCGCTTCCGCCGCTACCTCGCGGAGAAGGAGCGGACGGGGGAGTGGCTCGCCGAGGGCGGCGAGGTCCCCGCCGACGCCGCGGACCCCGCCTCCGCCGAGGAGAACGGCCGGCCGAGGAAGTTCGCCTACCCGCCCCAGCTCGTCGTCGTCGACGGCGGGAAGCCGCAGGTCGCCGCCGCCCGCCGGGCCCTCGACGAGCTGGGCGTCGACGACGTCGCCGTGTGCGGGCTGGCCAAGCGGCTCGAAGAGGTCTGGCTGCCCGACGAGGACGACCCGGTGGTCCTGCCCCGCACCAGCGAGGGCCTGTACCTCCTCCAGCGGATCCGCGACACGGCCCACGACTTCGCCATCCGCTACCAGCGCGGCAAGCGCGGCAAACGGCTGCGCACCAGCCCCCTGGACGACGTCCCGGGCCTCGGTGACGCGCGCAAACGGGCGTTGGTCAAGCATTTCGGTTCGGTGAAACGGCTCCGGCAGGCGACAATCGAGCAGATCTGCGAGGTGCCCGGCTTCGGGCGCAAGACCGCCGAAGCCGTCGCCGTCGCCCTCGCCCAGGCGGCCCCGGCCGCTCCCGCCGTGAACACGGCGACAGGAGAGATCATTGAAGACGACGACGGGGGAATCGCACATGGACGGGCATCCGGGCATGAATGACCACACCGCGCAGGACGACCGAGAAGACGGAGCAGCAGACGTGAGTACGGGCACGACGATCGAGGCCGGCGAGGCCGCCGAGGCGGCCATCCCCGAGCTGGTGATCATCTCCGGCATGTCCGGCGCCGGGCGCAGCACGGCCGCGAAGTGCCTGGAGGACCTCGGCTGGTTCGTCGTGGACAACCTGCCGCCCGCCCTGATCCCGACCATGGTCGAGCTCGGTGCCCGCTCGCAGGGCAACGTCGCCCGCATCGCCGTCGTCGTCGACGTCCGCGGCCGCCAGTTCTTCGACAACCTCCGCGAGTCCCTCGCCGACCTCGACGCCAAGCAGGTGACGCGCCGCATCGTCTTCCTGGAGTCGTCCGACGACGCGCTCGTGCGCCGCTTCGAGTCCGTGCGCCGCCCCCACCCGCTCCAGGGTGACGGCCGCATCGTCGACGGCATCGCCGCCGAGCGCGACCTGCTGCGCGAGCTGCGCGGCGACGCCGACCTGGTGATCGACACCTCCAGCCTCAACGTGCACGAGCTGCGCGCCAAGATGGACGCCCAGTTCGCCGGCGACGAGGAGCCCGAGCTGCGGGCCACGGTCATGTCGTTCGGCTACAAGTACGGCCTGCCCGTCGACGCCGACCTCGTCGTCGACTGCCGCTTCCTGCCCAACCCGCACTGGGTGCCCGAGCTGCGCCCCTTCACCGGGCTCAACGAGGAGGTGTCCGGTTACGTCTTCAACCAGCCGGGCGCCAAGGAGTTCCTCGACCGGTACACGGAGCTGCTCCAGCTGATCGCCGCCGGGTACCGCCGCGAGGGCAAGCGGTACGTCACCGTCGCCGTCGGCTGTACGGGTGGCAAGCACCGCTCCGTCGCCATGTCCGAGAAGCTCGCCGCCCGGCTCGCCTCGGAAGGGGTCGAGACCGTCGTCGTGCACCGGGACATGGGGCGCGAGTGATGCGCCCGTACCGGCGGCGCGCGAGCACCCTGTCCGCTCGCACGCTGCGCAGACGCGGCGCACAGCCGAAGGTCGTCGCGCTCGGCGGGGGCATGGGCCTGTCCGCGTCCCTCGCCGCCCTGCGCCGGATCACCGGCGACCTGACCGCGGTGGTCACCGTCGCCGACGACGGCGGGTCCAGCGGCCGGCTCCGCGAGGAGCTGGGCGTCCTGCCCCCCGGGGACCTGCGCAAGGCCCTCGCCGCCCTGTGCGGCGACGACGAGTGGGGCCAGACCTGGGCGCGGGTCATCCAGCACCGCTTCCAGTCCAAGGGCGACCTGCACGAGCACGCCGTCGGCAACCTGCTGATCGTCGCCCTGTGGGAACAGCTCGGCGACCACGTGCAGGCGCTGGACCTGGTCGGTAGGCTGCTCGGCGCGCAGGGCAGGGTGCTGCCCATGTCCGCCGTGCCGCTGGAGCTCCAGGCCCTCGTCAAGGGCCACGACCCGGCCCGGCCGGACGACGTGGACACCGTGCGCGGCCAGGCGACCGTGGCGCTCACGCCCGGCGAGGTCCAGTCGGTGCACCTGGTGCCCCACGACCCGCCGGCCGTCCCGGAGGCCGTCGCCGCGGTCCTGGACGCCGACTGGGTGGTCCTCGGACCGGGCTCGTGGTTCTCCTCGGTGATCCCGCACCTCCTGGTGCCGGAGCTGCTGGACGCGCTCGTGGAGACGAAGGCCCGCAGGGTCCTGTCGTTGAACCTCGCGCCGCAACCCGGTGAAACCGCCGGGTTCTCTCCGCAGCGTCATTTGGAGGTTTTGGCCCGACACGCCCCTAAACTCGCCCTGGACGTGGTGCTGGCCGACGAGGCCGCCGTGCCCGACCGCGAGTCGCTGGCGGACGCCGCGAAGCGGCTCGGCGCAGCGGTCGAGCTGGCCCCGGTGGCCAGGAAGGACGGCCTGCCCAAGCACGACCCGGAGCTGCTGGCCGCCGCGTACGACCGTATTTTTCGGATGCATGGAAGGATCGGCCCATGGCGATGACGGCAGCGGTGAAGGACGAGATCTCCCGGCTCCCCGTCACCCGCACCTGCTGCAGAAAGGCCGAGGTCTCGTCGATCCTGCGGTTCGCCGGCGGCCTGCACCTGGTGAGCGGCCGGATCGTGATCGAGGCGGAGCTGGACACGGCGATGGCGGCGCGCCGCCTGAAGCGGGACATCGCGGAGATCTTCGGGCACGGTTCGGAGCTGATCGTCATGGCCCCGGGCGGGCTGCGGCGCGGCTCCCGCTTCGTGGTGCGCGTGGTGGCGGGCGGCGACCAGCTGGCCCGCCAGACGGGCCTCGTCGACGGTCGGGGCAGACCGATCCGGGGTCTGCCCCCGCAGGTCGTCTCCGGCGCGACCTGTGACGCCGAGGCCGCCTGGCGCGGTGCCTTCCTGGCGCACGGCTCGCTCACCGAGCCCGGCCGGTCCTCCTCCCTGGAGGTCACCTGCCCCGGCCCGGAGGCCGCGCTCGCCCTGGTCGGCGCCGCCCGTCGGCTCTCCATCGCCGCCAAGGCCCGCGAGGTGCGGGGCGTGGACCGGGTCGTCGTCCGCGACGGCGACGCGATCGGCGCCCTGCTGACCCGGCTCGGCGCCCACGAGTCCGTACTGGCCTGGGAGGAGCGGCGGATGCGCCGCGAGGTCCGCGCCACGGCCAACCGGCTCGCCAACTTCGACGACGCCAACCTGCGCCGCTCGGCCCGCGCCGCCGTGGCCGCCGGCGCCCGGGTCCAGCGCGCCCTGGAGATCCTCGGCGAGGACGTGCCGGAGCACCTCGCGGCGGCCGGGCGGCTGCGCATGGAGCACAAGCAGGCGTCGCTGGAGGAGTTGGGCGCCCTCGCCGACCCGCCGCTCACCAAGGACGCCGTCGCGGGCCGCATCCGCCGCCTCCTCGCCATGGCCGACAAGCGCGCCCAGGACCTGGGCATCCCGGGCACGGAGTCGAACCTGACGGAGGAGATGGCCGACGGCCTCGTCGGCTGACCCCGCCCTCCCGCCACCCCCGCCGTACGCGTACGGCGGGGGTTGTCGTATGCACATATGGGCGGATGTACCGCACGTTTGACTACCCGGCGGTAGGTTCCCACGATCCGGTCGTCCCGGTGCGCTCGATGTCACTCCGGAGGCCCGGGAGAGGTAGGGTCGGAGGCGGTCGGGGACATCCCAAACAAAGCTCGCCGGGCGTCGAACCCCGGCGTACCTAACGAGGAGATCGGTTCGTGACGATCCGCGTAGGCATCAACGGCTTCGGCCGCATCGGTCGTAACTACTTCCGCGCGCTGCTGGAGCAGGGTGCAGACATCGAGATCGTGGCTGTCAACGACCTGGGTGACACCGCGACCACCGCTCACCTGCTGAAGTACGACACGATCCTGGGCCGCCTCAAGGCCGAGGTGTCCCACACCGCCGACACGATCACCGTCGACGGCCACACCATCAAGGTCCTCTCCGAGCGCAACCCGGCCGACATCCCCTGGGGCGAGCTGGGCGTCGACATCGTCATCGAGTCGACCGGCATCTTCACCAAGAAGGCCGACGCCGAGAAGCACATCGCCGGCGGCGCCAAGAAGGTCCTCATCTCGGCTCCGGCCAGCGACGAGGACATCACCATCGTCATGGGCGTCAACCAGGACAAGTACGACGCGGCCAACCACCACGTCATCTCCAACGCCTCCTGCACCACCAACTGCGTGGCCCCGATGGCCAAGGTCCTCGACGAGAACTTCGGCATCGTCAAGGGCATGATGACCACGGTCCACGCGTACACCAACGACCAGCGCATCCTGGACTTCCCGCACAAGGACCTGCGCCGCGCCCGGGCCGCCGCGGAGAACATCATCCCGACGTCCACCGGCGCCGCCAAGGCCACCGCGCTCGTCCTCCCGCAGCTCAAGGGCAAGCTGGACGGCATCGCCATGCGCGTCCCGGTCCCGACCGGCTCGGTCACCGACCTCGTCCTGGAGCTCGACCGCGAGGTCACCAAGGACGAGATCAACACCGCCTTCCAGAAGGCCGCCGAGGGCCAGCTGAAGGGCATCCTCGAGTACACCGAGGACCCGATCGTCTCCTCCGACATCGTCAACTGGCCGGCCTCCTGCACCTTCGACTCGTTGCTGACGATGGTGCAGGGCAAGCAGGTCAAGGTCGTCGGTTGGTACGACAACGAGTGGGGCTACTCGAACCGCCTCGTCGACCTGACCGTCTTCGTCGGCGGCCAGCTCTGATAAACAGCAGGGCGGGCACCTCGATGTGAGCACAGGGTCCGGGCAGCGCAACGCCGCGCTGTACGGGCCCTGTGGCTTGCCCCGGCCACGAGTTCTCCAAGGAGCACCAACCGATGAAGACGATCGACACACTTCTCGAGCAGGGGGTCGACGGCAAGCGGGTCTTCGTCCGCGCCGACCTCAACGTGCCGCTCGACGGCACCGCCATCACCGACGACGGCCGGATCCGCGCGGTCCTGCCCACGATCAAGGCCCTCACCGAGGCCGGCGCCAAGGTCGTCGTGGCCTCCCACCTCGGCCGCCCCAAGGGCGCTCCGGACCCGGCCTTCTCGCTCCGCCCCGCCGCCGCCCGCCTCGCCGAGCTGCTCGGCGCGCCCGTCGCGTTCGCCGGTGACACGATCGGCAGCGAGGCCCACGACGCGGTGGGCGGCCTCCAGGCCGGCCAGGTCGCGGTCATCGAGAACCTCCGCTTCAACCCGGGCGAGACCTCCAAGGACGACGCCGCCCGCGCCGAGTTCGCCGCCCGCCTCGCCGCCCTCGCCGACGTGTACGTGGGCGACGGCTTCGGTGCCGTGCACCGCAGGCACGCCTCGGTGTTCGACCTGCCGAAGCTGCTGCCCTCCTACGCCGGCCACCTCATCGCGACCGAAGTCGGCGTCCTGAAGAAGCTCACCGACGACGTCCGGCGGCCGTACGTGGTCGTCCTCGGCGGCGCGAAGGTCTCCGACAAGCTGGGCGTCATCGACCACCTGCTGGAGAAGGCCGACCGCATCCTGATCGGCGGCGGCATGGCGTACACCTTCCTCAAGGCCAAGGGCCACGAGGTCGGCATCTCGCTGCTCCAGGAGGACCAGATCCCGGCCGTCCTGGACTACCTGGACCGCGCCGAGAAGCGCGGCGTGGAGTTCGTCCTCCCCGTCGACGTCCTGGTCTCCACCGAGTTCCCGGACCTGAAGACGAAGGCTCCCGCCAACCCCACCACGGTCGCCGCGGACGCCATCCCCGCCGACCAGGAGGGCCTCGACATCGGCCCGAAGACCCGCGAGCTGTACGCCTCGAAGCTCGCCGACGCCGCCACCGTCTTCTGGAACGGCCCGATGGGCGTCTTCGAGCACCCCGACTACGCCCAGGGCACCAAGGCCGTCGCCCAGGCGCTCGTCGACTCCCCGGCGTTCACCGTCGTCGGCGGCGGTGACTCCGCCGCCGCCGTCCGAACCCTGGGCTTCGACGAGAACGCATTCGGCCACATCTCGACCGGCGGCGGCGCCAGCCTCGAATACCTCGAGGGCAAGACGCTTCCCGGCCTCGCCGCACTGGAGGACTGAACACCGTGACCACCCGCACCCCGCTGATGGCGGGCAACTGGAAGATGAACCTCAACCACCTCGAGGCCATCGCCCACGTCCAGAAGCTCGCCTTCGCCCTCACCGACAAGGACTACGAGGCCGTCGAGGTCGCCGTCCTGACGCCCTTCACCGACCTGCGCTCCGTGCAGACCCTGGTCGACGGCGACAAGCTGAAGATCAAGTACGGCGCCCAGGACCTGTCGGCGCACGACTCCGGGGCGTACACCGGTGAGATCTCCGGTGCCATGCTCGCCAAGCTGAAGTGCGCCTACGTCGCCGTGGGCCACTCCGAGCGCCGCCAGTACCACGGCGAGACCGACACCCTCTGCAACGAGAAGGTGAAGGCCGCGTTCAAGCACGGCCTGACCCCGATCCTCTGCGTCGGCGAGGGGCTCGACGTCCGCAAGGCCGGCGACCAGGTCGACTACACCCTCGCCCAGCTCGACGGCGGGCTCAAGAGCATCCCCGCCGAGCAGGCCGAGACCATCGTCATCGCCTACGAGCCGGTGTGGGCCATCGGCACCGGCGAGGTCGCCACCCCCGAGGACGCGCAGGAGGTGTGCGGCGCCATCCGCGGCCGCCTCGCCGAGCTGTACTCGCAGGACCTGGCCGACAAGGTCCGCATCCAGTACGGCGGCTCCGTGAAGGCCGGCAACATCGCCGCGATCATGGCGCAGCCCGATGTCGACGGCGCCCTGGTCGGCGGTGCCTCGCTGGACCCCGAGGAGTTCGTCAAGATCGTCCGCTTCCGCGACCAGTGAGTATGCGGTAGGGCCGAATCGTCGTACCCTTGCGGGGGCCCGGGGCTTTCAGTGAGCCTGGGCCCCCGTCGTCCATCCAGTCCGAGAGAATTGCCAGGAAGTAGGGTCCAGCCGTGATTATGGGGTTCTCGATCGCCCTGATCGTGTTCAGCCTGCTGCTGATGCTGCTGGTGCTGATGCACAAGGGGAAGGGCGGCGGTCTCTCCGACATGTTCGGTGGCGGTATGCAGTCCTCCGTGGGTGGTTCCTCGGTCGCCGAGCGCAACCTCGACCGCATCACCGTCGTCGTCGGCCTGCTCTGGGTCGCCTGCATCGTCGTCGTGGGCCTGCTCATCAAGCTGGAGGGCTGACCGCGCCGTCCCGCGTCCCACCTCCCGCGCCCTGAGAACGGGGTAACTCCCGTCACTGGACGCGCGTTGGGCCTTACGTAGACTGGGGCATCCTCGAGCACCATCACGCAGGGAGTGACGACCGTGGCAAGTGGCAACGCGATCCGGGGAAGCCGGGTCGGGGCGGGGCCGATGGGGGAGGCCGAGCGCGGCGAGTCCGCACCCCGGCTCCGCATTTCCTTCTGGTGCTCCAACGGGCACGAGACACAGCCGAGCTTCGCCAGCGACGCACAGGTCCCGGACACTTGGGACTGCCCCCGGTGCGGCTTCCCGGCAGGTCAGGACCGGGACAACCCGCCGGACCCGCCGCGCACCGAGCCCTACAAGACGCACCTGGCGTACGTCAGGGAGCGGCGCAGCGACGCGGACGGCGAGGCGATCCTGGCCGAGGCGCTGGCCAAACTGCGCGGCGAGATCTGAGTCCTGGCACCCCGCGACACGGGCCCTGCCCGCGAAACCCCACCGGTTTCCGCGAGCAGGGCCCTTTTCGTACCCGTGGACGACTCCGACCTGTGGACAAGTCGGTGGGAGGGGGGCAGATCAATTAGGTTGGAGGGGCAGCGGGGCAAGCAGGCAGGTACGAGAAGAAGTGGGCCGATGTCCAACATGAACGCAGAAAGCAGCCGCCCGAGGCTGACCCGGATGCCGGAGTGGGCCGCCCTGGCGGAGCACCGCGAGCGGTTCGGCACGACGCATCTGCGCGAGCTGTTCGCCGCCGAGCCGACGCGCGGCACCGACTACACCCTGCGGGTCGGTGACCTGTATCTCGACTACTCCAAGCAGCTCGTCACGGAGGAGACCCTGACGCTGCTGCGCCGGCTGGCCGAGGCCACCGGGGTCGCGGAGCTGAGGGACGCCATGTTCCGCGGCGAGAAGATCAACACCACGGAGAACCGCGCCGTCCTCCACACCGCGCTGCGCGCCCCGCGCGACGCCGTGATCGAGGTCGACGGGGAGAACGTGGTGCCGGGCGTGCACGCCGTCCTGGACCGGATGGCCGACTTCTCCGGGCGCGTCCGCTCCGGTGCGTGGACCGGCCACACCGGAAAGCCCATCAGGAACATCGTCAACATCGGCATCGGCGGTTCCGACCTGGGCCCGGCGATGGCCTACGAGGCGCTGCGGTCCTACACGCGCCGGGACCTGACGTTCCGTTTCGTCTCCAACGTCGACGGCGCCGACCTGCACGAGGCGATCCGCGACCTGGACGCGGAGGAGACCCTCTTCATCATCGCGTCCAAGACGTTCACCACCATCGAGACCATCACCAACGCGACCTCCGCCCGCGCGTGGCTGCTCGACGAGCTGAAGGCGGGCCAGGAGGCCGTCGCCCGGCACTTCGTGGCCCTGTCGACCAACGCCGAGAAGGTCCAGGACTTCGGCATCGACACGGCGAACATGTTCGAGTTCTGGGACTGGGTCGGCGGCCGCTACTCGTACGACTCCGCCATCGGCCTCTCCCTGATGATCGCCATCGGTCCGGACCGGTTCCGCGAGATGCTCGACGGCTTCCGGCTGATGGACGACCACTTCCGCACGGCGCCGCCGGAGGAGAACGCCCCGCTGCTGCTGGGCCTCCTCGGCGTCTGGTACGGCGCGTTCTTCGACGCCCAGTCCCACGCGGTGCTGCCGTACTCGCACTACCTGTCCAAGTTCACGGCGTACCTCCAGCAGCTCGACATGGAGTCGAACGGCAAGTCCGTGGACCGCGACGGCCGAGAGGTCGACTGGCAGACCGGCCCGGTCGTCTGGGGCACGCCCGGCACGAACGGCCAGCACGCCTACTTCCAGCTGATCCACCAGGGCACGAAGACGATCCCGGCCGACTTCATCGGCTTCGCCAAGCCCGTCGACGACCTGCCGCCCCGCCTCGCCGCCCAGCACGACCTGCTGATGGCCAACTTCTTCGCCCAGACGCAGGCGCTGGCCTTCGGCAAGACCTCCGACGAGGTGCGGGCGGAGGGGGTCCCCGAGGAGCTCGTGCCGCACAAGACGTTCCGCGGCAACCACCCGACGACCACGATCCTCGCCGACGAGCTGACCCCGTCCGTGCTGGGCCAGCTCATCGCCCTGTACGAGCACAAGGTCTTCGTCCAGGGCGCGGTCTGGAACATCGACTCCTTCGACCAGTGGGGCGTCGAGCTGGGCAAGGTCCTCGCCAAGCGGATCGAGCCGGTGCTGACCCAGGGCGTCGGCGGCGAGGGCCTCGACGGCTCCACGGCGGCCCTGGCCGCCGCCTACCGGGCGTTGCGGGCGGGGTGACGCGGTGCGGGGGGAGGGCGCGGTGCGGCTGCGGCCGCCGCGGAACACGCTGGACGAGCGTGCGGTCGCCTGGTGGCGCACGCAGTGGCTGCTGGCGACGGCCGTGCCGACGGTCGTCCTGGCCGTGCTGGGCGGGCTCCTGGAGCCCGCCCGGACCTGGCTGCTCGCCGCCGCGGGGGCGGTGGCCGCGGCCGGGCTCGTGTGCACCGCGTTCTTCCCCCGCTGGTGGTTCCGGGTCCACCGGTGGGAGGTGACGGACGAGGCGGTCTACGTCCGCACCGGCTTCTTCTGGCAGGAGTGGCGGATCGCCCCCATGTCCCGCATCCAGACCGTGGACACCGTCCGCGGACCCCTGGAACAGGCGTTCCGGCTGGCCACGGTCACGGTCACCACGGCGTCCGCCAAGGGCGCGGTCACCCTCGCGGGGCTCGACCACCGGCTGGCCGCCGACCTCGCCGAGCGGCTGACGCTGATCACCCGCGACACGCCGGGGGACGCGACATGAGCGCGGCCCCCGGCGGCGGTGGGGACTGGCGGCGCCCCGACCGGCGCACGGCGCTGGTCACCGGTGCCGCCGGGGCCGGGGTCGCGGCCGGCGGCGCCGTGCCGGCGTTCCTCGCCCTGTCCGGCCCGATGGGCGCGGGAGGCGCGCTGTTCCTGGTGGCCGCCGGGTTCCTGCTGCTGGTCGTCGGCGGCGCGGCGATCGAGACCGTCCGGTGCCGCCGGACCCGTTACCGCGTCGGGGACGAGCGGGTCGAGCTGCACGCGCGGCTGTTCGTCCTGGAGCGGCGCCGCTCCCTGCCCCGCGAGCGCATCCGCACCGTCGACCTGACGGCCCCCCTGCCGCTGCGCCTCCTCGGCCTGGTGAAGGTGCGCATCGGGACGGGGGAGAGCACCGGTGGCGGCGAGTCCACGCTGGAGCTGCACGCCGTGAGCCGCGCCGAGGGCGAGCGGCTGCGGCGGGAACTGCTGCGCCGCGCCCCCGGCCCGGAGGCGACGGCCCGTCACGACGGAGAGCTGGCCGCCCTGGACCCGTCCTGGATCCGGTACGCGCCGGTGTCCTTCGTCGCGCCGCTCCTCGGCGGCGCGGCGGTCGGCGGTGTGATGCAGGTCAGCGAGTGGTTCGGGGCGCAGGGCGAGGTCATCGACCGGATAGGCGGCCTCTTCCGGGAGACGCCGGTCGTGTGGATCGTCGTCACGCTCACCGCGGTCGCGCTGTGCGCGGGGGTCGTCGGCGCGCTCGCCCTGTGGGTCGAGATGTGGTGGAACTTCCGGCTGGAGCGCGAGCCCGGCGGCACGCTGCGGGTGCGGCGCGGTCTGCTCACCGCCCGCTCCCTGACCATCGAGGAGCGGCGGCTGCGCGGCGTCGAGCTCGTCGAGCCGCTCGGCGTCCGGCTGTTCGGGGCCGCGCGGATAGACGCCGTCGCCACGGGCCTGTCGCAGGGCGCCGACGACAAGCACGACACCCACAAGTCGCTGCTGCCCGCCGTGCCCCGCACCGTCGCCGACGGGGTCGCCGCCCGTGTCCTGCGCGAGCCCGTACCGCCCACGGCCGCGCCGCTCACCCCGCACCCCCGGGCGGCCCGCGCGCGGCGGTTGCGCTGGGCGGTGGGCGCCGCGCTGGTACCCGCCCTGCCGCTCGCCGTGCTCGGCGCCGCGCTGGACGTCCGCGCCCTGCTGTACGCCGCCGGGGCGACCGCCCTGGTGCTGGTGGTGTGCGCCGCGGCCCTCGCCCTCGACGCGTACCGGGCCCTGGGGCACGGCACGGCCGGCGGCTACCTGGTGGCGCGTTCCGGGACGGTGCGCCGGTCGACCGTCGCCCTCCAGCGCGGCGGCGTCATCGGGTGGACGCTCAAGCAGTCGTACGCCCAGCGGCGCGCCGGGCTGCTCACGCTCACCGCGACCACGGCGGCCGGCGACGGCGCCTACGACGTGTACGACGCCGACGAGAGCGAGGGCCTGCGCTTCGCGGCCGCCGCCGTCCCCGGACTCCTGGAGCCGTTCCTCGAACCGGCGGAGTGACGCACGGCACAAGGACGGAGTGGCCGTCCCCGGCCGCCGGCGGTGATCATGAGCGGATGACCCACACCAGCCGACGCACCGTCCTCACCGCGCTCGCCACCGCCGCCGTCACCGGGCCGCTGCTGGGCGCCGTGACCGCGACCCCGGCCCACGCCACCGACGAGTTCGACCTCTACACCTCCAACACCGACCTCTACACGAAGCTGGCCGGCCAGGAGGGGGCCGAGTTCGCGCGCCGCTACAAGCGGCACGGGTTCCTCGACCACGACTACGCGGGGAGACACCCCTACAACCGCACCACCGTCCTCGCCATGCACGGCGGCGGCATCGAGACGGGCACGTCCGAGCTGTGCTTCGGCATAGCCGGCTACTACCCGGCCACCCTCCAGCCCGTCGACGACGGCCTCGACGTCCACGACTACTGGATGTTCGAGGGGCTGCGCAGCTCCGGCAACCGCGATCTCCACGTCACCGCCAAGAACAACGACGACCACGTCTGCCTCTCGATGGTCCGCTCCAGCCTCAACGTGCTGAGCCTGCACGGCTGCACGGCCGCCCAGGCGCACACCGCCGATCCGCGGGCCGTGGTCGTCGGCGGGCTCAACGAGCGGTTCAAGACCCTCCTGAAGGCCGAGTTCGACAAGGTGGGCATCGCCTGGAAGGACGGCAACGACCCCGAGGTCCGCGACCTCGCCGGAATCAACCCCGACAACCCCTGCAACCGCACCATGCTCGGCAAGGGCGGCCAACTGGAGCTCACCACCGAGCTGCGCGCCGCGATGTTCTCCGTGAACACCCGCGCCGGACGCGCCGGCAGCACCACGGCCGTGTACTGGGACTTCGTCCGCGCCTGCCGCACCGCCATCGCCCGGCTGCACCAGGACCCCGACCAGGTCATC
Source organism: Streptomyces tamarix (assembly GCF_032423885.1). Lineage (NCBI taxonomy): Bacteria > Bacillati > Actinomycetota > Actinomycetes > Kitasatosporales > Streptomycetaceae > Streptomyces > Streptomyces tamarix. The sequence continues at coordinate 92,372 of NZ_JAWCTQ010000004.1, read as the reverse complement.
CTCTGACCTGCGGGAACGACACAGGCCCGGCCCGCGCACCTTCCGCGAGCCGGGCCTGTGCCCGTGCCGGACGACGGCCGGTCAGGCCGGTGCCGCCGGGGAGAGCGTGCCCGGCAGCCGCGCCGCCGCGGCCGCGTCGAGCAGCCACAGCGTCCGCTTCCGCCCGTACGCGCCCGCCGCCGGGGCCTGCACCTCACCGGCGCCGGACAGGGCGACGGCCGCGGCCTGTGCCTTGTCCTCACCCGCCGCCAGCAGCCACACCTCGCGCGCCGAGCGGATCGCCGGGAGGGTGAGGGAGATCCGGGTGGGCGGCGGCTTCGGCGCGCCGTGCACGCCCACCACCGTCCGCTCGGTCTCCCGCACCGCCGGGTGCTCCGGGAACAGCGACGCGACGTGGGTGTCCGGGCCGACGCCCAGCATGAGCACGTCGAACCGGGGGACCGGGCCGAGGTCCTCCGGGCGGGCCGCGGCGGCGAGCTCCTCCGCGTACGCGGCGGCGGCGGCGTCCGCGTCCGCGCCGTACGCGCCGCCCGCCGCGGGCATCGGATGCACCCGCGCCGGGTCCAGCGGCACGTCGTCGAGGAGCGCGGCCCGCGCCTGCGTGTCGTTCCGGTCGGGGTCGCCCTCCGGCAGGAAGCGCTCGTCGCCCCACCACAGGTCGAGCCGCGACCAGTCGATCGCGTCCCGCGCGGGAGCCGAGCGCAGCGCGGCGAGCAGGCCGTTGCCGTTGCGGCCACCGGTGAGGACCACCGACGCGGAGCCGCGGGCGGCCTGCGCGTCGATGATCCGGGTGATGAGCCGGGCGGCGGCGGCCTGCGCCATCAGCTCCTTGTCGCGGTGGACGACCAGCTGGGGGGTGCTCACTTGGCGGCCGCCTTCTTCGCCGGGGCCTTCTTCGTACCGGCCTTGCCCGCCGGCGCGGGAGCGGCCGTACCGGCACCGCCGGCGGCGTCACCCGCGTCCGACGAAGCCGCGTCCGACGGCGCCTGAGCCGGGGAATCCTGGGCCGAGGAGGGAGCCGGAGCCCCGGCCGAGCCGTTCGCCGTCTCGCCCAGCCGCTCGACCCCGTACCGCAGCGCCGACGCGTACGTGTCGTCCGGGTCCAGCCGCCGCAACTCCTCCGCGATCAGCTCGGCCGTGTCGCGCCGCTTGAGCGCGACCGCCCGGTCCGGCTGCCCCTGCACGCACAGCGTGGCGAGCGACCCGTCCGGCCGGTCCAGCACGATCGGCCCGCAGTCGGTCTCCAGCCGCACGGCGGTGAGACCGGGGCCCGCGGAGGTCGTACGGCGCACCGCGATCCCGAGCCGGTCCGCCAGCCACATGGCCAGCAGCTCGACGCTCGGGTTGAACTCCTCGCCCTCCACCTCGGCGGAGACCACCTGGCAGGCGACCTGGTCCAGCGCGGCGGCCAGCATCGAACGCCACGGCGTGATGCGCGTCCAGGACAGGTCCGTGTCGCCCGGCGTGTACGCCTCGGCGCGCTCCACCAGCTCGCGGACCGGGTCCTCGGCGTTGTACGTGTCGGTCACCCGCCGCTGGGCGAGGGCGCCCAGCGGGTCCTTGGCGGGGTTGGTCGGTGCGTTGACCGGCCACCACACCACGACGGGCGCGTCGGGCAGCAGCAGCGGCAGCACGACCGACTGGGCGTGGTCGATGACCTCGCCGTGCAGCCGCAGGATGACCGTTTCACCGGTACCCGCGTCGGCGCCGACCCGGACCTCCGCGTCCAGCCGTGCCTTCGCCCGGTCGCGCGGGGAGCGGGAGACCCGCTTGATGACGACGAGCTTGCGCGACGGGTGCTCGCGGGAGGCCTCGTTGGCCGCGCGGAGCGCGTCGTACGCGTTCTCCTCGTCGGTGACGATGACCAGGGTCAGCACCATGCCGACGGCGGGGGTGCCGATGGCGCGCCGCCCCTGGACCAGCGCCTTGTTGATCTTGCTGGAGGTGGTGTCCGTAAGGTCGATCTTCATGGCCGGCGCCAGCTCCGTCCGTCTCGTGCGAGCATTTCGTCCGCCTCGACCGGACCCCACGTGCCCGCCCGGTACTGCGCGGGCCTGCCGTGCTTGTCCCAGTAGTCCTCGATCGGGTCGAGGATCCGCCACGACAGCTCGACCTCCTCCACGCGCGGGAAGAGGTTGGCGTCGCCGAGGAGGACGTCGAGGATCAGCCGCTCGTACGCCTCCGGGCTGGACTCGGTGAACGACTCGCCGTACGCGAAGTCCATCGAGACGTCCCGCACCTCCATCGAGGTGCCCGGCACCTTCGAGCCGAACCGCATGGTCACGCCCTCGTCCGGCTGGACGCGGATCACCAGCGCGTTGTGGCCCAGCTCCTCCGTCGCCGTGTGGTCGAACGGGGAGTGCGGGGCCCGCTGGAAGACGACCGCGATCTCCGTCACCCGGCGGCCCAGGCGCTTGCCGGTCCGCAGGTAGAAGGGGACGCCCGCCCAGCGGCGGTTGTCGATCTCCAGCTTGATCGCGGCGTACGTGTCGGTCTTGGAAGCGGGGTCGATGCCCTCCTCCTCCAGGTAGCCGACGGCCTTCTCGCCGCCCTGCCACCCGGCCGCGTACTGGCCGCGCACCGTCGAGGCGCCCAGGTCCTTGGGGAGCCGCACGGCCCCCAGCACCTTGGTCTTCTCGGCGGCGAGCGCGTCCGCGCCGAAGGAGGCGGGCTCCTCCATCGCGGTCAGCGCGAGCAGCTGGAGCAGGTGGTTCTGGATCACGTCGCGGGCGGCGCCGATGCCGTCGTAGTAGCCGGCCCGGCCGCCGATGCCGATGTCCTCGGCCATGGTGATCTGCACGTGGTCGACGTACGACCGGTTCCAGATCGGCTCGAAGAGGGTGTTGGCGAACCGCAGCGCCAGGATGTTCTGGACGGTCTCCTTGCCCAGGTAGTGGTCGATCCGGAACACCTGGTCCGGGGTGAACACCTCGTGGACGATCGCGTTCAGCTCCTGGGCCGAGGCCAGGTCGTGCCCGAACGGCTTCTCGATGACCGCGCGCCGCCAGCACCCCTCCCGCTGCGAGGCCAGCCCGTGGTGCTTCAGCTGCTGGACCACCACGGGGAAGAACTTGGGCGGCACGGAGAGGTAGAAGGCGAAGTTGCCGCCGGTGCCCTGCGCCTTGTCCAGCTCGTCCATGGTGGCCTTGAGCTGCTCGAACGCCGTGTCGTCGTCGAAGTCGCCCTGGACGAACCGCATGCCCTGGATGAGCTGCTGCCACACCTCCTCGCGGAAGGGGGTGCGCGCGTGCTGCTTCACGGCGTCGTGGACGACCTGCGCGAAGTCCTCGTCCTGCCACTCGCGGCGGGCGAAGCCGATCAGCGCGAAGCCCGGCGGCAGCAGCCCCCGGTTCGCCAGATCGTAGACGGCGGGCATCAGCTTTTTACGTGACAAATCGCCCGTGACGCCGAAGATGACCAGGCCCGACGGCCCCGCGATGCGCGGGAGCCGTCGGTCCGCGGCGTCACGCAGCGGATTGCTGCTGTGCAAGGTCCTATGCCTCCGAAGGGGCGAGGCGCTTGAGCTCCGCCTCGGTCGACGCCAGTAGGTCGCTCCAGGACGCCTCGAACTTCTGGACGCCCTCGTCCTCCAGAAGCTGGACCACCTCGTCGTAGCCGATGCCCAGCTTCGCGAGCGCGTCCAGGTCCGCACGGGCCTGCTCGTACGTACCGGCGATGGTGTTGCCGCGGATCTCGCCGCGCGCGGCGGTGGCCTCCAGCGTCGCCTCGGGCATCGTGTTCACCGTGCCCGGGGCGACCAGCTCGTCCACGTACAGCGTGTCCTTGTAGGCCGGGTCCTTCACCCCCGTCGACGCCCACAGCGGACGCTGCTTGTTGGCCTGCGCCCGGTCCAGCGCCGCCCAGCGCTCGGAGCCGAAGACCTCCTCGTACGCCTGGTAGGCGAGGCGCGCGTTGGCCAGGGCGGCCTTGCCGCGCAGCGCCTTCGCCTCGGGCGTGCCGAGGCCGTCCAGCCGCTTGTCGATCTCGGTGTCCACCCGGGACACGAAGAACGACGCCACCGAGTGGATCTTCGACAGGTCCAGGCCGCGCTCCTTGGCCTTCTCCAGGCCGGAGAGGTACGCGTCCATGACGGCGCGGTAGCGCTCCAGCGAGAAGATCAGCGTGACGTTGACGCTGATGCCCAGGCCGATGGTCTCCGTGATCGCCGGGAGGCCCGCCTCGGTGGCGGGGATCTTGATGAGCGTGTTCGGCCGGTCGACCAGCCACGCCAGCTGCTTCGCCTCGGCGACCGTCGCCCGCGTGTCGTGCGCGAGCCGCGGGTCCACCTCGATCGACACCCGGCCGTCCTGGCCCTGCGTCGCGTCGAAGACGGGGCGGAGGATGTCGGCGGCGTCCCGGACGTCCGCCGTCGTGATCATGCGGATGGCCTCTTCGACGGTCACCCGGCGGGCCGCGAGGTCGGCCAGCTGGCCGTCGTAGCCGTGGCCCTCGGAGATCGCCTTCTGGAAGATCGACGGGTTGGTGGTGACACCCACCACGTGCTGCTCGTCGATCAGCTCCGCCAGGTTGCCGGAGGTGATCCGCTTGCGGGACAGGTCGTCGAGCCAGATCGCGACGCCTTCGTCGGAGAGGCGCTTGAGTGCGTCTGTCATGAGGATTGCATCTCCTACTCGTGCTTGTGTTGGCGTCAGCGCGTCGCGGCCGCGAGCGATTCCCGTGCGGCGGCGGCGATGGCCTCCGGGGTGAAGCCGTACTCCCGGAACAGCAGCTTGCCGTCGGCCGACGCACCGAAGTGCTCCAGCGACACGATCCGGCCCGCGTCGCCCACGTACCGGTGCCAGGTCAGACCGATGCCGGCCTCCACCGCCACCCGCGCCTTCACCGACGGCGGCAGCACGGAATCCCGGTACCCCCGGTCCTGCTCCTCGAACCACTCGACGCACGGCATCGACACGACACGCGTCGGCACGCCCGCCGCCTGGAGCTGCTCGCGCGCCTCCACGGCCAGGTGCACCTCGGAACCCGTGGCGATCAGGACGACCTGCGGCTCGCCGCCCTCGGCGTCCGCCAGCACGTAGCCGCCCCTGGCCGTTCCCTCGTTCGGCTCGTACGTCGGCACGCCCTGACGGGTCAGCGCGAGGCCGTGCGGGGCGCCCTTGCCGAACTCCTTCGTCCAGCGCCGCAGGATCTCGCGCCAGGCGATCGCCGTCTCGTTCGCGTCGGCCGGGCGGACCACGTTCAGGCCCGGGATGGCGCGCAGCGACGCCAGGTGCTCCACCGGCTGGTGGGTCGGGCCGTCCTCGCCGAGGCCGATCGAGTCGTGCGTCCACACGTACGTCACCGGCAGGTGCATCAGCGCCGAGAGCCGGACCGCGTTGCGCATGTAGTCGGAGAACACGAGGAAGGTGCCGCCGAAGATCCGCGTGTTGCCGTGCAGCGCGATGCCGTTCATCTCGGCGGCCATCGCGTGCTCGCGGATGCCGAAGTGGATCGTGCGGCCGTACGGGTCGGCCTCCGGCAGCGGGTTGCCCTCCGGCAGGAACGACGACGTCTTGTCGATCGTCGTGTTGTTCGAGCCCGCCAGGTCGGCGGAGCCGCCCCACAGCTCGGGGACGACCGCGCCGAGCGCCTGGAGGACCTTGCCGGACGCGGCGCGCGTGGCGACCGCCTTGCCCGCTTCAAAGACCGGGAGCTTCTCCTCCCAGCCCGTGGGCAGCTCGCCCGCGGAGATCCGGTCGAACTCGGCCGCGCGCTCCGGGTTGGCGGCACGCCACGCCTGGAAGTCCTTCTCCCAGGCGGCGCGGGCCTCGCGGCCCCGGTCCAGGGCCTTGCGGGTGTGCGCGATGACCTCGTCGGAGACCTCGAACGACTTCTCCGGGTCGAAGCCCAGCACGCGCTTGGTGGCCGCGACCTCCTCGTCGCCCAGCGCGGAGCCGTGCGCCGCCTCGGTGTTCTGCGCGTTCGGCGCGGGCCAGGCGATGATCGAGCGCATCGCGATGAACGAGGGGCGCCCGGTCTCCGCCTTCGCCGCCTGGATCGCCGCGTACAGGGCCGCCGGGTCGAGGTCGCCGTTCTCCTGCTGCTCGACGCGCTGCACGTGCCAGCCGTACGCCTCGTACCGCTTCAGGGTGTCCTCGGACACGGCGGTCTCGGTGTCGCCCTCGATCGAGATGTGGTTGTCGTCCCACAGCATGATCAGGTTGCCGAGCCTCTGGTGCCCGGCCATCGAGGACGCCTCCGCGGAGATGCCCTCCTGGAGGCAGCCGTCACCGGCGATGACGTACACGAAGTGGTCGAACGGCGAGGTGCCGGGCGCCGCCTCCGGGTCGAACAGGCCGCGCTCGTAGCGGGCGGCCATCGCCATGCCCACGGCGTTGGCGACGCCCTGGCCCAGCGGGCCGGTCGTCGTCTCCACGCCCCTGGTGTGGCCGTACTCCGGGTGGCCCGGGGTCTTCGACCCCCAGGTGCGGAACGCCTTCAGGTCGTCCAGCTCCAGGCCGAACCCGGCCAGGTAGAGCTGGGTGTACAGGGTCAGCGAGGAGTGGCCCGCGGACAGCACGAAGCGGTCGCGCCCGGTCCAGTCCGGGTCCGCGGGGTCGTGGCGCATCACCTTCTGGAAGAGCGTGTACGCCGCGGGGGCCAGGCTCATGGCCGTACCAGGATGGCCGTTGCCGACCTTCTGTACGGCGTCCGCGGCCAGGACACGGGCGGTGTCGACGGCACGCTGGTCCAATGCGGTCCACTCGAGGTCTGTGGTGGTCGGCTTGGTGCTCACCCTCGGTCAGGGCTCCTCTCCACATGTCGCATGCCGATGACGTCGGTGCACCGGCCGCTGCCGAGCCTATCCCGTCACCAGGCCCGATTTTCCGGCTCTCCACGGGGTCCCGCCACCCGCAACCACCCTGGTGCACCACGTGTATGCGGGCCCGCTCATCCGATCGCTCATCCGTGGCCCACCCGCCGCGAGGGCGCTCATCGGAGCGCTCGGACGAGAGGGGGACCCGCCCGTCCGAGCCCACGCCCTCCCGTTCCCCCTCCCGGTCCGGCCGGGGAGGGCGGACGGGAAGGTGACGAGGAGGGGGGCGGCGAGGGGCGGGGAGGGGGAACACGACCCCACCCCCGCGAAGGGCGGAGTAGGGGCAACGTCTACAGTGGCGTGGTACGCGCGAGTCTTCACCGGCCCATCACGTCAAGGGGCGGGCTCGCAGGGATGTCTCTGTCAGGGGTGTGCGTGACGGCCGTCGAATCCCGTCCAGCGAGTGCTCTCGGGACGAGCCCAGCCCATCGGCCATTCGGGGCCCGCGCCAAGGCGTTCGTGGCGCTGACCAAGCCGCGGATCATCGAGCTGCTGTTGATCACCACGGTTCCGGTCATGTTCCTCGCGGAACAGGGCGTACCGGATCTGCTGCTGGTCCTCCACACGTGTTTCGCCGGCTACCTCTCGGCGGGCGGCGCCAACGCGCTGAACATGTACATCGACCGGGACATCGACGCGCTCATGGAGCGCACGGCGCGGCGTCCCCTCGTCACCGGCATGGTCTCGCCCCGCGAGGGCCTGGTGTTCGGTCTCGGGCTCGGTGTCGTGTCCACGCTCTGGTTCGGCCTGTTCGTCAACTGGCTGTCGGCGTGGCTCGCCCTCGGCGCGCTCCTCTTCTACGTCGTCGTCTACACGATGATCCTCAAGCGCCGCACGGCGCAGAACATCGTGTGGGGCGGCGTCGCCGGCTGCATGCCGGTCCTCATCGGCTGGTCGTCGGTCACGAACTCCATGTCGTGGGCCGCGGTCATCCTCTTCCTCGTCATCTTCTTCTGGACCCCGCCGCACTACTGGCCGCTGTCCATGAAGGTGAAGGAGGACTACGCGCGCGCGGGCGTGCCGATGCTCCCGGTCCTCGTCTCCAACAAGGTCGTGGCCCGACAGGTCGTCCTCTACAGCTGGGTGATGGTCCTCGTCTCGCTGCTGCTCCAGCCCCTCGGCTACACCGGCTGGTTCTACACGGCCGTGGCGCTGGTCACCGGCGGCTGGTGGCTGTGGGAGGCGCACGCCCTCCAGCACCGCGCCCGGGCCGGCGAGACCGGGGCGAAGCTGAAGGAGATGCGGCTCTTCCACTGGTCCATCACGTACGTGTCGCTGCTGTTCGTGGCGGTCGCCGTGGACCCGTTCCTGCGCTGAGCGCGCAACCGGACCGCCCGACGGGCGGGTCGCGTGGCCAAGGCCACGTGGCCCGCCCGTCGCACGTTGATCTACCCGGCAGTAGCATCCTGTCCATGGCAGACACCACCAAGCAGGCAGAGCGCACGGCGGCGAAGCTCGCCCGGCAGATCCAGGCGTTCGCCAAGGAGCACGGCGGCGCCCAGGGCCAGCTCGCCTACATCGGGCAGGCGGGCACGCGCATCGTGCTGGTCGGCGAGGACGGCGGCTGGGGCGACCTGGTCGCGCCGGACCGGGAGACCGCGCAGGGCGCCGCCGAGAGGGCCGGCCTCACCCTGCACGAGTCCTTCGACGGCGAGCTCGCCGCGAAGGTCCGCACGGGCCCGTACGAGTGGAGCCGCATGGCCGGCATCCAGATCGGTGGCGAGAAGGCTCCCGGGCAGACCGCCGAGTGACGCGGCGCGCCCGCCGCGACCACGACGTACCGCAACGCCCGGGGCGTCGCCGGAACGATTCCGTTCCGGCGACGCCCCGGGCGTCTTTCCGTACCGCTGCCGACCGCTGCCGGCGTCACGCCGCCGTGAGCGCCGCGCCGCTGGACGGGGCGGGCGCCGGCGCCGCGTCCAGCGGCCGCTCGCGCAGGCTCAGGACCAGGCGCAGCACGGCGATCCACAGCAGCGCCGAGCCCAGCATGTGGGCGCCCACCAGGACCTCCGGGACGCCGGTGAAGTACTGCACGTAGCCGATGCCGCCCTGGAGCAGCAGCACCAGCAGCAGGTCGCGGGCGCGCGCCCGGACGTCGTCCGGGGCGTCGACGACCCGCAGCACGAAGAACATGGCGACCGCGCCCACGCAGACGATCCACGCGAACGCCGCGTGCACCTGCGCGGCCGTCGTGTAGTCGAACGGCATGCGCGGCACGTCGCTGCTGTCGCCCGCGTGCTTGCCGCTGCCCGTCACGCCCGTGCCCGCCACGATCAGCACGGCCGACACGAGGACCAGCGCCCAGCCGAGCTTGCGCACCGGGCCGGGGACGCGCGGACGGGGCGCGGTGTCGCCCTCTCCGGTGCGCACCCAGGTGACGACCGCGACGGTCAGCAGCGCGTTCGCGGCGATGAAGTGACCCGCCACGGTCCACGGGTTCAGGCCCGTCCAGACGGTGATGCCGCCGATCACGGCGTTGCTCGCGACGATCCAGAACTGCGCCCAGCCCAGCCGGGACAGCCCGCGGCGCCACGGCTTCGTGGACCGCGCCGCGACGATCGCCCAGCCGACGGACGCCGACAGGACGTACGTCAGCATGCGGTTGCCGAACTCGATCGCGCCGTGGATGCCCTGTTCGGGCGTGGCGAACAGGCTGTCGTCGGTGCACTTGGGCCAGGTGTCGCAGCCGAGGCCGGAGCCGGTCAGCCGGACCGCGCCGCCCGTGACGATGATGACGACGGTCATGACGACCGCGGAGAGGGCGGCCCGCCGGAGCGTCCGGGGGGACGGGGTCCAGCGCTGGGCGATGGAGGCGAGGGGGGTCAACACGGACCTATCGTAAGTCGGCGCTTGTGCACGCTTTCACGAGGGGGTGCCGCGGCGGGCCGCGCGCCTACTCCCAGCGGAAGAGGCGCGCCGCCGCGCCCAGCCCCGCCACCGCCCACGCGGCGAGAACGCCCAGGTGCCCCCACGGCACGCCGGCGCCGTGCTGGAGCACGTCCCGCAGCCCGTCGGAGAGCGCCGAGATCGGCAGCCACTCCAGTGCCGCGCGCGCCGCGTCCGGGAACCTGTCGAGCGGGACGATCACCCCGCCGCCCACCAGGAGCAGCAGGAAGACCAGGTTCGCCGCCGCCAGGGTCGCCTCGGCCCGCAGCGTGCCGGCCATCAGCAGGCCGAGCCCGGAGAACGCCGCCGTCCCGGCGGCCAGCAGCAGGAGCACCGCGAGGGGGCCGCCCTGCGGCGACCAGCCGAGCGCCAGGGCGATGGCGGTCAGCAGCAGGATCTGGAGCACCTCGGTGACCAGCACGGACAGCGTCTTGGCGACCATCAGCGCCCAGCGGGGGAGCGGGGACGCGCCGAGCCGCTTGAGCACCCCGTACCGCCGCTCGAAGCCGGTGGCGATGGCCTGCCCGGTGAAGGCGGTGGACATCACGGCGAGGGCGAGGACACCGGGGGCGAGGAAGTCCACGGCCTCGCCGGCTCCGGTGTCGACGACGTCGACGGTGGAGAACAGCACCAGCAGCAGGGACGGGATGACGACGGTGAGCAGGAGCTGCTCGCCGTTGCGCAGCAGCATCCGCGTCTCCAGCGCCGCCTGCGCGGCGATCATCCGCCCGACCGGCGCGGCCCCCGGCCTCGGGGCGTACGTACCGCTGTTCATCCGCGCAGCTCCTTGCCGGTCAGCTCCAGGAAGACGTCTTCGAGGGTGCGGCGCTCGACCGCGATGCCGTCCGGCATCACCCCGTTCTGGGCGCACCAGCTGGTGACCGTGGCGAGGAGCTGCGGGTCGATCGCGCCGGTGATCCGGTACGCGCCCGGGGCGGCCTCGGCGGCGGCCGTGCCGTCGGGCAGGGCCTTCAGCAGGGAGCCCAGGTCGAGGCCGGGGCGGCCGGTGAAGCGCAGGGAGTTCTCGGCGCCGCCGCGGCACAGCCGCTCGGGGCTGTCCTGCGTGACGAGCCGCCCGGCGTCGACGATCGCCACGTCGTCGGCGAGCTGCTCGGCCTCGTCCATGAAGTGGGTGGTGAGCACCACGGTCACGCCGTCCGCGCGCAGCTCGCGCACCAGGTCCCAGGTGGAGCGGCGGGCCTGCGGGTCGAGGCCGGCGGTCGGCTCGTCCAGGAAGACCAGCTCGGGCCGGCCGACGACGGCCATGGCGAGGGCGAGCCGCTGCTGCTGCCCGCCGGACAGGCGCCGGTACGTCGTACGGCCGCAGGAGCCGAGGCCCAGGCGGTCGATCAGGGCGTCCACGTCGAGGGGGTGGGCGTGCAGCCTCGCCATGTGGCGGAGCATCTCGTCGGCGCGGGCGCCCGAGTAGACGCCGCCCGACTGGAGCATCACGCCGACGCGGGGCCGCAGCCGGGCCGCGTCGGCGACCGGGTCGAGACCGAGGACGCGGACGGTGCCCGCGTCGGGTCGGCGGTAGCCCTCGCAGGTCTCGACGGTGGTGGTCTTGCCGGCGCCGTTGGGGCCGAGGACGGCGGTGACGGTACCCGCGCGGACGTCGAGGTCGAGCCCGTCCACCGCGGTCTTGGTCCCGTACCGCTTCACCAGGCCCCGTACCCGGACGGCGGACTCGTTTCGCATGGCAGCCAAGTCTAGGCAGCCGCCGGGCGCCTGCGGGCCGCGGGGCCCCGGCGGGCGGCGCGGACGAGCATCGATGATCGTTTCCGCAGGTCAGGTTAGGTTTCCCTAAGTGACGCACGGCACCGCCGGGCCGTGTCGGCGCGGCTTGTCACTCTCTTCGGAATTACGCAACAATGGCGTTGTGAAAAACGTCGGTGCGGCTTCCACGACCTCCGGGGAGGAACTCGCGACCGGGGAGCGGTCCACCCGCAACCGGGTCGCGCGGTCCATCCTGGACCACGGTCCGTCCACCGTCGCGGAACTCGCCCAGCGGCTCGGCCTCACCCAGGCGGCCGTGCGCCGGCACCTCGACGCCCTCGTCGCGGACGACGTGGTCGCCCCCCGCGAGCAGCGCGTCTACGGCGCCCGCACCCGGGGCCGCCCCGCCAAGGTCTTCGCGCTGACGGACTGCGGCCGGGACGCCTTCGACCAGTCGTACGACAGCCTCGCGGTCGACGCGCTGCGCTGGATCGAGCAGAACGCCGGGGGAGAGGCCGCCGTCGCGGCCTTCGCCCGGGACCGGATCGAGGCGCAGGCGGAGGCGTACCGCGAGGCCGTCGAGTCGGCGCCGCCACGGGAGCGGGCCGAGGCGCTGGCCAAGGCGCTCAGCGCCGACGGGTACGCTGCGACGGCACGCGAGGCGCCGGTCGGGCAGGCCGGACAGCAACTGTGCCAGCACCACTGCCCGGTCGCCCACGTCGCGGAGCGCTATCCGCAGCTCTGCGAGGCGGAGACGGAGATCTTCTCCCGTCTGCTGGGGACGCACGTGCAACGCCTGGCCACCATCGCGCACGGCGACGGGGTCTGCACGACGTTCATCCCGCACGGCGACCCGAAACACCCCAAGACCCCTTCATCACCATCCGCAAGCACGGCCGGGAGGAACCCCGCATGACCACCGAGATCAGCCACCCCGAGCTCGAGGGCCTGGGTCGGTACGAATATGGCTGGGCCGACTCCGACGCGGCCGGTTCCGCCGCCAAGCGGGGCCTCAACGAGGACGTCGTCCGCGACATCTCCGCGAAGAAGAACGAGCCGGAGTGGATGCTGAAGCTGCGGCTGAAGGGTCTGCGCCTGTTCGAGAAGAAGCCCATGCCGACCTGGGGCTCCGACCTCTCCGGCATCGACTTCGACAACATCAAGTACTTCGTCCGGTCCACCGAGAAGCAGGCCGAGTCCTGGGAGGACCTGCCGGAGGACATCAAGAACACGTACGACAAGCTCGGCATCCCCGAGGCGGAGAAGCAGCGCCTCGTCGCCGGCGTCGCGGCCCAGTACGAGTCCGAGGTCGTGTACCACCAGATCCGCGAGGACCTGGAGAAGCAGGGCGTCATCTTCCTGGACACGGACACGGCGCTCAAGGAGCACCCGGAGCTGTTCCAGGAGTACTTCGGCACGGTCATCCCGGTCGGCGACAACAAGTTCGCCTCGCTGAACACGGCCGTGTGGTCCGGCGGCTCCTTCATCTACGTGCCGAAGGGCGTGCACGTCGACATCCCGCTCCAGGCCTACTTCCGGATCAACACGGAGAACATGGGCCAGTTCGAGCGGACGCTGATCATCGTCGACGAGGACGCCTACGTCCACTACGTCGAGGGCTGCACCGCCCCGATCTACTCCTCCGACTCGCTGCACAGCGCCGTCGTCGAGATCATCGTGAAGAAGGGCGCGCGCTGCCGCTACACGACGATCCAGAACTGGTCGAACAACGTCTACAACCTGGTCACCAAGCGTGCCGTGGCGTACGAGGGCGCGACCATGGAGTGGGTCGACGGCAACATCGGCTCCAAGGTCACCATGAAGTACCCGGCCGTCTACCTGATGGGCGAGCACGCCAAGGGCGAGACCCTGTCCATCGCCTTCGCCGGCGAGGGCCAGCACCAGGACGCCGGCGCCAAGATGGTCCACATGGCGCCGAACACCTCCTCCAACATCGTCTCCAAGTCGGTGGCGCGGGGCGGTGGCCGCACCTCCTACCGCGGCCTCATCGAGATCGGCGAGGGCGCCCCGGGCTCCAAGTCCAACGTGCTCTGCGACGCCCTCCTCGTCGACACGATCTCCCGCTCCGACACGTACCCGTACGTCGACGTGCGCGAGGACGACGTGTCCATGGGCCACGAGGCCACGGTCTCGAAGGTCTCCGAGGACCAGCTCTTCTACCTGATGAGCCGCGGCCTCTCCGAGGACGAGGCCATGGCGATGATCGTGCGCGGCTTCGTCGAGCCGATCGCCAAGGAGCTGCCGATGGAGTACGCGCTGGAGCTCAACCGGCTGATCGAGCTGCAGATGGAGGGCGCGGTCGGCTGACCCGCCCGCCCCGCCCGAACGACTTGACGACGTACGCACGTAGGAAGAGAAACCACGACAGCCATGGCTGAGAACATCCCGGTGGGCTCGACCACCGCCGGCTCCATCGCGGTGGCGGCGGAGTCGACCGTCGCCACGCGCATGAGCGCCCCCCCGTCCTTCGACGTCGCGGACTTCCCCGTCCCGCACGGCCGCGAGGAGGAGTGGCGGTTCACGCCGCTGGAGCGTCTGCGCGGTCTGCACGACGGCACCGCCGCCGCCACCGGTGAGGGGGTGCGCGTCGAGGTGACCGCGCCCGACGCCGTCACCGTCGAGACCGTCGGCCGCGACGACGCGCGCCTCGGCAGGGCGGGCACGCCGGTGGACCGGGTCGCCGCCCAGGCGTACTCCTCGTTCGAGAAGGCCACGGTCGTGACCGTGCCCAAGGAGACCGTGCTCTCCGAGCCCGTCCGCATCGCCGTGCACGGCGACGGCGGCACCTCCTTCGGCCACCTCACCGTCGAGGTCGGGGCCTTCGCCGAGGCCGTCGTGGTCATCGACCACACGGGCGAGGCCGTCCTCGCCGCCAACGTCGACTACGTCCTCGGCGACGGCGCCAAGCTGACCGTCGTCTCCGTCCAGGACTGGGACGACAAGGCCGTCCACGTGGCGCAGCACAACGCGCTCGTCGGCCGCGACGCCTCCTTCAAGTCCGTCGTCGTCACCTTCGGCGGGGACCTCGTCCGCATCCACCCGCGCGTCGAGTACACCGGGACGGGCGGCGGAGCCGAGCTGTTCGGCCTGTACTTCACCAACGCCGGCCAGCACCAGGAGCACCGCCTCCTCGTCACCCACAACGCCCCGCACTGCACGTCGAACGTCGTCTACAAGGGCGCCCTCCAGGGCGAGGAGGCGCACGCCGTGTGGATCGGCGACGTCCTCATCCAGGCGTCGGCCGAGGGCACCGACACGTACGAGATGAACCGCAACCTCGTCCTCACGGACGGCGCCCGGGTCGACTCGGTGCCGAACCTGGAGATCGAGACCGGTGAGATCGCCGGTGCCGGCCACGCCTCGGCGACCGGCCGCTTCGACGACGAGCAGCTCTTCTACCTGATGGCCCGCGGCATCCCGGAGGTCGAGGCCCGCCGCCTCGTCGTCCGCGGCTTCTTCGCCGAGCTGGTCCAGCAGATCGGCCTGCCCGACGTCGAGCAGCGGCTCATCGAGAAGATCGAGGCGGAGCTGGAGGCGTCCGTCTGATGGCCTTCGTCCGCGCCTGTGGCCTGAGCGAGCTGACGGAGGACACCCCGACGCGGGTGGAGATCGACGGCACGCCGGTCTCCGTGGTCCTCACCGAGGGGGAGGTGTTCGCGATCAACGACATCTGCTCGCACGCGAACGTGTCCCTCTCGGAGGGCGAGATCGAGGACTGCGCCATCGAGTGCTGGCTGCACGGCTCCAGCTTCGACCTCCGCACCGGCAAGCCGTCCGGCCTTCCCGCGACGCGCCCCGTCCCCGTATACCCCGTAAAGATCGAAGGGGACGATGTGCTCGTCTCCGTCACCCAGGAGTCCTGAGACACCCATGGCAACGCTTGAAATCCGCGACCTGCACGTCTCCGTCGAGGCCGACAACGCCACGAAGGAGATCCTCAAGGGCGTCGACCTGACCGTGAAGCAGGGCGAGACCCACGCCATCATGGGCCCCAACGGCTCCGGCAAGTCCACCCTCGCCTACTCCCTCGCCGGCCACCCGAAGTACACGATCACCGGCGGCACCGTCACCCTCGACGGTGAGGACGTC
The DNA here is from genome assembly GCF_032423885.1 of Streptomyces tamarix. Lineage (NCBI taxonomy): Bacteria > Bacillati > Actinomycetota > Actinomycetes > Kitasatosporales > Streptomycetaceae > Streptomyces > Streptomyces tamarix. The sequence goes on along the minus strand of NZ_JAWCTQ010000004.1, from coordinate 76,843 downwards.
CTGGAGATGTCCGTCGACGAGCGCGCCCGCGCCGGCGTCTTCCTCGCCATGCAGTACCCGGTCGAGGTCCCCGGTGTCTCCGTCTCCAACTTCCTGCGCACCTCCGCCACCGCCATCCGCGGCGAGGCCCCCAAGCTGCGCACCTGGGTGAAGGAGGTCAAGGAGGCCATGGAGCGCCTCAACATGGACCCGTCCTTCGCCGAGCGGAACGTCAACGAGGGCTTCTCCGGCGGTGAGAAGAAGCGCCACGAGATCCTCCAGCTCGAACTGCTCAAGCCGAAGATCGCGATCCTCGACGAGACCGACTCCGGCCTCGACGTCGACGCACTGCGCATCGTCTCCGAGGGCGTCAACCGGGTCCGCGAGAGCGGCGAGGTCGGCACCATGCTGATCACGCACTACACGCGCATCCTCCGCTACATCAAGCCGGACCACGTCCACGTCTTCGCCGGCGGCCGGATCGTCGAGTCGGGCGGCCCCGAGCTGGCCGACAAGCTGGAGGCCGAGGGGTACGAGTCCTACACGAAGGGTGGCGCATCCGCGTGACACAGCTTCCGGGCCTCCTCGACACCGAGGCGATCCGCAAGGACTTCCCGATCCTGGACCGCGTCCTCCACGACGGCAAGAAGCTCGTCTACCTGGACAACGCGGCGACGTCCCAGACGCCGCGCCAGGTGCTCGACGTGCTCAACGAGTACTACGAGCAGCACAACGCCAACGTCCACCGTGGTGTGCACGTCCTCGCCGAGGAGGCCACGGAGCTGTACGAGGGCGCCCGTGACAAGGTGGCGGCCTTCATCAACGCGCCCAGCCGCAACGAGGTGATCTTCACCAAGAACGCCTCGGAGTCGCTGAACCTCGTCGCCAACATGCTGGGCTGGGCCGACGAGCCCTACCGCGTGGACGCCGACACCGAGATCGTCATCACGGAGATGGAGCACCACTCCAACATCGTCCCGTGGCAGCTGCTCGCGCAGCGCACCGGCGCGAAGCTGAAGTGGTTCGGGCTGACCGACGACGGCCGGCTCGACCTCTCCCGGATCGACGAGGTCATCACGCCGAAGACGAAGATCGTCTCCTTCGTGCTGGTCTCCAACATCCTCGGCACGTTCAACCCGGTCGAGGCGATCATCCGCCGCGCCCAGGAGGTCGGCGCGCTCGTCCTCGTCGACGCGTCGCAGGCCGCCCCGCACATGCCGCTGGACGTGCAGGCCCTCCAGGCCGACTTCGTGGCCTTCACCGGCCACAAGATGTGCGGCCCGACCGGCATCGGCGTGCTGTGGGGCCGCCAGGAGCTGCTGGAGGACCTCCCGCCGTTCCTCGGCGGTGGCGAGATGATCGAGACCGTCTCGATGAGCTCGTCGACGTACGCCCCCGCGCCCCACAAGTTCGAGGCGGGCACGCCGCCGATCGCCCAGGCCGTCGGCCTCGGCGCGGCCGTGGACTACCTCACCTCGATCGGCATGGACAAGATCGCCGCTCATGAGCACGCGCTCACCGAGTACGCGGTCCGGCGCCTCCGCGAGGTCCCCGACCTGCGGATCATCGGCCCCACCACGGCCGAGGACCGGGGCGCGGCCATCTCCTTCACGCTCGGCGACATCCACCCCCACGACGTGGGCCAGGTCCTCGACGAGCAGGGCATCGCGGTCCGGGTCGGCCACCACTGCGCACGGCCCGTCTGCCTCCGGTACGGAATTCCCGCGACCACGCGAGCGTCGTTCTATCTGTACTCCACGCCCGCCGAGGTCGACGCCCTGGTGGACGGCTTGGAGCACGTCCGTAACTTCTTCGGATGAGGGGCTGACTCGTGAAGCTGGATTCGATGTACCAGGACGTCATCCTGGACCACTACAAGCACCCGCACGGGCGGGGCTTGCGGCCGGGCGACGCCGAGGTGCACCACGTCAACCCGACGTGCGGTGACGAGATCACGCTCCGTGTGAAGTACGACGGCTCGCGCGTCGCGGACGTGTCGTACGAGGGGCAGGGCTGCTCCATCAGCCAGGCCTCCGCCTCCGTGCTGAACGAGCTCCTCGTCGGCAGGGAGCTGGAGGAGGCGCGGCGGATCCAGGACACGTTCCTGGAGCTGATGCAGTCCAAGGGCCGGATCGAGCCCGACGACGCGATGGAGGAGCTGCTGGAGGACGCGGTCGCGTTCGCCGGCGTCTCCAAGTACCCGGCCCGGGTGAAGTGCGCGCTGCTGAGCTGGATGGCGTGGAAGGACGCGACCGCCCAGGCCCTGGGCGACGAGCCCGCGAAGGCGGATAGGAAGACGGCATGAGCGAGAACGAGACGGCAACGGTGAAGCCCGCCTCCGAGGACGAGATCCGCGAGGCCCTGTACGACGTCGTCGACCCCGAGCTGGGCATCGACGTCGTCAACCTCGGCCTGATCTACGGCATCCACGTCGACGACTCCAACGTCGCGACGCTGGACATGACGCTGACGTCGGCGGCCTGCCCGCTGACGGACGTGATCGAGGACCAGGCGAAGGCGGCGACGGACGGCATCGTCAACGAGCTGAAGATCAACTGGGTCTGGATGCCGCCGTGGGGCCCCGACAAGATCACGGACGACGGGCGCGAGCAGCTGCGCGCGCTCGGCTTCAACGTCTGATCCGTCGTCTGTTCGACGCCTGATTCGACGCCCGAGGCACCCGCCCGCGGTCCGAGGCCCCTCGGACCGCGGCGGACGGCCGGACCCGCCGGACCGACCCGGCGGGCCCGGCCGTTCGTCGTTCTCCGCCGCCGTACGCCGTACGCCGCCGCTGTTGCCGCTGTCCGCCGTTTGGCGTCGTCCGCCGCTGTCCTCCGTCCGTCGCCGTCCCCAGTCCACATCCCCTGTCCGCCGCCGTCGTCCGTCCCCGTGCGGGGCTCCGCGCGGCCGTCCGGGGGGCAGGCGGGCCGGGAGGTGAGACCGGTTAGCACCCGGGCGGGCCGGGCGGTTAGGTTCAGGGCATGACTTCTGCACCTCGTACCACCGGAGCCGTGGCCGCCGGCCTCGCCACCATCGCCGGTGACGGCACCGTTCTCGACACCTGGTTCCCCGCGCCCGAGCTCACCGAGGAGGCCGGGCCCGCCGGGACCGAGCGGCTCACCCCCGACCAGGCCGTGAACCTCCTCGGGGAGGGCGCCGCCAAGGCCGTCGGCGTCGACGCCCGCCGCGGCGTCGAGGTCGTCGCCGTACGCACCGTGATCGCCTCCCTGGACGAGAAGCCGCTCGACGCGCACGACGCCTACCTGCGGCTGCACCTGCTCAGCCACCGGCTCGTCAAGCCGCACGGCCAGAACCTCGACGGCATCTTCGGCCTCCTCGCCAACGTGGCCTGGACGAGCCTCGGGCCCGTCGCCGTCGACGACATCGAGAAGGTCCGCCTCAACGCCCGCGCCGAGGGCCTGCACCTCCAGGTGACCGGCGTCGACAAGTTCCCGCGGATGACGGACTACGTCGCCCCGAAGGGCGTGCGCATCGCGGACGCCGACCGCGTCCGGCTCGGCGCGCACCTCGCGGCCGGCACGACCGTCATGCACGAGGGCTTCGTCAACTTCAACGCGGGCACGCTCGGCACGTCCATGGTCGAGGGTCGGATCTCCGCCGGCGTCGTCATCGGCGACGGCTCCGACATCGGCGGCGGCGCCTCCACCATGGGCACCCTGTCCGGCGGCGGCAACGTCGTGATCTCCATCGGCGAGCGCTGCCTGATCGGCGCCGAGGCGGGCGTCGGCATCGCGCTGGGCGACGAGTGCGTCGTCGAGGCCGGCCTGTACGTCACCGCCGGCACGCGCGTCACCATGCCCGACGGGCAGGTCGTCAAGGCCCGCGAGCTGTCCGGCGCCTCGAACATCCTGTTCCGCCGCAACTCGGTCACCGGCACCGTCGAGGCCCGCCCGAACAACGCGGTCTGGGGCGGCCTGAACGACATCCTGCACAGCCACAACTGACCACGGGCGGCCGCGACCTGCGGCCGCCTTATCAATCAACGCCGTGACCTGCTGCTGAGCTGTCGGTAGCTGTCGACGTTGGTCACCATTGAGCGCCCTTCCACGGCCCGAGGACGGCCCGGGAGGGCACTCGTGCATGAGCCGGGGTTTGACCTGGCCTCGGATGCGTCCGCACGGAGTTCCCGGCGCTGGTGGTCACTTCGGCCGAGCAGGCGGCAGCGAGCACGTAGCCCACCTGGCGCTCTTCCAGCGCGGACCGCAGCTTGGGGTTGCCGCCGTAGACCTCGTCACCCGCGACCCGGCTCACGCGGTGCCCGGTGTCAAGGAACCGGCCGATCATGCGGGCGGCCAGCTCCGATTTGGTAGCGAAGGCGGTGTCCTCGGCCAGGTCCGCGGCCCGGCAGCGGTCCGGGTCGCACGTCCACGAGCGCGGAATGTACAGCTCCCGGTCCACCGCCGCGTGCCCGCGGCGGCCCGCCTAGACGAGGTAGACGGCGACCTGCGCGTTTTCGATCCTCCTGGCGGTGCCGGTGTACTGGCGCTGGAGACCGACGGTGTGCGTGCCCTTCTTCACGTCCCCGGTCTCGTCGACCATCAGCACCGCATCCTCGTCGCCCAGATGCTCCAGCACATACTCACGCACGTCATCACGCACGCGGTCGGCATCCCACCCGGCCCGGGCGAGCAGGTGCCGCATGCCGTCCGGACTCGCCTCCCCGGCCAACTCGGCGATCGACCAGCAGTTCTTGCGTGGCAGGTCCGACAGCAGCCCCAGCACCAGGTCTCTCACCCGGCGCCGGGGCTCCACCCGCGCGAACCGGCCCGCTATCCGGCCCATCAGGACCTCGACGCCTCCTGCCAGCGGGCAGGGCCTACGCTGTGACCTGCGGCCACCGCACGATCGTTCGTCTTCACACACCGATGATCAACGGGTGGCCGCAGCCTTCCCGCAGCCGGTCCACCAGCAGGATCACGCTACTGCTGCAGTACCAAGTCGCGCTGATACCAGGGGCCTGACTTACCACCGGAGTCGGCCGGGCCGGCCGGGTCAACCAGGACAAACCCAGCCTTGATCAGCACCCTCTGGGACGCGACATTCTCGCGGGAGGTGCCCGCCCGCAGGGTGCGCAGCCCGTGCCGCGCCACCGCCAGCCGACACAGCTCCCGGACGGCCTCGGTCGCCACGCCGCGTCCGGCGACGTGCTGCGCGACCCGGTAACCGAGCTCAGCAGTGCCGTTCTCGAGGTCGTACAGGTTGAACCGGCCCAGAACCGAGCCGTCCTCGGCAACGAGCAGGTAGAAGGCGCAGATGCCGGCCTCCTGCTCGGCCAGCAGGGCGCCGTACCGGTCGGTGAACTTGTCGAAGAAGTCGTCGCCGCGGTCGGGGACCGAGGCAGCGAAGTAGGCGCGGTTCTCCAGCTCGAAGGCCAGGACCGCCGGGGCATGGCCAGCATGCAGCCGCTTCAGCTTGGGCACCGCCCGACCCTAACCGGATGGTGGGCTCAGATCATCTGAGTTCCCGCCAGCGGCAGACAACCCCAAGACCAGGGCACATAACGATCCACGGCTGGAGTATTAGTGCCCGATCACGGGCCATGATCTTCGAGGCTCGTCCCAAAGTGGCTGCCTGAAGCCGTGGAGTCGACTGTCCAGCCACAGAGGGTTTCTCCCACCTCGTGCCCGTAGCCGCCGGATGCGGGTAGCCGGGGCGCAGACAGGAGGCAGGCCGCGCTGCTGAGGCGGCGCGTGTCCGCGTCGTGCGCGGGCCTTGATGAAGTAGGGGAAGTCTTACCGCGCCCATGAGCGTGTGGCTGCTTGCTCCTGGCCTGTCGGCTCGCTGTTCGACTCGGCTACCGTTCCGTCCATGCCTTCTGCGCTGGACACCCCCAGGGCGCGGCCGAGCTCGCTGAGTCCCTGCTTCCTCCGCTGGGGGACCTCTGGCTGCACACCCAGGCCGTGGCCGCTCGGGCGCGGGAGGCTGCCGCGGCTGTCCCCGAGACGGACCGGGATCTCCTCGTCGCCGCCGCCTGGCTGCACGACATCGGCTACGCGCCCGAGCTGCGCGACACCGGGTTCCATCCCCTTGACGGTGCTCGTCACCTCGAATCGCTGGGTGCCCCGGCGCGCCTGGTGCGGCTGGTCGCCCACCACTCCGGGGCCGTGTACGAGGCGGAACAGCGCGGGCTGTCGGCGGAGCTGGCCGTCTACGAGCGGGAGGACTCCCCGGTCCTGGACGCCCTGGCCTTCGCCGACATGACGACCGGCCCCGCCGGGCAGTCCTTCGACTTCGACACCCGCATCGACGAGATCCTCGTCCGCTACGAGCCGGGCAGTGAAGTGCGCACCGCGATCAGCAAGGCGCGGCCGTACCTGGGTGCTGCCGTGGAACGCACTCGGCGGCACATCGCGGCGTTCACCTCGCTGCCGCCCAGCCAACGGGCGATCATCGACGGAAGCGGCTGGTGGCCACCGACGCTCTTCGCCGTGGAGCACCAGGACGTGGAACTGCTGGCCCGGTTGCTCGATGCCGGCGCGGACCCCGACGAAGGCAGTGGTGCGACACCACTGACGCACGCGATCGACACCGAAGGTGACGGGGCGTTGCAGAGCGGCGGTCCGCTCACTGCGGCAACGACCGCGGTGCTCCTCGCATATGGCGCAGACCCGGAACTGCCGGATGCGTCCGGCAGGACGCCCCTTCAGGTAGCCGAGCACTATGACCACGCCCCGGCGATCCGGTTGCTGCGCCGGCACCTGTCAGACGATCGGGTTCGAGGCCCTCAGTCGATGTAGGGCTCCGCTCGGCTGGCCGGGCCGAGCCCGATCCGCATGCGCATCGGCGGATGGACGTTCGGCTCGTTCCGCTTGCTCGGGTCGGCGAAGGCCACGTCCTCGCCCTCGCTGCTCGTCCGCAGTCGGCAGCCGACGATGCGGATGTGGAAGCAGAGGGAGAACAACCGGCCCCGGCGGCCGTGTTCCGCTGCTACCAGTGGCCAGCGCGCCGCTCCTCCGTCGGACAGCAGACAGGAGGGAGGTCGTGAGCCTCGACCGAGGCGGGGCGGGGGCGGACGGGTGTGACACAGACATACCGCACGAAGGTGTGAATTCGCGTGACTCCCGCCCCCGTCGGGCCGATGGACAGGGCGTCGCAAGGGACGCACGGGACGGCAAACCACACGAGACGGCAAGGTGAGGAACGCACATGAGGACCACCAAGAGGGTCGTGGTCGCGGGGCTCCTCGTCGTGGCGGGCGTGTTGCCCGCCGCAGGGGCCGCCCACGCGGACGAGACGCACACCCACGCGCACAACGGCCCCCGCTTCGCCCTGGTCGACGTCGGCCAGATCGACGACCCCATGGAGGACGTGCTGGAACACGTCGCCCTCCTGGGCCGGAACACGATCAGCGGCTGACCAGCTCCGCGTACGCCCTTCGCAGCCCGTCGACCGCCTCGCGGCCGGCGGGCTGCAACGGCTCGCGCACCGGCCCCGCGTCCAGCAGCGCCTTCACGGTCACCGTCCCCGGCAGCCCGGACGCCATCATCAGCTCGGCCAGCGGCAGCAGGCGCCGGTTCAGCCGGGCCGCCTCCGCCGTGTCGCCCGCGTCGAAGGCGTCCAGCCCGGCCCGTACCGCGCCGGGCGCCACGTTCGCCACCGTGCTGACGAAGCCCGCGCCGCCCACCGCGTACAGCGGCAGGTTCAGCTCCTCGCAGCCCGAGTAGACGGCCAGCGCCGTACGGGAGAGCACCTTCGTCGTGCCCAGCAGGTCGTAGGCGCAGTCCTTCACGGCCACGATCCGCGGGTGCTCCGCGAGCCGCACCATCGTGTCCGGCTCGATCCGGGTGCCGGTCCGGCCCGGGATGTCGTACAGCGCCACGGGCAGGCCCGTCGCGTCGGCGACCCGGCGGAAGTGCGCCTCGACGGCGGCCTGCGGCGGGCGGCTGTAGTACGGCGGGACGACCAGCAGGCCGTCGGCGCCCGCGGCCTCCGCCTGGCGGGCCAGCTCGACCGTGTGCGCCGTGTCCGCCGTGCCGACGCCCGCGACGAGCGGCACCGAGGGGCCGACCGCTTCCCTGACGACGCTGATCAGCTCCCTCTTCTCGGCGTCGGAGGTGGTCGGGGACTCCCCGGACGTGCCGTTCAGGACGAGCCCGTCGCAGCCGCCGGAGACCAGGTCCGCCGCCAGCTTCGCGGCCCGGTCCGCATCCAGGGCGGCGCCGGACGGGGTGAAGGGCGTGACCATGGCGCACAGGGCGCGGCCGAAGGGAGGGGGCGTGGTGCCGTCGTACGTCATGCCCGCAGTCTCCGGGGCAGAATGTCGTAGGTCCACTTAGTTCTTCTCCGGACCATTGTGAAGACGCGCTTAAGCGTGGCATGGCGGCGGTGCTCACGGGTACCCGGAGCGTTCCCGTACGCGCACAGAAGGGAGCGACCGCCGTGGCCATCAGAACCGCGGAACCGTCGGTCGGCGAGCTGGTCAAGCGGGCCTCGGAGCAGCTCACCGACCTGGTGAAGGCCGAGCTGCGCACCGCCCAGGCGGAACTGGCGCAGAAGGGCAAGCGCGCCGGAGTCGGCGGCGGGCTCATCGGAGGCGCCACCGCCGTCGCCTACGTCGGGCTCATGGCCCTGGCCGGGACCTGCGTGGCGCTCCTCGCCCTGGTCCTGGAGGTGTGGGCCGCCGCCCTGATCGTGACCGGCGTGCTGTTCCTCATCGCCGCCGTCCTGGCCCTCGCCGGACGCGCGCAGATGCGCCGTGCCGTGCCGCCGCTGCCCGAGCGGGCCATCGACGGCGTGCGCTCGGACTTCGACGAGATCAAGGAGAGGGTCCATCGATGAGCGGACCGGACGAACTGCGCCTCGAAGCGGCGCACAAACGGCAGGAGCTGGTCGAGACGATCGACCAGCTCGTGGCGAAGACGGACCTGCGGGCGCGCGCCGCCCGCATGGACCGCCGCCCGCTGGTGGCGGCGGCCGCGGCCGCCGCGGCGTTGGCCGTGCTGGCCGTGGTGCTGACGAGCCGGACCCGGCGCGGGGGGAGGTCGCGGTGAGCGCGCGCAGGCCCCCGAAGCCCCGGTCGAAGTCCAAGCGGAAGCAGAAGATCCTCTACCGGCCCGTCGGACTGCTCCTCGGCATCGCGAGCGGTGCCGCCGCGAGCGCGCTGTTCACCCAGGCGTGGAAGGTCGTCGGCCGGGGTGACGACGCGCCCGACGCGCTGGACGAGGACCGCTCGTGGCGGGAGGTCCTGATCGCCGCCGCCCTCCAGGGCGCCATCTTCGCGGCGGTCCGGGCGGCCGTGGACCGGGGCGGCGCCGCCGGCGTGAGGCGGATCACCGGGACCTGGCCGGGAGGCTCTTGACCTCAAGTTCGCTTCAGCTTCCAGGATGGGAGGTGCCCGGTCCGGACCACGGGGTGCGGCCGGGCGCCCGTCAGAGGAGGCAGCACATGACCGTGTACGTCCAGCCCCACGCCCGGCCCGACCTCACCCGCCCGGGGGTCGGCCTCGTCAAGGCCAGCACCTGGCGCGTCGGCACCCCGGAGCGGCAGCGGGCGGCCGTCGACGCCATCGCCCGCACCTGGGAGAAGCGGGAGTGGCCCAACGAGGGACTGCTCTCGTACACCGTCCACATCGGCGCGGACGGGGACACGCTGTTCCACTACTCGCAGTGGCGCGCCGAGGAGGACTACCAGGAACTCGTGCGCACCGAGCGCGCCGAGCGGAACGCGGAGATCGACGCCGCGATGCCCGGCATCGAGCGGGTCGCCCTCCACTCGTACGAGCTGTACCGCAGCGGCACGCCCGCGGAGGGGGACGCCCGGGTGCCGGGGTGCGTGGTCACCGTGGAGGCGGAGTTCGACGGGCCGGACCCGGCGCGGCAGCGGGGCTGGGTGGACGCGGTGTTCGAGGCGCTCGGCGGCGCTCCGGCGCCGCATCCGGGCGGGATGTCCGCCCACTTCCACCTCGGCCTGGACGGCACCCGCGTCCTCAACTACGCCGAGTGGGAGAGCGCCGCCGCCCACGAGGAGGCCCTGGCCGCGACCGGCGACGGCGTCGGGGCGCCGACTCCGCAGTGGCGCAGGGTGCAGGCGTACCCGGGGCTGGTGCGCGGCACGGTGCGCCGCCACACGCCCGCGCTGAGCCTCGCCCCGGGCGTGTGACGGCGGCGCGCCGCTACGGGCGGAAGCGCAGGACCTGCGGGTCGTGGTCGCTGTTCTGGTCGGCGAACTCCGCGTTGATGTGGACGCTGTCGTACGCGAAGCGGCGGATGCCCGGGCTGATCAGGATCTGGTCCAGCACCTGGCTGTTGCCCTGGAAGACGTACGAGTAGCGCTCGCTGCGCGGCAGGCTCGTGACGGCCGCGCGCAGGGCGCCGCCGTCGGTGAGGGCCCGGGTCGTGGCGGAGAACTCGAAGTCGTTGATGTCGCCGAGGACCACGACATCGGCGTTGCGCTGGACGGCGAGGACGTCCTTGACGAAGGCGTTGACGACCTTCGCCTGCTGAACGCGCTTCACTTCGGAGGAACGGTTCGGCGGCTGGCGGTGCGAGGTGATCGACTCGTCGCCGCCCTTCGAGCCGAAGTGGTTCGCGACGACGATGACCGTACGGCCGCGGAAGACGAACTCGCCGGCCAGCGGCTTGCGGCTGTTCTCCCAGGCGGCGTCCGCCGGCGCGATCCGGCCGGGGGAGACGGTCAGCGCCGCCTTGCCGCGCTCCTTGACGACCCCGGTCGCGGTCGTGGCGTCGCCGCCCGCGCGGTCGGTGAACGACACGCGCGCGGGGTTGAAGAGGAAGACCTGGCGGATGTTGCCGCCGGGCTCGCCGCCGTCCTTGTTGTTCTCCGGGTCGACGGAACGCCACGCGTAGGCCGGGCCGCCCGCGGCGGCGATCGCGTCCGTGAACCTCCTCAGCGTCTCGTCGGCGGCGACCGTGCCGTCGTTCGCGGCGCCGTTGTTGTCCTGGATCTCCTCCAGCGCGACGACGTCGGGCGAGGCCAGGTTCTCCACGACCGCCTTCGCCAGCGCGTCGAACTTCTCCTGCGGGTCGGTCGGGTCGAGGTTCTCCACGTTGTAGGTGGCGACGGCGAGTTCGCTCCGGTGCTGCGGGCGGGTCCTCTCGCGCTCGAGGCCGCGGTCCTCCACGGTGCCGAGGGTGCGCGCGGTGAGGGTGTAGCCGCCGTACTGGTCGAAGTCGAGCGGGCCCTCGGTGGTGCCGGTCAGCACGTCGCCGACGTTCGCCGTCGGGAAGGGCTGCTGGGCGAGCGGGACCAGCGACTGGACCTTGAGGCGGCCGGAGTTCTGGGACGCGTACGAGCCGTAGACCGTGCCGCCCCGCCGGCTGGGGTTCTCGCCGGGCTTGACGGTCACCCACAGTTCGGCGTGCTCGGTGCTGGGGCCCACGACGCGCGAGGAGCCGATGCGGACGTTGGCGCCCTCCAGCGACTCGTAGTAGTCCAGCGCGTAGGAGCCGGGCCTGAGGGGGAGGCCGTTGACGGAGCCGCCCTGCGCCGGGTCGCCCTCGGGCGCGTACGCGTCGGGGACGGACCCGGCGGTGACGGTCACCGGGGCGGGCACCGGGTTGCCGGAGGAGACGACGGTGACGGTCGGCTTCGAGATCTGGGTGAGCGACTGGTTGCCGGAGGCGAGGCCGCCGGGGACGTACTCGGTGACCGTGCCCGACACCGTGACGGCGTCGCCGACGGAGACGGTCGGCTTCGAACTCGTGAAGACGAAGACGCCCTCGCTGGTCGCCGCGTCCCCGTCCGCCTCCGGGTCCTGGAACCAGAAGCCGCGGGAGCCGTACGTCCGCACGCCGGTGACGACGCCGGGCACGTCCGTGACGCGCTGGCCGACGAGCGGGGATATGCGCGTGGAGCCCTGGACGTCGTGGATGCGGACGGCGCCGGCCGTGTCCGCGGCCGAGGTGGAGGCGCCGGCGAGCAGTCCGGCGGCCAGGGCGGCGGCGACGACGGCCGAGACGGCAGCGGTCCTCGGCAGGGAGGAAGCCATGGATGGACTCCAAGGGGTGGTGGGAGGTGGGCGTGTGCGGAGTGGCTGAAAAGGAGGGGTGGCCGCTCTACGCGCGTCAATCTCTTGGGTGAGCAGGGCACTTGTCAAGGGGTCCCGGGTGGACGCCACCTGTCAGGTGCATGAACGCGGAACGCGTCCCCGCATGCGTCTACGCTGGGGGACGGTTCGGACCCGCACCGCCGCTCGTCCCGAGGAGATACCGCCGATGCCCTCAGACCGCCCGACCCTGCCGCCGGTACGGCTCCGCCCGGACGCCGAGCTGGCGCGGGCCGCGCTGGCCGCGCCCGTGCTGGCGCGCGCCGTCCGGCTCGCCCGCTGGGCGGGACCGGAGACCCGGGTCGGCGCGGGCGGCGAACTCGTCGACGCGCAACTGGGCGCGGCGGCCGAGGCGCTGGGCCTCGCGGGCGACGAGGACGGCGAGGCGTACGCGAGCGAGGCGTGGCGGGTCGCGGTCGACACGGGCCTCGTCGAGGTCCGCGACCCCGGGGACGGCGCCGACGGTACGGGCACCGTCACGGCCGGGGACGCCCTGCCGCTGGTGACCGGCGGCGGCCCGCAGGACGTGCTCGCCCTCTGGCTGGACGGCCTGGAGACCGTGTTCGCCGACGCCACCGCGCCCGTCGTGGACGACGCCGAGGTGCTGGAGGCCCTGGCCGGGGCGGAGGGCGGCGTCGACTTCGACGCGCTGGGCTGGGACCCGGAGGCGGAGGCGGAGTTCCTGGACGAGGTGCTCGCCAACCTCTACCTGCTGACCGTGGCCGAGGGCGGGCCCGGCGACGGGCCGGTGCCGCTGCCCGCGCTCGCCGCCTCCGTCATCGTCCCCGACGACATGGGCGAGCCGACGGACGACGTGCTGGAGCAGGTCTCCCAGGCGATGATGCGGCTCGACGACCAGTTCCGGGTCCTGGAGCCGATGGGGCTCGTCGAGTACCGGCCCGTCGACGAGGCCCTGATGACGGAGGAGGCCCCCGACGAGCCGTCGCCCGCCGACCTCGACGAGGACGACGTCGCCCGGTACGGCATGGTGCGGCTCACGCCGCTCGGCCTGTACGGCGTCCGCAGCCGGCTGCTGGAGGCCGGTGTGGCCGCCCCGGCGGTCGGGGACCTCGCGGAGCGGGGCGCGGACGAACTGCTCGGCGCGGTCGGCGGCTTCCCGCAGGCGGCGGCGCGGGCCGAGACGGAGCAGTGGCTCGCCGGGCGCGAACCGGTCGCGGCGGCCCGCGAGCTGCTCGCCGCGGCGAAGGGCGCCGACGCCGGGGCGCCGCTGCGCCGGCTCCACTGCCAGCAGGCGCTGGCCCTGGTGGGCGCCGGGGCGGAGCCCGCCGTGCGGGAGGTCCTCGACGACCCGGAGCTGGGCGGGCTCGCCCGGGTGTGGCTCGCCGAGCGGGGCGCGGCGGACGTGCCGCCGCCGCCCGAGACGATGATCTTCTGGCTGGCCGTCGACACGATCGCCGCCCAGCTCGACGCCGAAGGCGACCTGGACGAGCTCCAGGACCTCGTGGAGGGGCTGACGGGCCGCCACAGCGGGTTCTTCGACGAGGCGTGGCGGGTCGAACACCCCTCGACCCCGGAGGTACTGGAGGCGATGGGGCGCCTGCACCGCGACAGGCGGATCGCCAAGGAGGCCCGGAAGGCGGCGTTCAAGGCCCGGTCCCGCGCCGGCTCCTGACGGACCGCCGGCGGCCCCGCCCCCGTACGGCCGCCGCGGGGAACGCCTTCCGGTGGTTCCCGGTCACACGGACGTCCCGGCCGGGACGCGCGGGGTTCAGCCCGCGTTCAGCTGCGGGGGCCAGCGTGGGACGCCACCGTCCGGCCGATCAGGAGCCCAGATGCCGCTCAGCCGCAGAGAGTTCGCCGCCGCCACCGGCACCGCCCTCGCCCTCACCGGCACCGTCGGTGCCCTCGCCACCGCCCCCGGCGCCGTCGCCGCACCCCCGCAGCGGGGCGGCGGGCACGGGTACGGTCCGCTGCTCGACGACCCGGCCGGAGTGCTCGCCCTGCCCGCCGGGTTCGCGTACCGGATCCTCACCCGCAGCGGCGTCACCCGTCTGGAGAGCGGCGAGTTCACGCCCGAGCGGCACGACGGCACGGCCGCCTTCCCCGGGCCGCGCGGGGTCACCCTGCTGGTCAACAACCACGAGCTGAAGGGCCCGCGCGACGGCTGGGACCACCCGGTCCCGCTCGCCGAGGGCCTGGTCTACGACCCCGCCGCGGCCGGCGGCTGCACGGTCGTCGAGGTGCGCCGCGACGGCTCCACCGCCGAGTGGGTCGGCATCGCGGGCACCTCCACCAACTGCGCCGGCGGCGCCACCCCCTGGGGCACCTGGCTCACCTGCGAGGAGAACTCCGACCGCGCGGGCGAGAACGGCATGACCAAGGACCACGGCTACGTCTTCGAGGTCGACCCCCACGACCGCCGCGCCAACCGCGACCCGAAGCCCGTCAAGGCGTTCGGCCGGTTCGACCACGAGGCGGTGGTCATCGACCCGCGGCGCGGGCACGCCTACCTGACCGAGGACGACTCCTCGCCCAACGGGCTGTTCTACCGCTGGGTCCCGCCGGAGGGCTTCCGGCACGGCCGCGGCCGGCTGCGCACCCTCGCCGACGACGCCGGCGTCCTCCAGGCGCCGCGCTGCTTCGACGCGGGCGGCCGGTTCGTCGACGACCTGTCCCGAGCCACCCGCACCGGCACCGTGTACGGCGTCGACTGGGTGGACGTGCCCGACCGGGACGCCCGCACGGTCGCCGTGCGCGAGCAGTTCGGGGCCGGCGGCGTCACCCGCGGCCGGAAGCTGGAGGGCATGTGGTGGGCGGACGGCGGCGCGTACGTCGTCTCCTCGTACGCCCGCGGGGAGAGCCCCGGCACCCCGCACGACGGGCAGGTCTGGTTCTACGACCCGAAGCGCCGCACCCTCACCCTGAAGGTGCTCCTCGGCGTCAACACCGCCCCGGACGAGGACGGCGCCCTCGACGGGCCGGACAACATCACCGTGTCGCCGTACGGCGGGCTCGTCGTCGCGGAGGACGGCGAGGGCGTCCAGCACCTCTTCGGCGCGACGGACTCCGGGCGCACGTACCCGATCGCCCGCAACGACCTGAACGACTCCGAGTTCGCCGGCGTCGTCTTCTCGCCGGACGGGCGGACGCTGTACGCCAGCATCCAGAACCCCGGCCTGCTGCTCGCCGTCACCGGGCCCTGGCACCGCGCCCCGAGGCGCTGACGCGCGGGGCCCCGCCCGGCACTCCGGGCGGGGCCCCGGCCGGTCAGAGGGCCTCGGCCGCGGGGCGCACCATGTTGCGCACCGTGCGGGCCTTCACGAACGTGCCCAGCGCGGTCATCTCCCACTCGCCGGAGAACTGCCGGATCAGCTTGCACATCAGGACGCCCGTCTGCGGCTCGGCGGTCGTCAGGTCGAAGCGGACCAGCTCCTCGCCGGTCGCCGCGTCGAGCAGTCTGCAGTACGCCTTCGCGACCTCGGTGAACTTCTGGCCGGAGAACGAGTTCACCGTGAAGACCAGGCCCGTCGCCTCGGCGGGCAGCCGGCCCAGGTCGACCGTGATGACCTCGTCGTCGCCCGCGCCCTCGCCCGTCAGGTTGTCGCCGGAGTGGCGGACCGCGCCGCCCAGGATGGTCAGCTTGCCGAAGTAGCAGCTGTCCAGGTGGTCGCGCCGCGGGCCGTACGCGATGACGGAGGCGTCCAGGTCGATGTCCTTGCCGCGGTAGGCGGGCTCCCAGCCGAGGCCCATCTTGACCTGGGACAGCAGCGGACGGCCGCCCTTGACCAGGGACACCGTCTGGTTCTTCTGGAGGTTCACCCGGCCCTTGTCCAGGTTGATCTTCCCGGTCGCCGGGGGAGCGGTCGTCGGCACCGGGGGAGCGGCGGCCGGGGCGGGCGCGGAGCCGGCCCGGGACCGCGCGGCCGGGGCGGGAGCGGCGGGTGCGGCCGGGGCGGGTGCGGCGGCCGGAGCCGCCGGGGCGGGCGCGGCGGGGGCCTCCT
Source organism: Streptomyces tamarix (assembly GCF_032423885.1). NCBI lineage: Bacteria > Bacillati > Actinomycetota > Actinomycetes > Kitasatosporales > Streptomycetaceae > Streptomyces > Streptomyces tamarix. The sequence continues at coordinate 60,877 of NZ_JAWCTQ010000004.1, read as the reverse complement.
CGACGGTCACGCCGAAGTCGGTCGCGATGCCCGCCAGCCCGTTCGCGTACCCCTGGCCCACCGCGCGGGCCTTCCACGCGCCGCCCCGCCGGTACACCTCGACGACGACCAGCGCCGTCTCCGCGCCGAGCCGGGGCGGGGTGAACGTCGCGAGGACGGCGCCGGACGCGGCGTCGCGGATCGTCGCGGTCGGCTCGACGCCCTGGAACGTCCGGCCCGCGGCGTCCGGACTCGCCGTGACGACGATCCGCTCGACGTCCGCGGGCACCGCGGCCGTGTCGATCGTGATCGCGTCGGGCGCCGTGCCGCCGCCGGACCGGTAGGTGACGCCGGGACCCGACGGCTGGTTGTAGAAGACGAAGTCGTCGTCGGAGCGGACCTTGCCGTGGGCGGTCAGCAGCAGGCCCGATACGTCGAGCCGCACCGGGGCGGCGACGTCCACCGCCACGCGCGCGGCGGACAGGGGGATGTTCGAGCCGGGGGTCATAGCTGTCATGACTGCCGTAACGACCGAGTCCGCTTCGCCGTTCCCCCGCCCGCCGCCGTTCCGGTCACGGGGCGGCGGCGGGCGGCACGGCCGTGCGGGCGCATATCCTCTCGCTCCGTGACAGCAGGGACCGTTTTTCGCACGGGGAAGGTGGAGGAGGCGCGCCGGGAGATCGGTGAGCGCTTCTACGCCACCTCCATGGACCTCATCGAGGAGCGCGGGCGCCGTTTCGCCGCCCGCTTCGAGACGGTCCGCCTGGGGCCGCTCGTCGTGGGGGACATGCGGTGCGGCGCCGACGTGCGGTTGCGCTTCGGGGAACTGGGCGCCTACCACGTGAACGTGCCGCTGAGCGGGCGGCTGGAGCTGCGGCAGGGGGCGGGGGACGCCCTCACCGGGACGCCCGAGCGCGGCACGGTGCTGAACCCGGCCGGGCGGGTCGTGGTCGACCGGTGGGCGGGGGACTGCCGGGTGGTCGCCGTCAAGGTGGAGACGGCCGCGCTGCGGCGCAGGCTGGAGGAGCTGCTGGGCCGCACCCCGCCGCGCGCGCTCGTCCTGGCGCCGACGCTGGACCTGGTGCGCGGGGCGGGCCGGGACTGGGCGGCGCTGGTGCGGCGCCTCGCGCGCGAGGCGGCCGACCCCACCGGGCTCGCCCAGCACCCGCTGGTCGCCGAGCCGCTGAAGGACGCGCTGCTCACGGGGTTGCTGCTGGCCGCCTCGCACCCCTACCGCGCGGAGGTGGCCGAGCCGGCCCGCGCCCTGCGCCCGGCACCGGTCAAGCGGGTCATGGACGCGGTGCGGGAGCGGCCCGAGCACCCGTTCACCGTGACGGAGCTGGCCGCCCTCGCGCGCGTGAGCACCCGGCGGCTCCAGGAGTCGTTCCGCGCCCACGTGGGGACGACGCCGATGGGGTACGTCCGCGACGTGCGGCTGGCGCGGGTCCGCGACGAGCTGCGGGACGCCGAGCCGGGCGCCGGGCTGACGGTCGGCGAGGTGGCCTGGCGCTGGGGCTTCACCCACCTGGGGCGGTTCGCGGCGCGCTACCGGGAGCGGTTCGGCGAGGCGCCGTCGCAGACCCTGCACGCGCCGCCGCCGAGGCGGGTGTGACCCGTGCGTCCGCGTGCCGCGGTGCACCGCGTTCGGCGGACAGGTCGCCGCGTTCGGCGGATCGCCGACCGTTTCGGTGGCCCTTAGGGTCGCTTGGTGACGCCGACGCACCCGTCCCCCGTGGGTGCGCGCGTCCCCGCGCGGGCCCGTCCCGGGTCGCCCCCCGTGAGACCGGGCCGGGCCCGCGCGCCCCGCGCCGGCGCCTTCGGCCCGGTGCCGCGCGCGCGGACGCCGCCCTCCCGGCGCGGCCCCGTCAGTGCGGCCACTGCGGCGGGTGGGTGCAGAAGTGCCCGCCCAGGTGGGCGTGGTCCGGGTTCGCGTCGTCCAGTTCGCCCTGCTCCGCGACGAGCTTCTGCGCGTACGGCTCCGAGTCGTCCTGCGGCTCGTAGCCCAGCGCGCGGGCCGACGACAGGTCCCACCACAGCCGGGTGTTGGCGGAGGAGCCGTAGACCACCGTGTGGCCGACCCCCTCGGCGGTGAGCGCCGCGTGGAAGAGGCGGGCGGCGTCGCCGGGGCTGAGCCACACCGACAGCATCCGCACGGAGGTGGGCTCGGGGAAACAGGAGCCGATCCGCACGGAGACGGTCTCCAGGCCGTGCAGGTCCCAGTACAGCTGGGCCAGGTCCTCGCCGAAGCACTTCGACAGGCCGTAGAACGTGTCGGGGCGGCGTGGGGTGTGGACCGGGATGAGCGGGTCGCCGGTGCGGGGCCGGGGGGTGAAGCCGACGGCGTGGTTGCTGGAGGCGAAGACGATCCGGCGGACGCCCTCCTCGCGCGCGGCCTCGTACAGGTTGTACGTGCCCTCGATGTTGGCGCGCAGGATCTTGTCGAAGGGGGCTTCCAGGGAGATGCCCGCCAGGTGGATGATCGCGTCGACGCCCCGGACGGCCTCCCGCAGGGCGTCCTTGTCGGCGAGGTCGGCGGTGATCGCGTCGGGGGCGCCCTCGACGGGGGCCACGTCGAGCAGGCGCAGCTCGTATCCGTAGTCGGGCAGCAGACCGCGCATCAGGGTGCCGAGGCCGCCGGCGGCGCCGGTCAGCAGGATGGTGCGGGCAGCGGGCATCAGCGGTGCTCCTTGCGGATACGTAGACGTCATTCACATGCGTGGACACGCTATTGAGGGTGCTCTGTACCGTCAAGTACTGCCGCCGTCTGCGGTTTTCCTCCTTGACCGGCCCCTTTGGGCTGCCCTAGCGTGGTCGGAGTTCATAGATATGGACGACGATCAGAAGTGTGTACCACTGAATCATTCGACGGCTTCGCCCAGGGAGCTCCCGTGACCCCACCTCCGCTCGCCGACCGCCTCGACGGCCTGCTGTTCTTCCCCGTCACCGCCTACGGGCCGGACGGCGCACTCGACCTCGATGCCTTCCGCGCGCACGTGCGCGCCGGCGTGGAGCACGGGGCCGCCGCCGTCTTCGCGTGCTGCGGCACGGGCGAGTTCCACGCCCTCACCCCCGACGAGTACCGCGCGTGCGTCGCCGCCGCCGTGGAGGAGGTCGCCGGGCGCGTGCCCGTCGTCGCCGGCACCGGGTACGGCACCGCGCTCGCCGTCCGGTACGCCCGGCTGGCCGAGGAGGCCGGCGCCGACGGGCTGCTCGCCCTGCCGCCCTACCTCGTCGTCGCCGACCAGGCCGGACTCCTGCGCCACTACGCGGCGCTGGCCGCCGCCACCTCCCTCGACCTCGTCGTCTACCAGCGCGACAACGCCGTCTTCACCCCCGAGACGGCCGCCGACCTCGCCCGGCTCGACCGGGTCATCGGCTTCAAGGACGGCCTGGGCGACCTGGACCTGATGCAGCGCATCGTCAGCGCCGTCCGCGCCGAGGGCCTGGACCTGCTGTACTTCAACGGCCTGCCCACCGCCGAACTCACCGGCTCCGCCTACCGCGGCATCGGCGTCACGCTCTACTCGTCGGCCGTCTTCTGCTTCGTGCCCGAGGTCGCCCTCGCCTTCCACCGCGCCATCGGCGCCGGCGACCAGGCGACCGTCGACCGGCTCGTCGACGGCTTCTACCGTCCCTTCGCCGACCTGCGCGCCAAGGGCCGCGGATACGCGGTCTCCCTGGTCAAGGCCGGTGTGCGGCTCCGGGGCCTGGACGTCGGAGAGGTCCGTCCGCCGCTCACCGAGCCCGCCCCCGCCCACGTCGAGGAGCTGGCCGAGCTCATCGACCGGGGCCTCGCCCTCGTCGGCGCGGAGACCGGCCGGTGAGAGCCTCCGCCTTCCTCTACCCCTGGGACGTCAACGGCGACCCCGGCGCCGCCGACCGCGTCGCCGCGCTCGGCGTCCAACAGGTCACCCTCGCCTCCGCGTACCACTCCACCCGCGCCCTGACGCCCCGCCACCCGCGCCACCGGTTCGTCACCGCCGAGCACGCCGCGGTGCTCTACCCGCCCGCCCCCGACCGCTGGGCCGGGCGCGCCCTGCGCCCGTACGAGGCCGGCGACTGGGCCCCGGGCGACGCGTACGGTGCGGCGGCCGGGGCGCTGGAGGCCGCCGGGCTGGAGGTGCACAGCTGGGTCGTCCTCGCCCACAACTCCCGCCTCGGCGCCGAGCACCCCGGCACGTCCGTCGTCAACGCCTACGGCGACCGCTACCCCTGGGCCCCCTGCATCGCCCGCCCCGAGGTGCGCGCCCTCCTCACCGACCTGGCCGCCGAGGCCGCCGTGCGCCCCGGCGCCCGCGGCACCGAACTGGAGTCGTGCGGCTGGTACGGCATGGCCCACCTGCACGCCCACGACAAGATCGGCGGCGTCACCCTCGGGGACGCCGCGCAGTACCTGATGTCGCTCTGCTTCTGCGGCACCTGCCGCGACGGGTACGCCGAGGCGGGCGCCGACCCCGAGGTGGTCGCCGCGGCCGTGCGCCAGGCCCTGGAGCCCGTCTGGGACGGCCGGGCCGACGGGCGGGAGGCGGGCTGGTCCGGCGTCGAGAAGCTGCTGGGCACCCCCCTCGCCGCGGCCACCCTCGCCTGGCGCACCCGTGCCGCCCGCACCCTTCAGGAGGACGCCGTGGCGGCGGTCCGGGCGGTCGCGCCGCCGGGCTTCCGGGTCCTGCTGCACGCCGACCCCGCCCCGTACCGCACGGGCGCCAACCCGGGCGTGGACCCCGCACACGTCCTGGGCGTCGCCGACGGGGTCGTCCTGCCCTGCACGGGCGGCGGAGCCGGGGCCGTGCTGCCGCCGTTCGCCCCGCACGCGCGCGCGGACACCACCTTGGCGGCCAACTTCACCGTCGTCACGGGCATGGGCGGCGCCCCCGGACGGCTCGCCGAGGACGCCGCGCACGCCGCCGCGCTCGGCGCCACCGAACTGCGCCTGTACCACGCGGGCCTGGCCTCCGGCCCCGACCTGGAGGAGGTCGCCGCCGCGCTGCGCGCCCTGTCCTGACGGGCCCTGCGGCCCGCCCGTCCCCCGCCCCGGATCCCCAGCGACCCGGGGCGGTCAGGCATGCCCGGACGGCGCCGGCGGGCCCGTTTCCTCCCGGTTCCGGGCCCGTTGGGCCGGGACCCCGCCCGCGTGTCCCCGCGGTCCCGCGCCCGAAACCCGTGGCGACGAGTTTTGTCAGAAGCGTTGACGAATGGAAAACCCCGCTTTACGTTCGTCGCCGTCGTACTTCGTACGTCATATATGAGACGCGATACGCGAGATATGAGACCCGTATGGCCTTCGCCCCCAGCCCTGTCCCCTCCCGCACCCAGTACGTGCTGGAGGAGGTCAAGCACGCCATCCTCACCGGCCAGCTGCCGCCCGGCCGCGCCCTGGTGGAGGCCGAACTGGCGGCGCGCTTCGGGGTGTCGAAGACGCCCGTGCGGGAAGCGCTCAAGACCCTCGCCGGCACCGGGCTCGTCGTCATGAGCCAGTACAAGGGCGCCACGGTCCGCACCGTCGACGCCGCCATGGCGCGCGAGGTCTACGACGTACGGCTGCTGCTGGAGCCCGAGGCGCTGCGCCGCACCATCGCCCGCCGCGCGTCGCTGGAGGTCGCCGGGCAGGCGCTCGTCCGGGCGGACGGCGCGACCGACCAGGCCGAACGCTCCCTCGCCAACCGCGAGTTCCACCGCGCGCTGTACCTGCCCTGCGGCAACCCGCTGCTGGCGCGGATGCTCGACGAGGTCCGCGACCAGGCCGCCCTCGTGTCCACCGTCGCCTGGAGCGCCGACCCGTCGTGGCAGCGCGAGGCCGACGAGCACCGCGAGATCCTCCGCCTCGCCCTGGCCGGCGACGCCGAGGGGGCCGCCGGCGCCCTGCGCGAGCACATCGCCCGGTTCCTCCGGCGGGCCTTCCCCGGCGACCCGGGCATCGAGGTGCCGGGCATGGAGGTGCCGGGCGTCGAGGTGCCGCACCACCCGTAGGACCACCCCAAGGCACGGCCCGGGCGCCGCCAGGCGAAGGACCCGCACCGAGAACCGCGGTGAACCCGGCTCCCCCGTGCACCCGTGACAGTCAGAGAAAGGCCGGTACGCATGGACCACTCATCGCTGAGGGCGGCGCTCGCAGACGTCGTCGCGATCCCCGTGACCCCGTTCGACGCCGACGGCGGTGTCGACCGGGACACGTATCGCGCCCTGCTGCGCAGGCTGCTCGACAGCGGCGTACGGGCCGTGACCCCCAACGGCAACACCGGTGAGTTCTACACGCTCACGCCCGACGAACGCCGCCTGGTCACGGAGCTCACCGTGGCGGAGGCCGGTGACCGCGCCGCCGTCCTCGTCGGCGTCGGCCACGACGTGCCGACCGCCACGGACGCCGCCCGCCACGCCCGCGACGCCGGCGCCGGCATGGTCATGGTCCACCAGCCGGTCCACCCGTACGTCTCCCGCGACGGCTGGGTCGACTACCACCGCGAGATCGCCGACGCCGTGCCCGAACTCGGCGTCGTCCCCTACGTCCGCAACCCGCTCCTCGACGGCGCGACCATCGCTCGCCTCGGCGAGCTGTGCCCCAACGTCATCGGCGTCAAGTACGCCGTCCCCGACGCGGCCCGCTTCGCCGCCGTCGCCCGCGACGCGGGCCTCGACCGGTTCGTGTGGATCGCCGGCCTCGCGGAGCTGTACGCCCCCTCGTACTGGGCCATGGGCGCCACCGGCTTCACCTCCGGGCTGGTCAACGTCTCCCCGGCCGTCTCCCTCACGATGCTCAGGGCGCTGCGCGGCGGCGACTACCCGGCCGCCCTGGAGGTGTGGGAGCAGATCCGCCGCTTCGAGGACCTGCGCGCGGCCGACCAGGCGGCGAACAACGTCACCGTCGTCAAGGAGGCCCTGGCCGCCCTCGGCCTGTGCCGCCGCGACGTGCGCCCGCCCAGCCGGCTGCTGCCCGAGCCGCGCCGCGCCGAAATCGCCGAGATGGTCAAGGAATGGGACGTATGAGCACCGATGGAACCCCGCCCGGGAACGGCGGCCCCGCCGCAGGGCAGGGCCGGACCCTCCGCAGCCACCAGTGGTACGGCACGGACGGACTGCGCTCGTTCAGCCACCGCGCCCGCACCCGGCAGCTTGGCTACCTCCCCGAGGAGCACCTGGGCAAGCCGGTCATCGCGATCCTCAACACCTGGTCCGACATCAACCCCTGCCACGTCCACCTCCGCGACCGCGCGCAGGCCGTGAAGCGCGGGGTGTGGCAGGCCGGCGGATTCCCGCTGGAGTTCCCGGTCTCCACGCTGTCGGAGACCTTCCAGAAGCCCACCCCGATGCTCTACCGCAACATGCTCGCGATGGAGACGGAGGAGCTGCTGCGGTCCTACCCCGTGGACGGCGCCGTGCTGCTGGGCGGCTGCGACAAGTCCACGCCCGCGCTGCTCATGGGCGCCGCCACGGTGGACCTGCCGACCGTGTTCGTCCCGGCCGGGCCGATGCTGCCGGGCCACTGGCGCAACGAGGTCCTCGGCTCCGGCACGGACATGTGGAAGTACTGGGACGACAAGCGGGCCGGGCTCATCGGCGACTGCGAGATGGCCGAACTGGAGAGCGGGCTCGCCCGGTCGCCGGGCCACTGCATGACCATGGGCACCGCCTCCACGCTGACGGCCGCCGCCGAGGCGCTCGGCGTCACCCTGCCCGGCGCGTCCTCCATCCCGGCCGTCGACTCGGGGCACGACCGGATGGCCGCCGCCGCCGGCCTGCGGATCGTCGAGCTCGTACGGCAGGACCTGCGGCTGTCGCGCATCCTCACCCGCGAGGCGTACGAGGACGCCGTCACGACCGTCCTCGGCCTGGGCGGCTCCACCAACGCGGTCATCCACCTGATCGCCATGGCGGGCCGCTCCGGGGTCCGGCTCACCCTGGACGACTTCGACCGGATCGCCCGCACGGTGCCGGTCCTGGCGAACCTCCGTCCCGGAGGGCAGTACCTCATGGAGGACTTCCACTTCGCCGGCGGACTGCCCGGGTTCCTCGCCCAGTTGACGGACCTGCTGCACCTGGACCGGCCGACCGTCGCCCACGCCACCCTGCGCGAGCAGCTCGCCGGCGCCCTGGTCCACAACACCGAGGTCATCCGCACCCGCGAGAAGCCGCTGGCCGACGAGGGCGGACTCGCCGTCCTGCGCGGCAACCTCTGCCCGGACGGCGCCGTCATCAAGCACATCGCCGCCGAGCAGCACCTGCTCCGGCACACCGGCCCCGCGGTCGTCTTCGACGACTACCGCACGATGCAGCGGACCATCAACGACCCGGCCCTCGGCATCACCCCCGACCACGTCCTGGTCCTGCGCAACGCGGGCCCCAAGGGCGGCCCGGGCATGCCGGAGTACGGGATGCTGCCCATCCCCGACTACCTGCTCAAGCAGGGCGTGAGGGACATGGTGCGGATCTCCGACGCCCGGATGAGCGGCACCAGCTACGGCATGTGCGTGCTGCACGTCGCGCCCGAGTCGTACGTCGGCGGGCCGCTCGCCCTCGTGCGGACCGGCGACCTCATCACGCTCGACGTCGAGGCCCGCTCGCTCCACCTCCACGTGAGCGACGAGGAGCTGGCGGAGCGCCGGGCGGCGTGGACACCGCCGCCCAACCCGTACGAGCGCGGCTACGGCGCGCTGTACCAGGAGCAGATCACCCAGGCCGACACCGGCTGCGACTTCGAGTTCCTGGCCAGGCCGGGGAACGTACCGGAGCCGTACGCGGGCTGAGCCCCGGCCGGGGGCACCACCGGCCCTCATGTCCGGAATCTCGAACGTGATCCGGAAAGCGCTTCACGCGTGACCCGCACGACCGCACCGCACCGCAATGCACCGCACGATGAACGGAGACATGTCATGGCCCAAGCCGCAGCCGTGGCGAAACAACCCAGGGCCGGTCGGCGCCGCACGGGAGCCGAGCCACGTCGCCTGCCGTATCTGCTGATCGCGCCCGCCGGTCTGCTGATGCTCGGCTTCATCGCCTACCCCGTGCTCAGCGTCTTCTACTACAGCCTCCAGCACTACAACGTCACCAAGCCGTGGAAGAACGGCTACGCGGGCTTCGAGAACTTCACCCGCATCTTCACCGAGGACCCCCTCTTCTGGTCCACGCTCGGCTTCAGCGCCAAGTGGGTCGTCGTCGAGGTCACCCTCCAGCTCGCCCTCGGACTCGTCCTCGCCCTGCTGGTCAACCAGACCTTCGTCGGCCGCGGCATCGCCCGCGCCCTGGTCTTCTCGCCCTGGGCCGTCTCCGGCGTGCTCACCACGACCATCTGGATGCTGCTCTACAACCCGTCCACGGGCATGAGCCGCTACCTCGCGGACATCGGCATCGGCACGTACGGCACGTCCGTCCTCTCCGACACCGGCACCGTCTTCTGGGCGGCCGTCCTCGCCGAACTCTGGCGCGGCGTCCCCTTCTTCGCCATCCTCATCCTCGCCGACCTCCAGTCCATCCCGAAGGACCTCTACGAGGCGGCGTCGGTCGACGGCGCGAGCCGGATGCGGCAGTTCTTCCACATCACGCTGCCGCACCTCAAGGACGCCATCATCCTCTCCACGCTGCTGCGCGCCGTGTGGGAGTTCAACAACGTCGACCTGCTCTACACCCTCACCGGCGGCGGCCCGGCCGGCGTCACCACCACCCTGCCCCTCATGATCGCGAACACCGGCATCGAAGGCCACGACTTCGGCTACGCCTCGGCGCTGACCACCGTCGCGTTCGTGATCCTCCTCTTCTGCTCGATCCTCTATCTGCGCCTGAGCAAGTTCGGAGGCGACCGCTGATGACCGCAGCACTCGCGGAGAAGGGCACCCACGCACGCGTGCCCGCCCACGACGACCCGGCGCCTCCCGCCGCCCCGCGCCGCCGGAAGCGCGAACGAGCCTTCGACGACGTGCCGCGCTGGCAGATATACGTGCCGCTCGCGCTGTACCTGCTGTTCACGCTCGTCCCGTTCTACTGGATGCTGCTGTTCGCCGTACGGCCCGCCGGCTCCACCTCGCTCGTGCCCTGGCCCATCACCTTCGAGCACTTCGAGAAGGTCTGGAACGAGCGCAGCTTCGGGGTCTTCTTCCAGAACAGCATGCTCGTCGGCGTCGCCACGCTGATCGCCACCACCCTCGTCGCGCTCGCCGGCGGCTACGCGCTCGCCCGGTTCGACTTCCGCATCAAGAACGGCTTCATGCTGGCGCTGCTGTGCTCCCAGTTCATCCCGGGCGCGCTCATGCTGGTCCCGCTGTTCGAGATCTTCCGCAACCTGCAGATGATCAACTCGCTGGGCAGCGTCGTCATCGCCGAGACGGTCTTCCAGCTCCCCCTGTCGATCATCCTCATCAGCGGCTTCATCAAGAACGTCCCCGTCTCCCTGGAGGAGGCCGCCTGGGTCGACGGCTGCTCCCGCTTCCGCGCCTTCCGCGCGGTCGTCCTGCCGCTGCTGCGCCCCGGCCTCATCGCCGTCGGCTCCTTCGCCTTCGTGCACAGCTGGAACCACTTCCTGTTCGCCCTGATGTTCCTCAGCGAGCAGGACAAGCAGACGATCCCCGTCGGCCTCAACACCCTGATCGGCGCCGACAGCGTCGACCTGGGCGCCCTCGCCGCGGGCGGCGTCATCGCCGCCGTGCCCGTCGTGATCGTCTTCGCGTTCATCCAGAAGTGGCTCATCACCGGTTTCAGCGCCGGCGCGGTGAAGGGCTGACGCCGGATGAACCACGGACCGCTGCCCCTCCCCGTCGTCCTCGCCGGCGCCCGCGGCCACGGCCGCTGGCACCTGCACAACATCCGGCGCCTCGCCGGGGCCGGGCTCGTGCGGCTCGCCGGGGTGTGCGAACTGCGCCCGCTCGACGCCGAGGAGCTCGACGGGTTCGGCACCCCCGCGCAGTCCGACGACTTCGGCGCCCTCCTCGACACGACCGGCGCCCGGATCGCCGTCGTCTGCACGCCCATCGACACCCACACCGACCTCGCGCTCACCGCGGCGCGGCGCGGCGTCCACCTCCTCCTGGAGAAGCCGCCCGCCCCGTCCTTCGCGGAGTTCCGGCGCATGGCCGACGGGGTGCGCCTGGCGGGCACCGCCTGCCAGATCGGCTTCCAGTCGCTCGGCTCGCACGCCCTGCCCGCCATCGCCGAACTCGTCGCGCAGGGCGCCATCGGCGAGGTCACCGGCATCGGCGCCGCGGGGGCGTGGGCCCGCGACGAGGCGTACTTCCGGCGCTCCCCGTGGGCCGGGAAGCGCCGCCTGGGCGGCACCGACGTGGTCGACGGGGTGCTCACCAACCCGCTCGCCCACGCCGTCGCCACCGCCCTGGCGCTCGACGGCAGCCCGTACGCCGAGGACGTCGCCGACATCGAACTGGAGCTGGCCCGCGCCAACGACATCGAGGCCGACGACACCTCCTGCCTGCGCGTCACCACCGCGCGCGGCACCCGCGTCACCACCGCCGTCACCCTCTGCGCCGAGGAGCCCGGCGAGCCGTACGTCCTCGTCCACGGCCGGCACGGCCGCATCACCTTCTGGTACAAGCAGGACCGCGTCCTGGTGCAGCGCGCCGGACACGGCCCCGTCGAGACGGTGCACGGCCGGACCGACCTCCTGGAGAACCTGGTCCGCCACGTCGTCGACGGCGACGAGCTCCTCGTACCGCCCGACCGGACCGGCGCGTTCATGCGCGTCGTCGAAGCCGTCCGCACCGCCCCCGAGCCCCGCGCCCTGCCCGCCGCGGACTGGTACGTGGACGAGACGGTCGACGGGGTCCGGCGGCGGGTCGTGAAGGGCGTCGACGGCCTCGTCCACGCGAGCGCGGACACCCTCTCCCTCTTCTCCGAGCTGGAGGCGAAAGCCCCATGACGCACCCGCTGGTCCTGCGCTGCGCGGGACGGGCCGTCGGCCACTACGTCCACCCGGACGACCTGCCCGCCCGGCTCTCGCCCCGGCCCTACCTCCATCCCGTCACCACCCTCCACGGCACGCCGGTCACCGAGGAGCGGCCGGCCGACCACCTCCACCACCTCGGGGTGTCGGTCGCCGTCCCCGACGTGGCGGGGCGCAACTTCTGGGGCGGTCGCACCTTCGTCCGCGACCAGGGCCCCACCGAGCTGGACAACCACGGCGAGCAGCGCCACGACGGCTGGAAGCTGCGCGATCCGGACGGCTTCGTGGAGGACCTCGTCTGGTCCTCCGGCGGTACGGACCTCCTGCGGGAGCGCCGCACCGTCGCCGCCACCGCGCTCACGTCCGACGCCTGGGCGCTGGACTTCACCTTCTCGCTCACCAACCCCGGCGACGAGGACCTGTCCATCGGCTCCCCGGCCACCAACGGCCGCCCCGGCGCCGGCTACGGCGGCTTCTTCTGGCGCGCCCCCAAGGAGCCCGCCGGCGCCGCGGCCCCCGACGTGTTCACCGCCGACGCCGAGGGCGAGGAGGCCGTCCACGGCCGCACCGCCGACTGGCTGGCGCTGCGCGGGGCGGACTGGACGCTCGTCTTCGCCGGAGCCACCGGGGACACCCGGCGGGACCCCTGGTTCGTCCGCACCGGGGAGTACCCCGGCGTCGGCTCGTCCCTCGCCTGGGACGCGCGCCTGCCCGTCCCGGCGGGCGGCACCGTCGTCCGCCGCCTCGTCACCGTCGTCGCCGACGGGCGCCTCGACCGGCCGGCGGCGGCCGGGCTCGTACGGAAGGCCCTGTCATGACGCTCGTCCACCGCGCCGACCTCGGCGACGGCACCTACCGCAACCCGGTCCTCGCCGCCGACTGGTCCGACCCCGACGTCGTCGCGGTCGGCGAGGACTTCTACCTCACCGCGTCCAGCTTCGGCCGCGCCCCCGGCCTGCCGCTGCTGCACTCCCGCGACCTGGTCAACTGGTCCCTCGTCGGCCACGCCCTCGAACGCCTCGAACCCGCCGGGGACTTCGCCGCGCCCCGTCACGACAAGGGCGTGTGGGCACCGAGCCTGCGCCACGCCGACGGCCGGTTCTGGATCTTCTGGGGTGACCCCGACCACGGGATCTACCAGATCAACGCCGAGCACGTCCGGGGCCCGTGGACCGCGCCACACCTGCTGAAGGCCGGCAAGGGACTGATCGACGCCTGCCCGCTGTGGGACGACGAGACCGGCGAGGCGTACCTCGTGCACGCCTGGGCCAAGTCCCGGTCCGGGGTGAAGAACCGGCTCACCGGCCACCGGATGAGCCGCGACGGCCGCACCCTCCTCGACGAGGGCGAGGTCATCGTCGACGGCGACCGCATCCCCGGCTGGTTCACCCTCGAAGGCCCCAAGCTGTACCGGCACGGCGGCTGGTTCTGGATCTTCGCGCCCGCCGGGGGAGTGGAGACCGGCTGGCAGGGCGCCTTCCGGGCGCGGGACTTCTTCGGCCCGTACGAGGAGCGGATCGTCCTCGCCCAGGGCCGCACCGAGGTCAACGGCCCCCACCAGGGCGGCTGGGTGCGCACCCCGGCCGGCGAGGACTGGTTCCTGCACTTCCAGGCGCGCGGCGCGTACGGCAGGGTCGTCCACCTCCAGCCCATGGCGTGGGACGACGAGGGCTGGCCGGTCATGGGCGACCGGGGCGAGCCGGTCCTGCGGCACCGCAAGCCGGCCGCCCCCGAGCAGCCCGTCGAGGCGCCCGCCACCGACGACTCCTTCCCCGGCGGCCGGTTCGGGCGGCAGTGGCAGTGGACCGCCAACCCCCGCCCCGGCTGGACCGTCGAGCACGGCGGGGACGGGCTGCGCATGAGCTGCGTCCGCACCGGCGACGCGCACGACCTGCGGCTGCTGCCGCACGTCCTCACCCAGCGGCTGCCCGCCGAGACGTTCACCGCCGAGGTCGCCCTCGCCCTGGAGGGCACCGAGCCGGGCGCCCGGGCCGGGCTCGCCGTCCTGGGCGACGCGTTCTCCTGGATCGGCCTGGAGCGCGGCGGCGACGGGGCCGTCCGCCTCGTGCACCGGTTCGCCGAGCCCGTGGCGGAGGCCGAACGGGACGCCGCGCCGCCGCGGCCGGCGCCGGAGGGGCGCGTACGGCTGCGGGTCGAGGTGTCGGCCGGGGCGCGCTGCCGGTTCCAGGCGGACACCGGGGACGGCTGGCGGCCGTCCGGGCCGGTCTTCGCCGCCACGCCGTGGCGCTGGGTCGGCGCGCTGCTCGGCCTGTTCGCGGCCGCGCCCCCGGGACAGGGCGACGCCGGGACCGCCGCGTTCACCGACTTCCGGGTCGTCTGACGCTGCGCGGCGCCGCCCGCGCAGGAACCCTTCACCACCAGCCTGTTGGGAGCCGCAATGACGCACTTCCGTAGCAAGCGCTTGCCGCAGTCGGGGACCGGCCCCGCCAGGGCCCTGGCCGCCGGCGCGCTGGCCGCCGCCCTCGGCCTGGGGACGCTCACCCCGGCCGCGGCGGCCCCCGCGCCGGCCCCGCCCGCCGGGGCCGGCGACCGGCCCGCCGCGGGCCCCGCCGCGCGGTCGCCGCACGCCGAGGAGCCGCACGGCTTCGCGTCGCTCGCGGGCGGCACCACCGGCGGCCGAGGCGGCAAGGTGGTCACCGTCCGCACCCAGGCCGACCTCGCCCGGTACGCCGGGGCCGCCGAGCCCTACGTCATCCGCGTCGCGGGCGCGATCGACGTCGCCCCGTTCGGCACCGCCATCGACGTGGCCTCCGACAAGACGATCATCGGGGTCGGCACCAGCGGCGAGATCGTCCACGGCGAGCTGCGGCTGAACCCCGGCACCCGCAACGTCATCATCCGCAACCTCACCATCCGCGACTCGTTCGTGGAGGGCGACTGGGACGGCAAGACCAACGACTTCGACGGCATCCAGATGGACTCCGTCTCCCACGTCTGGATCGACCACAACCGCTTCAGCCGCCTCGGCGACGGCATGCTCGACATCCGCAAGGACAGCACGTACGTCACCGTCTCGTACAACCGCTTCGAGGACCACAACAAGGCGCTCGGGATCGGCTGGACGAGCAACGTCGCCACGCAGGTGACCATCGACCACAACTGGTTCAAGGGCACCAAACAGCGCAACCCGTCCGCCGACAACTGCGCCTACGCCCACTTGTACAACAACTACCTCTCGGCGCAGGTCGACGACGGCGACCCCGTGTGGACCTACGGCAACTGGGCGCGCGGACGCACCCGCATGGTCATCGAGAACAGCTACTACGACGGCGTCCAGCACCCCTACCAGGCCGACGCCACCGCCGAGCTGGTGCAGCGCGGCTCGGTCCTGCGCGGCACCACGGGCCGCACCGACAGCCGGGGCACCGCCTTCGACCCGCGGGACCACTACGCCTACCGGCTCGACCCGGCGGCGGCCGTGCCCGCCCTCGTGAGCCGCTTCTCCGGGCCGCAGCGCACCCTCGGCACGGACACCGTCCTCGACGTGCCCGCCGCCTACCCGACCGTGCAGTCCGCCGTGGACGCCGTGCCCTCCGGCAACGACGGACGCGTCACGCTCCGCATCGCGCCCGGGACGTACCGTGAGAAAGTACGTATTTCAGCCGACAAGCCGAAAATCTCTCTTCAGGGGACTGGACAGAACCGGTCGGACACCGTGATCGTGTACGACACCCCGGCCGCACACGGAGGATCCACGGGCAGCGCCACCGTCCTGATCGCCGCCTCCGACGTCTCGGCCCGCAACCTGACCTTCGTCAACGACTTCGACGAGGCGGCGGTGGAGCTGAACGGGGAGCAGGCCCTGGCGATGAAGACGACCGGCGACCGGATCGTCTTCGAAGACACGGCCTTCAAGGGCAACCAGGACACCCTGATGACCGACAGCCCCAAGCTGGACGTCGTCAGCCGGGTCTACATCCGCGACTCGTACCTCGAGGGGGATGTGGACTTCCTCTACGGACGGGCCACCACCGTCGTGGAGAACTCGCTCATCAGGGCGCTCAGCCGCGGCTCCGCCACCAACAACGGCTACATCACCGCGGCGAGCACCTGGAAGGGCAACCCGTACGGCTTCCTGATCACCCGGTCCCGGATCGTCAGCGACGCCCCCGCGGGCACCTTCCACCTCGGACGCCCCTGGCACCCCGGCGGCAACCCGGACGCCGTCGGCCAGGTCCTGATCAGGGAGACGGAGCTGCCGGCCGCGATCAAGGCGGCGCCGTGGACGGACATGAGCGGCTTCTCCTGGCGGGACGCCCGCTTCGCGGAGTACCGCACGTACGGACCGGGGGCGGCCGTCTCCCCGGACCGCCCGCGGATGAGCGACGCGGAGGCCGCGGCCCACGAGGTCGCCGACTACCTCGCGGGCCGGGACGGCTGGGCGCCCCACCTGTCGTGACCCCCCACACGACCGGAGGGACCCCGCACGACCGGAAAGACCTCGCACCACCCGCACTACTCGCACCACCGCACCACCGAAGGGCACCCGACCCTCCCCGCACGACCCGCACTCGAAAGAGAGAAGCCGACATGACCATCTCGAGAAGCCTCAGAGGACGCACGGCCTCGGCCGTCGCCCTGACCGTCACGCTCGCGCTCACCACCACCGCCTGCGGTGACGACGGCACCGGCGGCAGCGGGACCGAGGGCTCGGGCAAGGGCACCATCACCTTCTGGGACAACAACGGCGGTGTGCGGACCGCCGTCTGGCAGGAGATCATCAAGGACTTCGAGTCCAAGAACCCCGACATCAAGGTCAAGTACGTCCCGATCCCGAGCGAGGACGTCCAGTCCAAGTACGACACGGCCATCGCGGGCGGCGGCCTGCCCGACGTCGGCGGCGTGGGCGCGGCCTACCTGGCCAACATGGTCGCCCAGAACGCCCTCGACCCGGTCGGCGACCGCATCAAGGAGTCGTCCCTCAACGGCAAGCTCGTCCCCAACATGGTCGAGTCCGTGAAGTCGGCCGGCGGGCGCGGCGACGAGATGTACTCGGTCCCGACCTCCGCGAGCAACGGCGTCCTGTACTACCGGACCGACCTGTTCAAGGCGGCCGGCCTCCAGGCGCCCACCACCTGGGACGCGTTCTACACGGCGGCCCAGAAGCTGACCGACGCCAAGAAGAACAAGTTCGGCTACACGATCCGCGGCGGCTCCGGCTCCATCGCCCAGGCCCTGGACTCGATGTACGGCCAGTCCGGCATCACCGAGTTCTGGAAGGGCGACAAGACCACCGTCAACGACCCGAAGAACGTCGCGGCGCTGGAGAAGTACGTCGGCCTGTACAAGAAGACGACGCCCGAGGCCGACGTCAACAACGACTTCAAGAAGATGAACGCCCAGTTCGACTCGGGCTCCATCGCCATGATGAACCACAACCTGGGCTCGTACACGGACCACGTGAAGGCCCTCGGCACGGACAAGTTCGCCGGCATCCCGAACCCGACCGGCCCGGGCGGCGTCCGCGTCCAGGTGTCCAACCCGGTCGACGGCCTCGGCCTCTTCCGCACCAGCAAGAACAAGGCCGCGGCCTGGAAGTTCATCGAGTTCGCCGTCTCCCACGAGTCGAACAGCAAGTGGAACGAGTCGGCCGGCGCCATCCCGTCCAACACGGAGGCCGCGGGCGACGCGTGGCTGGACAAGGCCCAGGCCACCAAGCTCGGCGCGCAGGCCCTCTCCGACGGCTCCACCAAGATCGTCCAGCTGCCGTACTACCTGCCCGACTGGAACAAGATCAGTAAGTCGGAGAACGAGCCGAACTTCCAGAAGGTCCTGCTCGGCGCGATGACCGCCAAGGACTTCCTGGACACCCTCGCCAAGCAGCTCAACGAGGCCCAGGCCGAGTGGAACGAGCAGCTCAAGAAGAGCTAGCCCGTCCCTCCCAGAACCGGCCGGCGGCGGTCCGGGTCGCGCCCCGCCGCCGGCCGTACTCCTCCTCATCCGGTACGAGAGCGAGGCACGACGACGTGTCCCTGAGCCGTAGGCAGACCGTGGCGGCACTCGCCGCCTTCCCCGTGGCGGGCGCGGTCGCCGCCCGTCCGGCCGCCGCTGCCGAGCAGGCCGCGGCCCCCGCCCCCCGGACCCTCTTCATCGCGGGCGACTCGACGGCGGCGCAGAAGTACGCCCCCGCCGCGCCGGAGACCGGCTGGGGCATGGCCCTGCCGTTCTTCCTCACCCCGCACCTGAGCGTCTCCAACCACGCGGTCAACGGCCGCAGTTCCAAGAGCTTCGTCGACGAGGGCCGACTCGACCCGATCCTGGCGGCCATCCGCCCGGGCGACCTCCTCCTCGTCCAGTTCGGGCACAACGACCAGAAGTCCGAGGACCCGGCCCGCTACACCGAGCCCTGGACCACCTACCGGGAGCACCTCCTCCGCTACGTCACCGGGGCGCGCCGCCGCGGCGCCCGGCCGGTGCTGCTCACCTCCGTGGAGCGGCGCAGGTTCGACGCGGCGGGCCGGGCCGTCACCTCCCACGGGGAGTACCCGGCCGCCGTGCGCGCCCTCGCCGCCGAGCACGACGTGCCCCTCGTCGACGTCCAGGCCGCGTCGCTCGCCGAGTGGCAGCGGCTGGGTCCCGAGGGCTCCAAGGCGTACTTCAACTGGCTGGCGCCCGGCGAGTCGCCCAACTACCCGGACGGGCGGCAGGACAACACCCACTTCCGGCCCCTCGGGGCAATCGAGGTCGCCCGCATGGTGGCCCGGGGCCTGCTCGCCGAGCGGGTGCTCCGGCCCCGGGACGTGCGCCGCGTCGAGGACGAGGTGCCGGCCGACCGGATCACCTGGCCCCCCGCCTGACCACCCCCCTCCCTTCCCCCTCAGGAGCCGCAATGCGCACCCTCAGATGTCATGCTCGGGTCATGGGAACGGCCGCGTCGCTGGCCGGTTGCACCGCGCTGGTGCTGTCCCTCACGGCCCCCCCGGCCGCCGCCGGGACCGGCGGCCGGGACCTCGGCCGCCACGCGCTGCCCGCCGGTGACGGCTGGGCCTCCGCCGACGGCGGCACCACCGGCGGCGCCGCCGCCGACGCGGCCCACGTGTACACCGTCACCACCTGGGCCGAGTTCCGGTCCGCGCTCGCCGCCGGCGGCGACGCACCGAAGATCATCCGGGTGGTCGGCACGCTCAACGCCACCGAGGGCGGCTGCGAGACCTTCGAGGCGCCCGGCTACGACTTCGACCAGTACCTCGCCGACTACGACCCGGCCGTCTGGGGCTACGAGAAGGAGGTCAGCGGCCCCCAGGAGGACCTCCGCGCCGCCTCCGCCAAGAACCAGGACCGGGCCATCAAGGCGTTCGTCCCGTCCAACACGACCATCGTCGGCGTCGGCCGCGGCGCCGGGATCACCGGCGGCAGCCTCCAGATCAAGGACGCCGACAACGTCATCGTCCGCAACCTCACCCTGGAGAGCCCCCTCGACTGCTTCCCGCAGTGGGACCCCACGGACGGGGCGACGGGCGCCTGGAACTCCGAGTACGACTCGATGGTCGTGTACGGCTCCACCCACGTGTGGATCGACCACAACACGTTCACCGACGGCCGCTACCCGGACAGCTCCCTGCCCCGCTACTTCGGCGAGCTGTACCAGCAGCACGACGGCGAGCTGGACGTCGTGCGCGGCGCGGACCTGGTGACGGCGTCCTGGAACGTGTTCGCCGACCACGACAAGACCCTGATGATCGGCAACAGCGACAGCGCGGGCGCCACCGACCGCGGCAAGCTGCGCGTCACCCTCCACCACAACGTCTTCAAGAACGTCGTCGAGCGCGCGCCGCGCGTCCGCTTCGGCAAGGTCGACGCCTACAACAACCACTACGTGGTGCCGAAGGACGGGTACGCGTACAGCTTCGGCATCGGCGCCGAGTCGCAGCTGGTGGCGGAGAAGAACTCCTTCCGGCTGCCCGAGGGCGTACCGGCCGGGAAGATCCTCAAGAAGTGGAAGGAGGCCCCGGTCACGGTCGGGGACAACTACGTCAACGGGCGCCCGGTGGACCTCCTGGCGGTCCACAACGCGGAGGTCCCCGGCGAGGTCCTCCAGTCCGGCGCGGGCTGGACGCCCACGCTGCGGACCCGCGTCGACCACCCGCGCGTGCTGCCGTGGATCCTCGCCCACCGCGCCGGCGCGGGACGCCTCCGCTGACCAGTCCCCGAGGCTGAGCCGGTCTCCGAGGCCGACCGGCCATCGAGGCTGAGCCGACCCGAGGCTGAACCGGCCCCGAGGTCGACCGGTCTCCGAGGCCGACCGGCCCCAGAGGCTGAACCGGCCCCGGGGTCGACCAGCCATCGAGGCCGAATCGGCCCCCGAACAGGGCGGGAGCGCCCGCACAGGGTCCCGGACCGGGGCGTCGACGCTCCCGCCCCACCCCGCGCGCCGCCCCGGGCCCCCGGCGCCCGGGCCCGGCCCCGCACCGCCCCGCCCCGCCGCGCGTCCCGGTCCGCCCCGGCCGGACGCGCGGCGCGGCGGCCCCCGGTCGACCGGCCCTCACCACCCGGTCCTCACGCAAGGAGCAGCCACATGCCGTCAACGCCCAGCCGCAGGAGCCTCCTGCGGGCCGGAGCCCTGGGCCTCGGGGTCCTCCTCGGGGCCGCCGCCCCCGGGACCGCCCTGGCCACCGGGAACCCCTCGCCCTTCGGCCCCTACGGCGGTCCCCGCCGCCGCCTCACCCCGCGCACGCTGTACGTCGACCCCGCGGGCCGCGGCGACCACACGACCGTCCAGGCGGCCGTCACCGCCGCCGGGCCCGGCCACACCCTGGTCCTCGCCCCCGCCACGTACCGCGAGACCGTCGTCGTCCCCGCCACCCACACCGGCCTGACCCTCCTCGGCGCGAGCGGCGACCCCCGCGACACGGTCATCGTGTACGGCAACGCCGCCGGCACCCCCAAGCCCGACGGCTCGGGCACGTACGGCACCTCCGGCTCCGCCACCACCAGCGTCCTCGCGGACGGCTTCACCGCGTACCGGGTCACCTTCGCCAACGACTTCCTGCGCGCCGACCACCCGGGGATCACCGCCACGCAGGCCGTCGCCCTCAAGGCCACGGGCGACCGGTCGGCGTTCCTCCACTGCCGGTTCCTCGGCCACCAGGACACCCTGTACGCCGACTCGTCCGCCCTGTCCGCCTTCGCGCGGCAGTACTTCGCGCACTGCTACGCCGAGGGCGACGTCGACTTCGTCTTCGGGCGCGCCACCGCCGTGTTCGAGCACTGCCGGTTCCACACCCTCGCCCGGGACGTCGACTTCACGCCCAAGGGCATGGTCTTCGCGCCGTCCACGGCCGTCGCCAACCCGTACGGCTACCTCGCCGTGCGGTGCCGGATCACCAGCGGCGCGGAGGACGGCGCGTACAAGCTGGCCCGGCCGTGGGTGCCGAGCTCCGACCCGACCGCCCGGCCCTCGCTGGTGGTCCGCGACAGCTGGCTGGGCCCGGGCATCGACGCGGCCGCGCCGTACACGAACATGCGCGACCAGTACCCCTGGCAGGCGCAGCGGTTCGCCGAGTACCGCAACTCCGGGCCCGGCGCGCGGATCCTGGACCCCGCCGAGCGGCCCCAGCTGACCCGGGCCGAGGCGGCGGCGGCCACCCGCGCGGCGTACCTGGGCGACTGGCGGCCGTGGGCCGCGCGGGGCGCCGCGGAACACCGCCTCCCGTAGACCCGCCGCGGGGCGGCCGTCCGCCGCGCATGACCGCACATGCCCCCCACCGGGCCGGCGGCCCCCCGCGGCGTCCCGACCACTGCTCGCGCGTCTGCGGGCACGCACCGGCCCTCCGCCGCGCGGTACGCGGCGGAGGGCCGCGTGCTTTGCGGCGGCGCGCGTCCCCGTACCGGACCCGACCGTCCCCGGCGGGCCCGCGGGGCGCACCCGCCGCGGGCGACGGCCGCGCCGTTCGCCGTGCGGCCCGCCGCCGGCCCGGCCCAGCCGCTTCTCGGCGCGAAGTGGCCCCCCGCGCCCCGGCCCTGCGCTACCGTGCTGATCCTCTGGACGTCCCGCCGCGGGGGAGGACCCGCCCGGCGGGCCCGCACCGGGAGGGGGTTCGAGCCGACGTGGGACAGCCCGAGGCTCCGGACATCGCGCTGGGGCGAGCCATCGTGGCGCGCGTCGCCCCCGAGGAGCTGCCGTACTTCGACGAGACCGCCGCGAGCCTGTCGGGGCGCCCGCTCCGGCAGGCGAGGCGGCGCCCCAAGGACGACCCGCTGGCCTTCGGCGGCGCCGCCGAACTCGTCGTCACCAGCATCGCCTGCGGGGTCGCCTTCGAAGTCGTCAAGATGATGGGCGAGACGCTCGGCGGCAGCCTCGCCGGTCGCTTCCGCCGCCTCGTCGGCAGGCGCCGCGCCCGCCGGGAGGAGGCGGAGGCGGAAGGCCCCGGGGAGCGGCGGCCGACCCCGCCCGAGGAGCAGGGCCCCGCCCTGACCGAGGAGCGGATCGCCGAACTCGGCGCCGCCGCCCGCCGCACGGCGATCCTGCTCGGGCTGCCGCCCGACCGGTCCGACCTGCTCGCCGCCGCGGTCCGCGACCACCTGAGGGCGGCCGGCGGGCCCGGGGCATGACCGCCGCCCCGGCCGGCGGGCCCCCGGCCGGGGCCGCGCCCCCGCCGCGCCGCCCCCTGCCCTCCGGGACGCTCGTCGCGTTCGTCCTGTTGATCTGCGCGGTGCTGGCGTCGATGACCATCCTGCACCCCGGGTACGCCGACCTCCTCGCCGGTTCCCGGGGCCGCGCCGGGGAGCTCAACGACTGCCTCCGCGACGCGATGCGGGACGCCGGGGGGACGGGCGCCTTCCTGAACGGCCCGCGGCACGGGAGGTGCGACTCCAGCGACGACCGCACGTCGCAGGGCATCCTCGTCTCGTACGCGATCCTCGCCGCCGCCACCGCCGCGCACTACTGGTTCCGCTCCACCCGCCGCGCCCGCCGGCGCGGGGTCCGCCCGCTCGACCCGGCCCGCCTCCCCGCCCTGCACGCCGAGGTCGCCCGGCTCGTCGCCGGTGTCGACCGGGCCCGCGGCGTCACCGTCCTCGTCGACTACCTCGACTCCGGGGTGAACGGCGTCACCTTCGGCCGCGTCGGCCGCCGCCACGTCATCCTCAGCCGCGGCCTGGTCCAACTGCACGACGGGACCGACGCCGACCGCGCCGCGTTCCGGGCCGTCGTCCTCCACGAACTGGCCCACCTGCGCAACCGCGACGTCGACATCACCATGATCACGCTCGGGATGCTCCGCTGCTACGTCGCGCTGATCCTGGTCCCGAGGATGCTCGGCGACCTGCTGGGCCTGCTCTTCCTGCCGAAGGGCGCCCCCTTCCACGCGGCCACCCTCCTCGACGCCGCCGTCCTCGGCGCCGTCGTCCTCGCCGCCCGCTCCATCGTCCTGCGGACCAGGGAGTTCCGGGCGGACGCCCGCACGGCCGAGTGGCTGGGCGACCCCGCGCCGCTCCTGCGCGCCTTCGACCTCGCCGCGGCGCGGCCCGGCGGCCCGCCCCGGCGGGCGCTCAGCGGCTGGTGGGCCCGGCTGACCCGCACGCACCCGTCGTTCGCGGAGCGCCGGGCCTGCCTGGCGGACCGGAAGCAGTTGATGCACCAGGGGTTCGGGTTCGCCTTCGTGATCGGCTTCTGCCTGCCGGCCGCCTGGGACCCCGTCTCCTCCGTCACCGCCCAAGTCCGCGAGGGCGGTGGCATCCGCGGCTGGTGGCCGACCGAGCTGATCACCCTGCTGGTCGTCCTCATCCTCTTCCTGACCGTCGCCCGCGCCTCCCTCCACCGCCTGGGGAACCCCGCGGACGCGCCCCCGCGGACGCCGTTCCGGGCCGGGCTCGCCCTCGGCGTCCTCGCGGGTTTCGCGCTCGCGCCCAGCGCCGTCGTCGACCACCTGATGCTGCCCGGGCTGCGGATCTCCTCGCAGGTCTCCGGCTGGGCCGCCGTGGCGCTGCTGGTACTGCTGTTCACCGTGTGGTGCCAGTTCCTCGCGGACTGCTGGGCCCGTTCCCTGGACCACGCGCGGCGGCCGCTCCTGGGCGTCACGGTGCTCGGGCTGCTGGCGGCCGCCGCCGCGGTGGGCAACGCCGACACGGTCTTCGAGCTCCCGTGGCAGGTCGAATTCGGCCAGTTCATGGACGCCCGGCTCGCCGCCCTCCCCGGGCCCCTGCACGCGGCGGTGTGGACGCAGTACGTCCTCGCGACCCGGTTCATCGACCCCGTGTGGCTCGCCGCCGCGCTGGCCGTCCTGCTGGGCGCGCCCCTCGCCGGGGTGGTGCGCGACCGGCGCCCGGCCCGCCGCACGGTCCCGGCGCCGCCCCGGCCGCCCCGGCGCGGCGCCGTCCCCGTGCTGGGCGTCGCCGCCCTGGTGACCGCCCTCTTCCCGCCCGTCTACACCTGGTGGGCGCACCAACGGGGGCTGGAATCCCTGGCGCACCCGCTGTTCCTCGTCCCCATGACGGTCCTCGTGGCCGTGGGGACGACGGTCGGCGGGCTGGCCCGGACGCACCGGCTGGTGTGGGCGGCGGCGGCCGTCCTGGCGGCGGGGCTGGTCGTGGCGGTGCCCGTGTCGGTACTCGCCGCGGACCCGCGGCTGTGGAGCTCCCAGGTGGGCATCGGCCTCGAAGTCGCCGCGCTGGGCACCCTGGTGACGGCGGCGATACCGCGCGACCGACCCGGTCCGCCGGCCGGGTACGGACCGCCCGCCGGGTACGGACCGCCGACCGGATACGGGCCTCCCCCGGGGTACGGTCCACCGGCCGGGCACGGTCCGCCGACCGGATACGGCCCTCCCCCGGGGTACGGTCCACCGGCCGGGTACGGCCCTCCTCCGGGTTACGGGCCGCCCCCCGGGTACGGGCCGCCCCCGCCGCCCGGCTGACTCACCCCGCCGACGCGGGCGCGGCCGTCCGGCGCTCGTACCGCAGCGCCGCCCAGGTCGCCGCCGCGCCCGCGCCCTCCCACAGGCCCACGCCCAGGAAGCCGGCCGGGGCGCGCCCCGCGACGACGGCGGCGGTGAACACCGCACAGGTCAGCAGCCGGAAGGGCACCGTCCAGCCGAAGAACGCCCGCCAGTCGGAGAGCGCCGCCAGCACGTAGTACACGCCCATGTTCACCGCCGCCATCGACGACGCCGTCAGGAACACCAGGGTGTGGTCGCCCGCCGCCCGCGCCCCGTCCGGTACGGGCTCGAAGCCCATCACCGCCAGCAGCGCGTCCGGAGCGGCCAGGCCGACCGCGCCGAGCGCCGCGGCCAGCAGCCCGAAGACGGCCATGGTCCAGCCGGACAGGGAACGGGGGCGGGACGACAGGCGGCGCACGGATCCTCCAAGTGCCGGGAGCGGTCAGCGGGTCGATGCTCGCAGGCCCCCGCCCGCCGCCCGCCGCCGGGCCCTCACTCCAGCCCCACGCACCCCGTGCGTTCCGCGCGCCCTGCACGCCCCACGCGCCGGTCCCATGCACCGGTCCCGTACGCCACCCCGCGCCCGGCGCCCGGCCGCCCCGTACCCGGCGGTGTGCCCAAAGGGCCCGGCGCACCCGGTGTCAGAGCCGGCGGGTGGCGAGGGTGAGCCGGTCGCGGGCGTCGAACAGCGCGTCCTTGATCATCTGCTCGTGGGCGGGGGTGAGCCGGGCGACCGGCACCGAGCAGCTGATCGCGTCGCGCGCGGGGGTGCGGTACGGGATGGCGATGCCGAAGCAGCGCAGGCCGAGGGTGTTCTCCTCGCGGTCCACGGCGTACCCCTGGTCGCGGATGACGTGCAGCTCCTCGATGAGTCTCTCGCGGTCGGTGATCGTGTGCTCGGTGAGCGCCGGCAGGGTCTCCGGCAGCAGCTTGCGCACCTGCTCGTCGTCGTACGTGGCGAGCAGCGCCTTGCCGAGGGAGGTGGAGTGGGCGGGCAGCCGCCGTCCGACGCGGGCGAAGGGGCGCAGGTAGTGCGGGGATTGCCGGGTCGCCAGGTAGACGACGTTGGTGCCGTCGAGGCGGGCCAGGTGGATGGTCTCGCTCGTGTCGTCGGAGAGCCGGTCGAGGGTGGGGCGGGCGGCGGCGACGACCTCGTCGCCGTCGATGTACGACGTGCCGACGAGCAGCGCGCGGACGCCGATGCCGTACCGGGTGCCGGTCGCGTCCGTCTCCACCCAGCCCAGCTCGACGAGGGTCCGCAGCAGCATGTACAGGCTCGACTTGGGGTAGCCGACCGCCTCCTGGACGGCCGCCAGCGAGTGCATGCCGGGGCTTTTGGCGAAGTACTCGAGCAGTTCCACGGTCCGTACCGCGGACTTGACCTGCGCTCCGCCGGATTCGGTAGCAGACATCGCCCTTGACCCCTTCAGACGCCCGTTAATAGAGTCCCAGCATATTCATCATCAGGAACGCCGTTCAGAATACCGAACGGATGGGAAGCGCACAGTCGGAGAGGACGTTCGCGGTGTCAGCAGCACAAGTCTGGAGTGTCGACCCCCGAACCGGGAAGCAGCGGGAGCAGGTCGCGTCGGAGGCGACGGCGCAGGACGTGGACCGCGCGGTACGCGCCGCGCACGGCGTCCGTGCCGCACTGGCCGACCGCGCCGTGCGCTCCGCGTTCCTGCGGACGGCGGCCGACCGGCTCGAAGCGGCGAAGGACCGGCTCGTCGAGGCCGCCGACGCCGAGACCGCCCTCGGCGTGCCCCGCCTCACCGGCGAACTCGCCCGCAGCTGCTACCAGCTGCGGGCCTTCGCCGACATCGTGGACGAGGGCGCGTTCCTGGACGTGATCATCAATCACCCGGACGACTCGGCGACGCCGCCGATCCCGGACCTGCGCCGCTACAAGGTGCCGCTGGGCGTCGTCGCCGTGTACGCCGCCTCCAACTTCCCCTTCGCCTTCTCGGTGCCCGGCGGCGACACGGCCAGCGCCCTGGCCGCGGGCTGCCCCGTCGTGGTCAAGGCCCACCCCGACCACCCGGCCACCTCCGAGCTGGCCGCCGCCGCGCTGCGCGAGGCCGCCGCCGAGCACGGCATCCCCGAGGAGGTCGTCGGCCTGGTCCACGGCTTCGACGCGGGCGTCGAACTGGTCCGCCACCCGCTGATCACCGCGGCCGGCTTCACCGGTTCGGTACGGGGCGGGCGGGCGCTGTTCGACGCGGCGGCCGCCCGGCCGGTGCCGATCCCGTTCCACGGCGAACTGGGCTCCCTCAACCCGGTCGTGGTGACCGCGGACGCCGCGGCGGAGCGGGCCGACGAGATCGGCACGGGCCTGGCCGGCTCCATGACGCTGGGCACCGGCCAGTTCTGCGTGAAGCCCGGGCTGGTGCTCGCCCCGGCGGGCCCGGCCGGCGACCAGATGGTCAAGTCCCTGGCCGACGCGGTGGCGCGCGTCCCCGAGGGCGTCCTCCTCGACGGGCGGATGCGCGACAACTTCGTCGCGGGCGTCAGCGAGCGGGCGGCCCTGCCGGACGTCGAGGCGCCGGTCACCCCCGGCGCGGCCGGCGAGCACGAGGTGGCGGCGGGCTTCCTGACCGTGCCGGCCGCCCGCCTGGCCGAGGAGGGGCCGCACGACCTGCTCCTGGAGGAGTGCTTCGGTCCGGTCACCGTCGTCGCCCGGTACGAGACGGACGAGGAGGTCACCCGCGTCCTGTCCCGCCTGCCCGGCAACCTCACGGCGACGCTGCACGTCTCCTCGGAGGAGGCGGCCGGCGAGGGCTCCGGTGCCGCGCTCCTCGCCGAGGTCACCCCGCTCGCGGGCCGCGTCGTCGTCAACGGCTGGCCCACCGGTGTCGCCGTCGCCTACGCCCAGCAGCACGGCGGTCCGTACCCGGCGACCACGTCCACGTCCACGTCGGTCGGCGGCACCGCCGTCGAGCGCTGGATGCGCCCGGTCGCCTACCAGTCCACCCCCCACTCCCTCCTCCCGCCGGAGCTGCGCGACGACAACCCGCTGAACCTGCCGCGGCGGGTCGACGGCCGCCTGGAGGTCTGACCCGCCGGCCGCGGGCCGGGCCGCGGTACCCGCCCCCGGCGGGCCCGGCCCGCCCCCGCCCCCCCGGGGGGCCCCCGGCCGGCCGGGCGGCCCGCCCCTCGGTGGTTCCGGGCGCGGTGGCGGGGACGGGCGCGGTGGCGGGGACGGGTCGGGCCGCCGCGGGAGAGCGCGGCGCGGTTCGCGGTCGGCAACGGCTTCCCGGCGTGACGGGGCGCGCGGCCGGTGGCTCCCCCGCGCGGCGCGCATCCGACGTACCGGCGTGACGGGGGCGGGCGCCGGATCCCGATGCCGGGCGCCGGATCCCGTCGGCGCGGGCGGGGGCGACGGTGGCAGCAGTCGGGGCGGACACCTCCCGCGCGTGTCCGCCCCTTGCCGCCGATGTCGGCCGTGCCGCTTCCTACATGAAGTTCGACGCGGCCTTCTTGTCGCCCTGCTGGTACGCGGGGGCCGCCTCGCGGACCGCGTTGGAGATCTGGACCAGCGACGTGTGGATCTGCATCGCCCTGCGGTCCCAGTCGGCCTGCGCGGTGTTGTACGCCTCGCGGGCCTCGCCCTCCCAGAGGGACGAGATCGACTTGATCTTCGCCTGGATGTTCTTCAGGCTCTGGTCGAGTCGGTCGGCCTGCTTCTTGATGTCACGCGCGGCGTCTTCCAGCTTCGCGTAAGTGACAATCATCGTGCCGTCGTTGTTGTTCGCCATCGGTCCTCCAACCGCGTCGAGCTGTCGTGTGCCGGCCGCGAACGGTGCGCGGCCGGGAGAGGTCAGTAGTTGCTGAGGTTCGACGTGCGGGCCTCGGCCTTGGCGTCGCCCGAGTAGCCCTCGGCCACGTCGACACCGCGGAGGGCGGCCTCGACCTCGGTGTCCGTGTTGCCGGCGATCGTGCGGGCCGCCTCGATGGCCTCCTGGAAGTTCAGCAGGAGCTTGCCGATGCCCACCATGTTGCGGTTGATCGCGTCCTGCTTCTGGTTGAACGCACCGGCACCGATACCGGCCCAGGCGCCTTCCAGGCTGTCGATGGTCGCCTGCAGGACGGACAGCTGGCTCTTCACGTCGTCGAAGTTGCGGGTGAGCTCGTCCTGCAACCCCTTGAGGGCAACGCCATTAACCTTCTGGACTGCCATGCGATGTGCTTCCTCTCTGGAGGTTCTCGGTGGGTCTGATCGCCACCGTCGGGTACGGGCGGCTCGGTTCCTGCCGCTATGGCGTACGGCGCTTGCGGGCGAAGAGGAAGACTCCCCCCGCGACGACGACCACGGCCGCGGCGCCGCCAAGAATGAGGCCGAGGGAGCTCCCGTCCCCGGCTTCCTCGCTGGAGCCTGCCACGGTCGCGCCGGGTGTGGCCTGGCCCTGCGGGGCTTGTGACGAAGCTGGTGCAGACGCGGCGGGTGAGGCGGACGATGCGGGTGACGCGGACGAACCACCGCCCGCGCCGGACGTGTCCTCGTTCGTCAACGGGTTGATGTCCGGGTCACCGGGCTTGCCGAGGCCCCGGTTGATGTGGGCGCCGGGGCGAACCACACCGTGACCCACGTAGTTGCTGACCGTACCGGGCTTCCAACCCTCCCCCTTGCCCGCGCTCTCGATCATGACGCGCAGGACCTGGTTCGCGGTCCAGTCGGGGTGCAGGGACCAGATCAGCGCGGCGGTGGCGGAGGCGATGGCGGTGGCATGGCTCGTACCTTGCTGATTGATGCAGTACCCGTCGAACTTGGCGTCGCACCAGCCCGGAATGCCCTTCCCCGGCGCGGCGATATCGACAAAGCTGCCGTGCTGGGAGAACTCGCCCACCATTCCCTCACGATCGGTTGCCGCTACTCCGACGACTTCCGGAAAGGCCGCCGGGTAGAGTCGCTTGTTCTCCCCGTCGCCGTCGTTCCCCACGCCCGCGAACATCAGCTTCCCCTTGCTCTGGGCGTACTTCACCGCCTCGACCATGCGGTCCGTCTTGTACCTGTAGGCGAACGACATGTTGATGATCTGCGCTTCGCTGTCAGCTGCGGCGCGAACGGCGTCTTCGAGCGCCCACGGGTTCTTGTCGAGTTCGTCGGAGCCGGACACGTTCGTGCGGAAGGGGATGATCTTGGCTCCGGGGGCCAGCCCCTGGATGCCGCCTGCCCGTCCTGTGCCGGCGATCAGCTCCGCCATGGTGGTGCCATGGCCGCTGTTGTCGTCCGTCTTCCCGTTGACCTTCGTTGCGTCGAGGCCCTTGAGGACCTGTCCCCGCAAGGTGGGGGTGGACGCGTTGACACCCGTGTCGATGACCGCGACCTTGATGCCTTGGCCGGTGGTCTTCTTCCAGATCTTGTCGACGTGCATCGCGTCCAGGTACCACTGCTGGGCGCGCATGTCCTCCGCGACGGCGGAGGGAGCCAGGCCGACGAATCCGATGGCCCACGCGCCGACCAACGCGACCGCGCATGTGACCCGCCGCCGCAGCCGACGCGTCGTTCCTGCTGTCATCCTGGCTCCCCGCACCTTTCCTGTCCTCAGTCGATCACCGGGGGAACGGCGCCGCGCCGCCGGGCCGTCCACGTCTCTTCGTCTTCCACGAGGTAGTCGGGACGCTCGGAACCGGTGTGCTCCTCGTCCTTCCGGCCCTTGTTCCGCTGCGAGCGCGGGGTGCCCACGACGCCGTTCACACTGGGCGCGCCCCGGCCCGTGGAACGGGCCCCCGCACCCGGGTTCGCCCCGATGACGCCCCCCGTGACGGGTCGTGCAGCCGACGGCCGGCCCTGTGCCGCGCCCTCGCCGCCGATCACCGTACCCCTGGGGATACGGGAGCCGCCGGCACCGCCCGCGGCCGTGCGCGGCTGGGGCGTGCCGCCCACGATCCCTCCGCTCGCCCGGCCGGTGACCGGTGCGGGGCCGCCCGTACGTCCGGCGGTCGGCGTGCCCGGGGCACCGGGACGGCCCACCATGTTGTTCGGGCCCTGGCCACCGATCACGCCCTGGCGTCCAGCGGCGGGCGTACCGGGGGTGCCGGGCGTACCGGGCCGGCCGACCATGTTCGTCTGACCGGGTCCGGTGGTGCGCCCCGCCTGGCCGGGACCGCCCTGCCCCGTGTGCGGGCCCCCGGGAACACCCGGGCGGCCGACCTGGCTGGTGGCCGGGCCCGCCGGGCGCGGAACCGCCGGGGTGCCGGGAACACGGCTGGTACCCGGCCCCTTCCCGGCGTTCGGGAGTCCGGGAGCCATGGGCGGCGGCGTGACCGGACCGCCACCACCCGTGGGAGTGGTCGGCGTGGGCGTGGGTGCGGGCGGGGCCGTCACCGGAGGGGGCGGGGCGGTGACGGTGTCGATCTGCATCGACGGGTCCAGCGTCGCGGGTGGCGGCGTGGGGCCGAGGACGTCCGCACGCGGCGGCACACCAGTGGTACCGCCGCGCTCGGCCCCGTAGGCGGCCTGCGGCTGTTCGGCGCCGGTACCACGCTGTGCGCCCGTGGGCGGCACCGCCCGTGAACCGCTGCCGTCTCCGACGGCGCCCGTGCCCGTCGGCGGCGGCACCGCCGCCTTCAGCCGCTCCGGGAACTTCGGCGGTTCCTGGGACGCCAGGGTCTGCTCCGACACCGCGTAGAACGACGCCAGGCGGTTCAGTTGGTTGATGGCCTCCTGGCGGTCGCGTTCCGCCTTGACGGCCTTCTGGTAGTCCTCGTTGTCCGCCGTGCGCTCCGGCGGGGGGAAGTCCGTGGGCTTCTTCGGGTCGGGGCGGTTGTCGCGGGGCGGGCGGGCGTTGCGGACGGAGGCCAGGCCCGTGCTGGCGACCTTCATCTGCGCGCCCACGACGTTGGCGAAGCTCGCCAGGTTGTACGTGTACGTCGCGAGGTCGGCGGCGAAGCGCTGGAACTCCGTACCCGCCTCACCCTTCAGGTCCACGGCCGCGGCGTCCTTCTTGAGGTCGCGCGCCGCGTCGTTGAGCGCCTTGCGGGCGGCCTCCAGGGCCGTGCCGGCGGCCTCCAGGTCGGCCGGGTTGGCCGCTTCGAGGAGGTCCAGCATCGCGTTGAGCGGGGCGTTCTCGAAGTTGGTCTTGCCGAAGAAGCCGCCGGGACCGCTGCCGGTGCCGAAGCCCATGCGCTCGAACTGGGCCGAGAAGCGCTCCAGCCGGTCGGTGGCGGTGAACGTCGTCCGGATCTTCGACGCTTCCTGGCTCTGCTGCTGCTCGGGGGTGAGGTTCTTGTCTTCGGTTCCCATCGGCGTTACCCCAGGTCCTTCGTGACGTTCTTCGAGTCGCTGCGGGGCTGCTCCGGCTTGTCGCTCTTCTCGTCCTGCTTCTGCCGCTCCTCCGCCGCCACCTCCAGGCGGTCCTGGATGGCGTGGAAGCGGCGGCGCGTGTCCTCGTCCACGTTGTCGAAGCCGACGTCGGCCGCGTGGGCGCCGAGGCGCAGGAGCTCCATCTGGTCGGCCAGGAGCTTGGAGAGGGACACCAGTTCCCTGTGGACGCGGGCGTACTGCGCGAAGAAGCCGTCCGCTTCCGCGAAGGGCAGACCGGTGCCGCTGAAGGCGCCGCGCTCGATGGTGTGCTCGGCGACCTTCTGGCTGCCGCCGGGGCCGTTCTCGAATTCCGTCAGCAGCGCGTTGATCTTGGACTGGAAATTTCGTAGCGCGCCTGCGCCGCGCTCAAGGTCGCCCATGACCCTTGTCCCTCCCCGTTGTTCCAGCGGTCACGCATGGCGATCAAACTCTTGCGCTATTCACCGATCGCACGCCCGCCACTCTATCCAGTGCCTCCGACAGCCCCAAGTGGCCTGCCCGTGACGCGTCTTCTGCGTGGACGGCGCGGGAAGGCCCCCCGGTTGCGGTGTGGCCGCGCACGTCCTCACCCGTTCGCGGGACGCGTCGTCGTACGGCTGCGGCGGCGGGCGTCGCGCAGGGCGATCGCGGTGCCGGCGATGGCGGCGACGAGGACGCCGCCGCCCACGACGACGTACGTCGCGAGGCGGGCGTTGCGCTGTTCGGGCGTCTCGCCCAGGTGGAGCTCGGCCGGTGTCGGCGGTTCCGCCTTGGTGACGCCCTCGTGGGCGACCGGGGCCTCGATGGGCTTGTCGTCCTCCGTCAGCGCCCGCACGGGGTCCACGACGCCCCACCCCACGAGCCGGTCGTGGCCGGCGATCGAGCGTTCCGCGGTCTGCTGGATCTGGGCGACGATCTGCTTGCGCGTCCAGTCCTCGTGCTTGGCCTTGATGAGCGCGGCGATCCCCGCGACGTACGGGGCGGAGAAGCTGGTGCCGTTGTCGGCGCAGTGGCCGCCGCCCGGCACCGTTGTGATCATGTCCACGCCGGGTGCGGCGACGCCGACGAAGTCGCCGGACTGGGAGAAGGCGGCGCGCTCGTTGTTGCGGTCGGAGGCGGCGACGGCCAGGACGCCCTCGTAGGAGGCGGGGTACGTCTTCTTCACGTTGCCGTCGAGGCCGTCGTTGCCCGCGGACGCGACGACCACGATCTCCTTGTCCAGGGCCTCCTGGACGGCGTCCTTCAGGAGCGGCGTCGGCTCGATGGCGTTCGCCGTGTCCTGGGAGATGTTGATGACGTCGGCCCCCTCCTCGATGGCGTGCCGGATGGCGGTCGCCAGCGTCGCGGCCGTGCCGTTGCCGTCGGCGTCGTTCTGTTGGATGGGGATGACCGTCGCGTCCGGGGCGAGGCCGACGAAGCCGGTGCCCTTCATGGGGCGCGCGGCGATGATGCCGGCGACCTTCGTGCCGTGGCCGACCGTGTCGGTCGTCCCGTCCTCCCTGCCGCGCTCCACCTTGTTGCCGTGCTCGTCCTCGGCGTCCTTCGGGATGAGGTTGATCCCGCTCCCCGTGTCGACGGCCGGCTTCAGCTGCGGGTGCTTCACGTCGACGCCCGTGTCGATGACGGCGACGCGGACGCCCTTGCCCGTGGACTGCTTCCACAGCTCGTCGAGCAGGACCCGCTGGAGCGCCCAGGGCCGGCCCTCGTAGGGCTTGCCGGGGTACGTGCACTGGCCGGGGGTGTCCGCCGCGGCCGGCGGGGCGGGCAGGGCGACCCCGAGGAACGCCGCCGCCGCCAGGGCCGCCGCCCGTCGCCTGTTCGTGGACCTCATCGCGTACGCCTCCGCCTCACGAGCCCTGCGGCTGCCGTGCCGCCGCCGTCGACAGGCGCGGACCGGTCGGCAGGAACGCCGACCAGGCGGCCGGTACGGGCTGCGGGTCGACGTCCTTGTAGCCGAGCCGGTTCTGGGCCTGCTGCGCCTCCAGGAGGCGCGCCTTCTTCTCGTCCTCGGAGCCGGAGGAGCCGATGCCGGAGTCGTCGGCCGGGTTGTCGCCGTTGGACTGCATCGCGTACCGCAGGCCGGTGTCGGTGACGAGGAAGAGGAAGCCGGCGTCGGTGCGCGAGCCGGTGAACTGGCGGAAGAGGAGGCCCGTGCCGGGGGTGACGTACGCGCTGCTGGAACCGGTCGGCAGGGGCGCCGGGAAGTCCTCGCCGACCCAGGTGCCGAGGGTGGTGGAGCCGTTGTCCTCGTCGACCTCGCGCAGCACGTTGCAGACGGTGTTGCGGCTGCCCTCGCCGGTGCTCGCGGAGTTGACCGGCTTCGGGGCGTCCCGCGGCCACTTCTTGTCGCGGCCGAACGCCTCGCCCGGCCGGAAGGCGGCGGCGCTGACGGACGTGGCCTGGCCGTCCTGGCCGAGCTCGATCAGTTCGCGGCTGTTCAGCAGCAGCTTCGCGGTGAAGTCGGAGACGGGCGCGACCCGGCCGGGCAGGACGACGTACTGCTGCTTCCTGGTGCCGTCGGTGGCGGTGAGGACCATGCCGACCTTGTTCACCTCGGGGTCCAGCTCGCCGGGGACGCCGGCGGGGGAACCGGGCTCGCCGTCGATGGTGGGGAAGGTGATCTCGTCGCCCTCGTGGAGGGTCTCCAACCAGCCGGCGGAGACGCGCTGCGGGGTGCGGCCCTGGCCGACGAGCTGGCGGAGCAGCAGTTCGTTCTTCTCCACCGGGTACGCGGTGCCCTGGGCGTCCACGATGTACCGGGTGCGGTCGGGGGCGGGCCCCTCGACGTACAGGAGGTCGCCGCCGCTCAGCCGGCCGGGGCCCTCGGTCCTGCCCTTCTCGCGGTCGGCGAAGACGAACGCCGCCTTCTGGATGGCGCGGCCGCCCTCGACGGGGCGCTCGCACACGGCCCAGCGCTTGGCGGTGCCGGCCTCCTTCGCGTCGGGGAGGCGGTCGGGCGCGTACGGAATTCCGAGGGTGGCGCCGTGCCGGATCTTTCCGCTGTCGAGTACGGATTCGTCGACTTTGATGACCGTTCCCTTGTCGGGATTCAGCAGGAGTTTCGCGGAGGCCATGTTGAGGACCGGGTGCAGCTGTTTCGTCCTGCCGGTTTCCAGGACGACATAGCGTGTTGTCGACTTACTGGCGATGATGACGTTCTCGCCGGGCCGGTCCCAGTTCTTCGGGGCGACCGGACGGAACATTCCCCACGCGCCGAACACGGCGAGCACCACGACGCCCACGATGATCCCGGGCAACACCGCGCGCAGCGGGCGGGGCGCGCCTTCTTCCGAGCCGGTGGAGTTGGGCTGGACGAATTGGGCGACGAGCCTCCGCTTCGCGAAGGTGTAGGCGTTGAGTTCGTCCCGACGCGATGCCATGTATCCGCTGTCCCTCTCCCCGCTGGGCCGCCGCGTCCCCCTGGTCCCCAAGGGGCACCGGCCGTCGTAACCGCCCCCTACTATGCCTGCTGGCGGCCGGGCCGCTTTGCTCAGGTAGGGTGATCGCCCGGTCAACGGCCGTGTGAATTCGGCTTTTACGGACACGAGGGGGCAACGCGGCGATGGGTACGGCGACGCGCGCGCGCACGAGGCGGTCCGGCGAGGGACGCCCCGCCCGTTCCCGCCGGCAACGCAGCAACGGCCGCCGGACCGGAGGACATCGTTCCGCCCCGGCTTCCCCGGCGCCCGGCTCCGCGCCCGCCCCCGTTCCGCGCCCGCTGTCGCGGGTCGGCCGCGTGGGGCCCTTCCAACTGCGCCAGTTGGTCCTGGTCGAACTGGCCCTGGCGCTGGCCGCGGTCGGGGTCGCGCTGCGGGGCCTGTGGCTGGTCCCGACGCTGTCCGTCGCCGTGGTGCTCGTGCTGCTCGCGGTGGTGCGCCGCCGCGGCCGGGCCGTGCCGGACTGGGCGTCGACGGCGCTGGCCCTGCGCGCCCGCCGCCGGGCGGCCGCGCCCGCCGCCGTGGACGTCGACCCGTCACTGGCGCCGATCGTGGAGGGGCTGCCGGGGTTCCGGCCGTTCCCGTACGTCGACCGGAAGCGGCGCACCGTCGGCATGCTCGGCGACGGCACGTTCCTGACCGCGGTCGTCCGGGTCGAGGCGGGCGGCGCCGCGCCGCGGCCGGCGTTCGGCGCGCGGACGCTCCCGCTGTCGCTGCTGGGCGGGGCGCTGGAGGTCGACGACATCGTGCTGGAGTCGGCGCAACTGGTGCAGCAGGTGCGTTCCGCACCGGCGCCGCACCTGCCGCAGCAGGCGGTGGCCCGGCTCTCGTACGCGCCGCTGCAGCAGCGCACCGGGGCGCCCGCCCTGCGGATGACGTGGGTGGCGCTGAAGCTGGACCCGGAGCGCTGCCGGGAGGCCATCGCGGCGCGCGGCGGCGGTGTCGAGGGCGCCCAGCGGTGCCTGGTGCGCGCGGCGGACCACGTGGCGAGCAGGATCACGGGTGCCGGGTTCGAGGCCGTCGTACTGGACCAGGAGGAGCTGAACTCCACGATGGCGACCGCGGCGTGCGCGAGCCCCCGGCTGGCGGCCCGCGCGCACCGCCCGGACGCCACGCCGCAGCGCCGCACGGTGGAGACGGCGCGCGTGTGGCGATGCGACGACCGCTGGCACACGACGTACGCGGTGGGCCGCTGGCCGGACCTGGCCGACGGCGGCGAGGGGTCCCCGCTGGCGAGGCTCGTGTCGCTACTGACGGCGACGCCCGCGTACGCGACGACGTTCGGCCTCGCGATGCGCCGCGGATCGCGGCAGGGCACCGTGGACGTGGCCGGGTACGTGCGGATCACCGGCGGCTCGGACACCGAGCTCATCGGGGTGCGGCGGGCGTTGGAGCAGGCCGCCCGGTCGGCGAAGGTCGGTCTGGTGCGGCTCGACCGGGAGCAGTTGCCCGGGGTGCTGGCGACGCTGCCGCTGGGAGGGACGCAGTGATGTTCGGAGCACGGTCGGCACGCGCCCCGCGCGGACTGTTCGGCCCGCGCCACGCGGGCCACAGCGTCGCCGCGGACGGCATGGGCGCCCTGTCCCTGCCGGTCGGCGACGACGGCGTGGTCATCGGGGACGACGCGGAGGGCAACCCGCGCATCGTGGGCTTCCACCGCTCCACCCCGTACGACGTGCTGCTCATCGGCGGCCTGTGGACGGCGCAGGTGCTGGCGCTGCGCGCGGCGGGCACGGGCGCCCGGGTGGCCGTCGAGACCGGCCGGGCGCAGGCGTGGACGGCGCTGGCGCACGCGGCCGGCGCGGGTCTGGAGTGCGTCACGCTGCACGACGTGGGCCGGGTGCCGCCGATGGGCGCCACGGTCGGCAGCCCGGTCGTGGTCGTCCGCGACTGCGGCATGCGGCCGCCGCGGGGCCGGGTCGTGTCGTCGCCGTGGCAGTCGGTGCTGACGCTGCTGCCCTACCTGAGTCCGGTCGCGCCCCGGTTGATGCGCGCCGCGACGCTCGTGGGCGTGCAGCGGGTCTCCCCGCAGGAGGCGGAGCAGATCGGCCGGATCCTGGGGCTGGCGCGGGCCGAGTACGAGGCCCTGCCGACGCTCGCGGACGGCGTGACGCTGTGGTGCGCGGGGCGGGAGCGGCACTGGGTGATGACGAGCGGCACCGACGCGGAGACGGGGCTGCTGGGCGCGGCCCGGCGGATGGACTGAGGCCGCGGCGGAGAACCGCCGAGGGGTTCCGGGCCGTCTGTCAAGTGGCCCGGCCCCGCGGCGCGTCCGGCTCTAAGATGCCGGGACGTGACGCGTGCCGCAGCCGCAGCCGCCGTCGCAGCCGACCGGGCGGGGCTCCTGAAGGGGCACGTTCGTCCCAGCCGTTACCGAAAGGACTCGAGCGATGGGCAGCGCACAGGAGAAGGACGAGTTGTACGCCCTCGACATCTCCGGGGTGGAGTGGCACGGCCCTCCGGGCACCAGCCCCGACGAGGAGCGCGTCGAGATCGCCTACCTGCCCGGCGGCGCGGTCGCCATGCGGTCGTCGCTGGACCCGGACACGGTCCTGCGCTACACGGAGGCGGAGTGGCGGGCGTTCGTCCTGGGGGCGCGTGACGGGGAGTTCGACCTGAAGTGAACCGCTGACGGCACGGCGGTGGCGGCGGACCCCGCGGCCCGGGACCCCGGGCGGGCGGGGTCCTTTCGCGTGGAGGGGCGGGCGGCCGAGACCTGATTGTTGGAGAGGCCGCACCGGCGCGCGGGGCCGTGAGACGCTGTCAACATGTCGGCTTTTGAAGGCTTTCGCTCCACCCTCTCCTCACACAGGGGTGTCGTGGCGTCACATGGCGGTGAGGTCCACCGGTCCGGTGGCGCCCTCGCCGATCGACGGGCCTGACGCGCGGGCGCCGTCGGCGATTAGGGTGGGAGGGGCCGGCCGTGACCCCGCGCGGGCGTGCGGTGCCCGCAGGGGAGAGCCGGGCCGCGGACGACGGGAACGGTCGCCCACACCCACGACGGCACAAGGGTGCTCGACCACACCAGGAGGCAAAGTGAACGGCGATCGGGACGAGATCCACCGGGGATGGAACGCTCCTCCCGTCGACGATCCGTCCGACGTGGACGCCGCCGAGATGACGGGTGAGTTCACCATCGACTACACCCCACCCGCCTGGTACACGCAGAACGCCGGGGGCGCGGACGCCCCGTCGCCGGGTGCGATGACGCCTCCCCCGCCGCCGACCGGGCAGCCCATCGCCGTTCCCGGCCTGCCGCAGAGCGGGGGGTTCCAGCCGCACTCCACGCCGCCGCCCGTGCCGCCCGTGCCGTCCGCGCCGCCCGCCGCCCCGCCCGCGGTGCACGAGCCGGCCCCTGCCCCTGCCCCTGTTCCCGCGGCGCAGCCGTTCGGCGGGGGCGACGCGGGGGGCGGGGCCACGACGCGCTTCTCCCCCGCCGCGCCGCAGCACGAGACGGACGAGGTCGCAAAGCGCGCGGAGGCAGAGGCCGGAGGCGGGAGCGAGGGCGAGAGGCGGGCCGGGGACGGCGGTACGGCGGAGGGCGACACCGCCGTCGCCCCGGAGAGCGCCGTCGCCCCGGACGAGGAGCGGGTACCGGCCGGCGACGCGGCGGACGACGGGCAGGCCGGTGACGACCGGGCCGACGGGTCCGGCGCCGGTACGGAGCCTCGGGACGAGGCGCCGGCGGACGGTTCCGGTGACGGTGGTGACCGGAGTGACGGGCCGGCCGACGGCGGTGACGACCAGCCGTCCACCGACCGACCGTCCACTGACCAGCCGTCCGCCGAGCAGCCGGCGGCGGACGCCGCGCCCGCGCAGGACTTCACTCCGGCGGCCGGTGAGCCCGCGTCGCAGCCGTGGCCGCCGCAGCCCGCCCAGCAGGACGCCCCGGGCGGTGGGCCGGCCGTGCCGGGTCTGCCGCCGCTGCCGCCCGCGTTCCAGCCGGCGGCGCCGCCCGGGGCGCAGCAGTGGCCCGTACCGGCGCCCACTGCCGACCAGTCGGCCCCGCCCGCCCCGGCGCCCGCGCCCGTGTGGCCGGGGGCGGCTCCCGCGCCCGGCGCACCGCAGTCGCCGGCAGCCTCGTTCCCGAACCCGCAGGCCGCCGTACAGCCGGGCGGGTACGGCTTCCCGACGGGCCGGACGACCGGGCAGGACGGGTACGGCTTCCCCCACCCGCACGCGCAGCCGCCCGCGCCCGACGCCCGGCAGCCGCAGGGCGGTTACGGCTTCCCGCAGGGCCAGGTGCCGGAACAGCCCCGGCCCGCCCAGCCCCAGAACCCGTACGGCCCCCCGCCGGGCCAGGCGCCCGGGCAGGGCGCGCCCGCGCAGCCGCAGGGCGGGTACGGCGCACCGGTCCACCCCGGCCAGACCCCGCAGCACCCCGGCCACCCCGCCCCGCAGGCCCAGCCCGGCCAGCCCGGCCAGCCACAGGACGGGTACGGCTTCCCGCACCCCCAGGGCCGGGCCCAGCCCCAGGCGCCCTCCCCCGCGCCCGCCGCCGACCCCCGTACCGGCGCCGCCTGGCCCTCCCCGGTGGCGCACGATCAGCGGCAGCCGTCCGTGCCGGGCGCTCCGCTCGGGTACACGGCGGCGGTCGAGCTCTCCTCCGACCGGTTGCTCCGCAACACCAAGCAGAAGCCCAAGAGCAGCCGCAACCCCTCCGCCGGCTCCCGCTTCAAGCTCGGCGGCAAGAAGGAGGAGGCGGAGCGCCAGCGCAAGCTCCAACTGATCCGCACGCCCGTCCTGTCCTGCTACCGGATCGCCGTCATCTCCCTCAAGGGCGGCGTCGGCAAGACCACGACGACGACGGCGCTCGGCTCCACCCTCGCCAGTGAGCGCCAGGACAAGATCCTGGCCATCGACGCGAACCCGGACGCCGGTACGCTCGGCCGCCGCGTGCGGCGCGAGACCGGCGCGACCATCCGCGACCTGGTCCAGGCGATCCCGTACCTCAACTCGTACATGGACATCCGCCGGTTCACCTCGCAGGCGCCCTCCGGACTGGAGATCATCGCCAACGACGTGGACCCGGCCGTCTCCACGACGTTCAACGACGCCGACTACCGGCGGGCGATCGACGTGCTCGGCCGCCAGTACCCGGTGATCCTCACCGACTCCGGCACGGGTCTGCTGTACAGCGCCATGCGCGGTGTGCTCGACCTCGCCGACCAGTTGATCATCATCTCGACCCCCTCCGTCGACGGCGCCTCCAGCGCGTCCACGACGTTGGACTGGCTCTCCGCGCACGGGTACGCCGAGCTGGTGCAGCGTTCCCTCACCGTCATCTCGGGTGTCCGCGAGACCGGCAAGATGATCAAGGTGGAGGACATCGTCCAGCACTTCGAGACGCGCTGCCGGGGTGTCGTCGTGGTGCCGTTCGACGAGCACCTGGCGGCGGGCGCCGAGGTCGACCTGGACATGATGCGGCCGAAGACGCGGGAGGCGTACTTCAACCTCGCCGCGATGGTCGCCGAGGACTTCACGCGCGCGCAGCAGGCGCAGGGGCTGTGGACCGGTGACGGGCACGGCGGCATGCCGCCGCAGATGGCCCCGCCGATGCCGGGCCACCCGGGCCAGGGCCAGCCGTACGCCGCCCAGCCCCCGTACGGCGGTCAGCCGCCCGTACCGGGGCAGCCCGTACCCGGACAGCCCGCGCCCGGGCAGCCGTACGGGCAGCCGCCGCAGGCCCCCGCCCAGTTCGCCCAGCCGGATGTGCCCCCGCAGGGCTGGCCGCAGCAGCCCCCGGCCAACTGGCCGGACCAGCCGCCCCAGCCCCAGCAGCCGCCCCAGCCTGGCGGCG
Source organism: Streptomyces tamarix (assembly GCF_032423885.1). NCBI lineage: Bacteria > Bacillati > Actinomycetota > Actinomycetes > Kitasatosporales > Streptomycetaceae > Streptomyces > Streptomyces tamarix. The sequence goes on along the minus strand of NZ_JAWCTQ010000004.1, from coordinate 19,605 downwards.
TGCCGTACGGCGACCCCGACGCGCCCGCGCCGGCCCCCGCCTGGCCCCAGCAGCCGCCGCAGGCCCCCGCCCCGCCCCGGGAGTGACGGCACGACAGGAGGGCCCGCACCGTCCCCACGGTGCGGGCCCTCCTCGTACGGCCTCAGCGGGCGTCGTACTCCCCGGTCAGCTCACGGCAGCGCTTCACGTCGTCCGCGATGGCCTCCAGCAGCGCCTCGATCGAGTCGAACTTCTTCTGCCCCCGCACGTAGGCGAGGAAGTCGACGGCCACGTGCAGCCCGTACAGGTCCAGGCCGACGCGGTCGATGGCGTACGCCTCGACGGTCCGCTCCGTCCCGTCGAACTGCGGGTTCGTGCCGACGGAGATCGCCGCCGGCATCCGCTCGCCGTTCGCGGTCAGCCAGCCGGCGTAGACGCCGTCGGCGGGGACGGCCGTGTGCGGCAGGGTCTCCACGTTCGCCGTCGGGTAGCCCAGCTCGCGGCCGCGCTGGGCGCCGCGGACGACGACGCCCTCGACGCGGTGCGGGCGGCCCAGGATCTCGGCGGCGCCCGCGACGTCGCCCTCGCCGACCAGGCGCCGGGTCAGCGTCGACGAGAACGGCTGCCCGCCGCCCGCCTCGCCCGTCACGTACAGGTCGACGACCTCGACCTCGTAGTCGTACGTGGCGCCCAGCTCGGCGAGGTAGTCGACGTTGCCGGCGGCGCGGTGGCCGAAGCGGAAGTTGGGGCCCTCGACGACCACGCGCGCGTGGAGCTTGTCGACCAGGACCTTCACGATGAAGTCGGCCGGCGACAGCTTCGAGAACTCGGTCGTGAACGGCAGGACCAGCACCGCGTCGACGCCCAGCTCCCCCATCAGCTCGGCCCGCCGGTGGTGCGGGGCGAGCAGCGGCGGGTGGCTGCCGGGGCGGACGACCTCGGAGGGGTGCGGGTCGAAGGTGACGACGACGGCGGGGACGCCCAGCTCACGGGCGCGCTCCACGGCCCGGCCGATGATGAGCTGGTGCCCGCGGTGGACGCCGTCGTAGGAACCGATGGTGACGACGCTGCGCCCCCAGTCCTGGGGAATCTCCTCCAAGCCTCGCCAGCGCTGCACTGTGACCGCTCCTCGCCCGAACCCGTGTACGTCAATGCGTCATGACCGATACGCAGGTCTAAGGGTGCCATGCCCCCGTGGTTCGTTCCGCATCGGCATAGCGGTCCGTACCCGCCCGGCCACAGCGGCGGCCCCGTCACCGGGCCCCGGCGCGGCGTGCCGCTCGACCGCGCGGCGGACGGCGGGGCCCGCGAGGGCCGCCCACCGCCGCGGGTCCCCGGCGAACCAGGCGCCCAGCAGCGCGGCGAAGCCGGGGACCTCGTCGGCCAGCTCGGCCAGCCGCCGGTCGAGGACCGCCGCGCCCTCGGCCGTACGGGCCAGCAACTCGCCGCTCCGCAGGACCAGGTTCCGGGTGCGGGACTCCGGGCGCCCCGCCGCGCCGTGGGCGGCGGCCCGCAACAGCGCCTCCGGCACGGCGGGGTCGGGGCGCTCGTCCCGCTCCAGGTCGAGGAGTACGTCGAGGAGTTCGCCGCGCAGGGCCCGCGACGCGGGCGTGCCGGGTGCGGCCAGGACCGGGACCAGCGCGGCGCGCACCTCGGCGGGGCGGCCCCGCAGCAGGTCGGTGACGAGCGGGAACAGGTCGGCGCGGACGGCGGGGCCCCGCTCCAGACGCCGGTCGACGTGGGCGGCGGCGTGCGCGGCGCCCTCCGGGTGGCCGTCGACGTACCCGCGGACGAGGGCGGCGGCGCACCCGGCGAGCTCGGGGGTGTCCACGTCGGCCAGGGCGCCGAGGACGTCGGCGGCCACGGCGGGGCCGCCGCTGCGCAGCCGGGCGCGGAAGGCGGCGAGGACCGGCTCGGGGTGGGTGGCGAGCGCGGCGGTCAGCGCCCGGGCGGGCAGTCCGCGGTCGCCGGCCCGGAACGCCGCGAGGGCCTGGGCCAGGTGGCGGGTGCGGCTGTGCGGGTCGTGGACGAGGACGGCGAGGGCCGCGCCGTGCAGGGAGCGGTCCCCGGGGCGGGCGAGGAGGGCGAGGGCGGCGTACCGGAGGAGTTCGCGGTCGCCGCCGTCGGTGACGCGGGCGGCGAGGAGCGGCCCGTACGCCGCCGCGGCGACACGGCGGGCGGGGCGCGTGTCGTCGTGCGCCCAGCGGTCGACCGCGCGGCACAGCGCGGCGGGGTCGTCGTGGACGAGGCCGGTGAGGAGCTCGTCGGCGCGCGGGTGGGCGGTGGTGACGAGGGCCTCGCACAGGTCGTCGACGGCGAGGTCCCGGTGGGTGTGGAGCAGCGCCTGGGCGACGCCGGCGACGGTGGGCCGGACGTGGGAGCCGGGCTCGGCGGAGAGCGGCCGTTCGTCGGTGAACCACCGGCACAGCAGGGGCTGTACGCCGCGCGGGTCGGCGGCCAGGCGCCGGGCGACGGCCTCCAGGTAGCCGGGGCGGCGCGGGGCGCGGGACGGGGCGTCGGCGGGGAGGACGCGGCGCAGGAGGTCCAGGCGCTCGTCCTCGCCGAGGCGGAGCCGCTCCCAGAAGGGCGCCCCGTACACGTCGGGGTCGCCGGGGGCCGGCCGTGCCGCGAGGCGCTCGGCCAACTGCCGCAGGACACCGGTGTACGGCCGGGCGTCCCGGACGCGCAGCAGCGTGTCCCGCAGCAGTCGGCCCGCCCACCAGCCGGCGTCGGCGGGCCCGCCCTCGTGGCGGGCGAGCCGCTCCAGCCTCCGTGCGAGCGCCTCGGCGCCCCGGCCCCCCTCCAGCAGCAGCAACGCCCCCACCACGACGCCGACCCGGTGCGGGGGCACCCCCGCGGGGCGCGGCGCGGGAACGCCGGGCGGCAGCGGGCGGTCGACGGGCCCGGCCGGGAGGAGGGCACCGCGCGGGTCGCCGTGACCGGGCCGGGAGGCCGGTCCGGGCGGGGCCGTGCGCGGCGGCGGGACGGTCGGCGGGACGGCCTGGCCGAGCGGCGCCCGCCGTTCGGGCCGCGTGCCGTACCCGGGCGGAGCGGCGTACCCGGGCGGAGCGGCGTACCCGCCCGGGGGTGTCTGCCTGGGCACTCCGCCGTACTCGGGTCGGGCGAACCGCGCGGGCGGGGCCGGGTGGCCGGGCGGGACCGGGTGACCGGGCAGGGCGGTGTCGGGGAAGGCGGCCCGGCCCGGCAGGGCGATGTGCCCCTCCGGGCCGGGCCGGGGGGACGTGCCGTGGTCGAGCGGGGCGGGCGCGCCGGGCGCGGAGGAGTTCCCGGGCCGCACCGTCCCGCCGGGCGGGAAGGCGTGCCCGGCCGGGACCGGGTAACCCGGCGGGACCGGGTATCCCGGCAGGACCGGGTGCCCGGGCGGGGGGACGTCACCGGGCGCGGCCACGACTCCGGGCGCGACCGCGTGTCCGCCGGGTCCGGTGGCCGGCTCCGGCCGGGCCGCGTGCGGCCGGGGGCCGTGGCCCACCGGGCCCGCCCGCCCGGGCAGCGCCGGGGGGAACGGCGGGACCGGCGGGACCGGCGGGATGGCGTACCCGGTCGGGCGCGCGGGCAGGGCGGCCGGGACCGGACCGGCGGCCGGGATCGCCGGCGCCGGCACGCGGCCCCGGGCCGGGGGGACGCACGGCAGGCGGTCCGGGGGCGGGGCCGTGTCGCGGCGGGTGTGCACCAGGGCGTCCAGGGCCGCGTCCACGTCGACGTGGAGGGCCTGGAGCCACTCCCCGAACTCCTCGTCCGCGAACCGGTAGCCCGCGCCCGCCGCGACCAGCGGCCCCTCCGCGAGCACCGCCGACGCCCAACCGGTGCCCCACGGGAACAACTCCTCGAACCCGGCCCGGTCCAGTTCGCCGTGGCCGGGGCCGAGACAGCGCCGGGCCGCCTCGCGGACGCGGTCGGCGGCCCGGGCGGCGAGGCCGCGGACCTCCGCCTCCGACAGCGCCGGCCGGCACCCGGCGGCGACGCGGTGCGCGACGCGCAGGCACAGCAGGTCCAGGTGGGCGGCGAAGACGTCGGCCCGCCCGGCCCGCCCCGGTACCGCGCCGGGCAGCGCGGCCCGTACGTCCGCGAGGAGCCGCAGCGCCAGCGGGTGGCGCGCGTCGGCCGCCGCGAGGGTCCCGGCGGGCAGCCCGTACCGTGCGCGGGCCTCCTCGGCCTCCTGGGGCGTCAGGTCCCCGACCGGCACGGCGGCGGGGAACCGACCGGTGGACGCGCCGGGCCGGTACAGCGCGCCCGGCGGGTACAGGGCACCGGCCGTCCCCCAGTGCGCGGGCCCGCAGGCGACGGCGAGCCGTACGCCGTGCCGCCGCAGCCAGCGCACCGTCTCGGCGGTCCAGGAGGGCAGCCGGTCCGCGAAGGGCGGCGGTGCCTCCTCGGGGGCGTCGAGCAGCACGAGCAGCGGCCGGCCCGCGTCCCAGGCGATCCGCGCGACGTGCCGGGCCAGGGCGCCCGGGGCGGTGGCGCGGGACTCCGGGTGGGCGTTCCGGTCGCCGCGGGCCTCGGTGGCGGCCCGCTCGACACGGTCCAGGACGCGGCTCACGGCGTCCCCCAGGGAGACGTCGCCCGGCCGCAGGTCGGCGCCGCGCAGCCACACGGTCGGCTCGGGGGCGGCAGCGGCGGCGCGCCGGTGGGCGAGGGCGCCCAGGGCGGTGGTGCGCCCGGTGCCGGGTTCCCCGACGACCCCGCAGACGACGGGGTGGTCCGGGCCGTGGGGGGCGGCGGCGAACAGGTCGAGGCGGTGGGCGATGCCGGGCCGTGCGACGGTCCGGGCGAGGGCGAGGGCGGGGTGCGTGAGGGCGGCGAGTTCGAGGGCGCCCGCGAGGTTCAGGTCGGGGCCGTGGGCCGGGACCGTGGCGGCGTTGCGGTGGAGGAGGGCGGCGAGCGGGCCGCCGGGGGCGCGGGCGGCGGCGCGGGCCAGGGGCAGGGCGAGCCCGGCGGCGCGGTGGTCGGTGCGGAGGGCGCCGGCGAGGACGGCGAGGACGGTGCCGGTGGCGGCGTCCAGGACGGGTCCCCCGGCGGCCTCCCCGCCGCGCCGCAGCGCCTCGCGGCCCTCGGTGCCGATGGCGAGCACCAGGGCCTCGTCGACCGGGTGGGAGCCCTCGGCGCCGGTGTACGTGGCCCGCGCGGCGCCGAGGACGCGCGCCTCGCGCCAGCCGTGGGCGTACACGTGTACGTACGCTCCCGCCGCGGGTGCGGGGCGGGAGGCGATGGGCAGGGGGCGGACGCCGAGCCCGTCGGTGCGGACGAGGGCGAGGGCGTCGGCGGGCAGGGCGGTGACGGCGTCGGCCCTCGCCGTGTGGGCGCGTCCGTCGGGGGTGCAGACGACGATCCGCTCCAGGCCGTCGACGGTTTCGTGGCTGGTGACGACCGTGCCGAGGTGGTCGGCGACGAAGCCGGAGCCTCGCGTCCGGCCCGCCTGATCACAGATGCGTACCAGTGTCGTCCGGTCCTGTCGTGCCATGGGTCGACCGTAGGACCGGGCCGATCACGCCGGGAAACGCGTCCATCGGACGCGCCCCCAAATGCCCCCTTGTTCACTCCGAGCGCCCGGCCAAGTGGGTGAATAGGCATCCCGGCGCGGACAGAGACATCAGGAGGGGGATCGTGGAGCGGGCGCGGGCGACCGGCCCGCTCCACGGTGGGGCCCCCGCCCCGGAGCCCCGGGGCGGGGGTCAGCCGAAGACGGCGACGCTCTTGGCCTTCCCGCCGCGCTCCTCCACCAGGGCCAGGAAGCGGCCCTGCGGTCCGAAGACCGCGACGGGGCCCCGCTCGTAGGCGGGCATGTCGATCCGAACGCCGTTGAGGAGCAGCTTCGCGCGCCGCTCGTCGACGTCCCAGCGCGGGAACGCGGCGGCTGCCGCCTCCGCGATGGGCATGACGGTGAGCTGCTCCTGGAGCTGGTCCAGGGTGCGCGCGGCGTCCAGCTTGTACGGGCCGACGCGGGTGCGGCGCAGCGCGGTGAGGTGCCCGCCGACGCCGAGGTCGGCGCCGACGTCGCGGGCGAGGGCCCGGACGTACGTGCCGGACGAGCAGACGACGGAGACGACCAGGTCGACGACGGGGGTGCCGTCGTCGGCGACGGCGTCGCGCATGTCGTACACGGTGAACTGGGAGACGGTCACCGGGCGGGCCGGGATGTCGAACTCCTCGCCGCCCCGCACGCGCGCGTAGGACCGCTTCCCGTCGATCTTGATGGCGCTCACCTTCGACGGCACCTGCATGATGTCGCCGGTCAGCTTGGCCACGGCCGCGTCGACGGCCTCGCGGGTCACGCGGGACGCGTCGGCGGACGAGGTGATCTCGCCCTCGGCGTCGTCGGTGAGGGTGTTCTGGCCGAGCCGGACGGTGCCCAGGTACTCCTTCTCCGTCAGCGCGAGGTGGCCGAGGAGCTTGGTGGCCTTCTCGACGCCCAGGACGAGGACGCCGGTGGCCATGGGGTCGAGCGTGCCGGCGTGGCCGACGCGGCGGGTGCGGGCGATGCCGCGCATCTTGGCCACGACGTCGTGGGAGGTGAACCCCGACGGCTTGTCGACGATGACGAGGCCGTCTTGGGGGGCCCTCCCGGCCCGGGCCGGGAGGGCGTGTGCTGCGTTGCTCATCAGGCGCCGGCGCCGTCCTCGTCGTCCTCGGCCTCGTCCTCGCCGGGCTTGCGGTACGGGTCGGCTTCGCCCGCGTACGTCTTGCCGGTGGACACCTGGCGTACTTCGGCGTCCTTGGCCCGCGCCTTGTCGAGGAGGTCCTCGATGGTGCGGGCGTTGTCGGGCAGGGCGTCCGGGACGAACGTCAGCGTCGGCGTGAAGCGGACGCCGGTCTGCTTGCCGACCTCGGAGCGCAGGACGCCCTTGGCGGACTCCAGCGCGGCCGCGGACGCGGCGCGCTCCTCCTCGTCACCGTAGACCGTGTAGAAGACCGTGGCCTCCCGCAGGTCGCCGGTGACGCGGGCGTCCGTGATGGTCACGAAGCCCAGCCGCGGATCCTTGATTCGCCGGTCCAGGGTCTCCGCGACCACGACCTGGATGCGATCGGCCAGCTTGCGGGCCCGCGCGTTGTCGGCCACCGGTCCGTCTCCTCTTCCGTCTTGCGTTCACTCTTCATCGGTGTGCAGGCGCCGCCGTACGGACAGCAGCTCCACCTCGGGCCTCGCGGCGACGAGGCGCTCACACCGGTCCAGTACCCCTGTGAGATGCCCGGCGTCCCCGGAGACCATCGCCACGCCGATCTCGGCCCTGCGATGGAGGTTCTGGTTGCCGGTCTCCGCCGCACTCACCGCGAATTTCCGCTGGAGTTCGGCGACGATCGGCCGGACGACGGAGCGCTTCTCCTTCAGCGACCGTACGTCGCCGAGAAGCAGATCGAAGGACAGCGTCCCCACATACATGGACAGTCCGGATGTCCCGCCGGTTCGGGTTCGGTAGGCCCCCGCCGTTCACCGGCGGGGACATCCGAACCGTACACGCAGCGGCCGGGGCCGATCGACGGAAATTCCTTCCGCCGACCGGCCCCGGCTTCCGCTCCTGATGTCGCGCGGGCTGGGTCAGCCGCGCGGCTTCTCGCGCATCTCGTACGTCGCGATGACGTCGTCGATCTTGATGTCGTTGAAGTTTCCGAGGTTGATACCGCCCTCGAAGCCTTCGCGGATCTCGGTGACGTCGTCCTTGAAGCGACGCAGACCCTCGATGTTGAGGTTCTCCGCGACGACCTTGCCGTCGCGCAGGAGGCGCGCCTTGGTGTTGCGCTTGACCACGCCGGACCGGATGAGGACACCCGCGATGTTGCCCAGCTTGGACGAGCGGAAGACCTCGCGGATCTCCGCCGTACCGAGCTCGACCTCTTCGTACTCCGGCTTGAGCATGCCCTTGAGGGCCGCCTCGATCTCCTCGATGGCCTGGTAGATCACCGAGTAGTAGCGGACGTCGACGCCCTCGCGCTCCGCCATCTGCGCGGCACGGCCGGCCGCGCGGACGTTGAAGCCGATGACGATGGCGTCGGAGCCCATCGCCAGGTCGATGTCGGACTCGGTGACCGCACCCACGCCGCGGTGCAGGACCCGGATGTCGACCTCTTCACCGACGTCGAGCTGGAGCAGCGAGGACTCGAGGGCCTCGACCGAACCGGACGCGTCGCCCTTGATGATGAGGTTGAGTTCCTGGATCTGACCGGCCTTGAGCACCTTGTCGAGGTCCTCGAGGGACACCCGGCGGACGCGCTTGGCGAAGGCGGCGTTGCGCTCCCGCGCGGCGCGCTTCTCGGCGATCTGGCGGGCCGTGCGGTCCTCGTCGACGACGAGGAAGTTGTCGCCGGCGCCCGGGACGTTGGTGAGACCCAGGACCAGGACCGGAGTCGACGGGGTCGCCTCCTCGACGTTGTTGCCCTTGTCGTCGAGCATCGCCCGGACGCGGCCGTACGCGTCGCCGACCACCATCGTGTCGCCGACCCGCAGCGTGCCCCGCTGGACCAGGACGGTCGCGACGGCGCCGCGGCCACGGTCGAGGTGCGACTCGATGGCGATGCCCTGCGCGTCCTGCTCCGGGTTGGCCCGCAGGTCGAGCGAGGCGTCCGCCGTGAGGATCACGGCCTCCAGCAGGGAGTCGATGTGCAGACCCTGCTTGGCGGAGATGTCGACGAACATCGTGTCGCCGCCGTACTCCTCGGCCACCAGGCCGTACTCGGTCAGCTGACCGCGCACCTTGACCGGGTCGGCGCCCTCGACGTCGATCTTGTTGACCGCGACCACGATCGGCACGTCGGCCGCCTTGGCGTGGTTCAGCGCCTCGATCGTCTGGGGCATCACACCGTCGTTCGCCGCCACCACGAGGATCGCGATGTCGGTGGACTTGGCACCGCGGGCACGCATGGCGGTGAACGCCTCGTGACCCGGGGTGTCGATGAAGGTGATCTTGCGGTCCTCGCCGTTGACCTCGGTCGTCACCTGGTAGGCACCGATGTGCTGGGTGATGCCACCGGCCTCGCCCGCGACGACGTTCGTCTTGCGGATCGCGTCGAGCAGGCGGGTCTTGCCGTGGTCGACGTGACCCATGACGGTCACGACCGGCGGGCGCGGAGTGAGGTACTCCTCGCCGCCCTCGTTCTCGCCCCACTCCAGGTCGAAGGACTCGAGCAGCTCGCGGTCCTCCTCCTCCGGCGAGACGATCTGAACGGTGTAGTTCATCTCGTCGCCGAGGAGCTGCAGCGTCTCGTCGGAGACGGACTGCGTGGCGGTGACCATCTCGCCGAGGTTCATCATGACCGCGACGAGCGACGCCGGGTTGGCGTTGATCTTCTCCGCGAAGTCGGTGAGGGACGCACCGCGCGACAGGCGAACGGTCTCGCCGTTGCCGCGAGGCAGCATCACGCCGCCCACGGACGGGGCCTGCATGGCCTCGTACTCCTGGCGCCTCTGCCGCTTCGACTTGCGGCCGCGGCGGGCGGGACCGCCCGGACGGCCGAACGCGCCCTGCGTGCCACCACGGCCACCGGGGCCGCCGGGACGGCCGCCGAAGCCGGGACGGCCGCCGCCGAAGCCGCCGCCACCGCCCGGAGCACCGGGACGGCCACCGCCGCCACCGCCGCCGCCGGGACGACCGGCGAAGCCGCCGCCGCCACCACCGGGACGACCGGCGAAGCCGCCGCCACCACCGGGACGACCGCCGGGACCACCCGGACGGCCACCGGTCGCGGGACCGCGGCCACCGGGGCCGGGACGCGGGCCGGCAGCGGGACGCTGCGGCATCATGCCCGGGTTCGGGCGGTTACCGGCCGGGCCGCCACCCGGGCGCGGAGCCTGGGGACGCGGCATGGAGCCGGGCGTGGGGCGCGGGCCGCCGGGGCCCGCCTGCGGACGCGGACCGGCCTGGCCGGGGGTCTGCGGACGCGGGCCGCCGGGAGCACCCGGGGCGCCGGGGCGCGGGGCGCCGCCCGGACGGGGCGCCTGCGGGCGCGCCATGCCGGTGGAGCCACCGGAGGTGAACGGGTTGTTGCCCGGACGCGGGCCGGCCGGACGGCCGCCCGGACGGGGGGCCTGCTGGCCGGGGCGCGGGGCGCCCTGGCGTCCGCCGCCCTGCTGGCCACCGGGCGTCTGGGGACGCGCGGCGGGGCGGGGGCCGGGGGTGGCACCGGGCCGGGGACCGGCGGCGGGAGCCGACGGGGGCGCGGTGAACTCGGGCTTCGTCGGGGCCGGGGCCGCCGGGGCCGGCTTGGCGGCCGGGGCGGGCTTCGGACCCGGGGTGGGACGCGGGCCGGGGGCCGGCGCCGCGGGCTTCTCGGCGGCCGCGGGCCGCGGCGCGGGGGCGCCGGGCTTCGGGGCGGCCGGGCGTTCCCCTGCCGGCCTGGGGGCCTGGGGGGCGCCGCCGGCCTGCGCCGGGGACGGCGCGGCGGGCCTGGCGGGCGCGGGGGTGCCGCCCTCGCGCTTGGCGGGGGCGGGGGGCGCGGCCTTGCGGGGCGCGCCGGGCTTGGCAGCGGACTTGCCGGCGGAGCCGGGTCCCTGCAAAGCGTCGGTCAACTTACGGACAACCGGCGCCTCGATCGTCGATGACGCCGAACGGACGAATTCACCGAGTTCCTGGAGCTTGGCCATGACGACCTTGCTCTCCACACCGAACTCCTTGGCGAGTTCGTATACCCGGACCTTAGCCACTTCGCTCCTTTGAGGTCCGGTTACCGCCGGACCGTCGCTACTTCATGGGCGTACTCATCGCGTACTCATCGAGTGCTCATCGCAATCTCGACCTACTTCCACTCGCGAGGTACCTGACCGCACGGGCTCTCCCCGTGCCGTACTTCTTTCTTACGGTGTCGCCTGCTCGACGTAGCGGTGCACGTCCGCGGTGTCGAGCGGACCCTGGACCCGGAGGGACCGGGGGAACGCCCGGCGGCGGACCGCCAGATCGAGGCAGGACTGGACGGGATGCACATAGGCACCCCGACCGGGCAGCGTACCGCGTGGATCGGGGGCACACTCACCCTCGATCGCCACGATGCGCAGCAGATCGCTCTTGGCCGCCCGCTCCCGGCATCCCACACAGGTTCGCTCAGGGCATGCGCGGGCATGCGTCCGGCCAGACACGCTTAAGTCTACCTCCCCGCACCGACCTCACCCCTTTGGGGCAAAAATCGAACGGTTGTTGTCGTGATCCCGTCGTGGTCTCGCTGTAGCCCAACGTGACCACGGTGGTCTCTATTCCCCGGATTCCCGGGATTCCCCGGCGGACTGCGCGGGCTGCTCGGTGTCCGGCCGGATGTCGATGCGCCAGCCGGTGAGGCGGGCGGCCAGGCGGGCGTTCTGGCCCTCCTTGCCGATCGCCAGGGACAGCTGGTAGTCCGGCACGGTGACGCGGGCGGACCGGGCCGCCAGGTCGACGACCTCGACCTTGGAGACGCGCGCCGGGGAGAGCGCGTTCGCCACCATGTCGGCCGGGTCGTCGGACCAGTCGACGATGTCGATCTTCTCGCCGTGCAGCTCCGCCATGACGTTGCGCACCCGGCCGCCCATCGGGCCGATGCAGGCGCCCTTGGCGTTGAGGCCGGAGCGCGTCGACCGTACGGCGATCTTCGTGCGGTGGCCGGCCTCGCGGGCGATCGCGGCGATCTCGACGGAACCGTCGGCGATCTCCGGGACCTCCAGCGCGAACAGCTTCTTCACGAGGTTGGGGTGCGTGCGCGACAGGGTGACGGACGGACCGCGCACCCCCTTGGCGACGCGGACGACGTACGTGCGCAGGCGCAGGCCGTGCGTGTACTCCTCGCCGGGCACCTGCTCCTGGACGGGGAGGATCGCCTCCAGCTTGTCGTCCAGCTTGACCAGGACGTTCTTGGGGTCCTTGCCCTGCTGGACGACGCCGGCCACGATGTCGCCCTCGCGGCGCGCGTACTCGCCGAACGTCATGTCGTTCTCGGCGTCGCGCAGCCGCTGCTGGATGACCTGGCGGGCCGTGGTCGCCGCGATGCGGCCGAAGTCCGACGGGGTGTCGTCGAACTCCTTGGGCTCCTGCCCCTCCTCCAGGTCGGCCGGGTCCTCCTTCGCCCACACCGTCACGTGACCGGTCTGGCGGTCCAGCACGACGCGGGCGTGGCGGCGGGCTCCCTCGGTGCGGTGGTAGGCGATGAGGAGGGCCGACTCGATCGCCTCGACCAGCAGCTCGAAGGGGATCTCCTTCTCATGTGCCAAGCCCTTAAGGAGCTTCACATCGATGTCCACGGCTACGCCTCCTCCTCTTCCTTCTTGTCCTTGCGGTTGAACTCGATCTCCACGCGCGCCTTGGCGATCTCGGGGAACTCCAGGCGCCGGGCGGTGGCCTTGCGGCCCTTCACGCCCGGGACCTCCAGGTCGAGCCCCTCCTCGTCCACTCCGAGGATGCGGGCGACGAGGTCGCCGCCCTCGTGCAGCCGGAACTTCACGAGGCGGCCGGTGGCGCGCACGAAGTGGCGGTGTTCGGTGAGGGGGCGGTCGACGCCCGGCGAGCTCACCTCGAGGACGTACTCTTCCTCGCCCATCGCGTCCGTCTCGTCGAGCGTCTGGGAGATGGCGCGGCTCAGCTCGGCACAGACGTCGAGTTCCACGCCGTCGTCCGAGTCGACGATGACCCTCAGCTCCCTGCGGCGGCCCGCCCGGGACACCTCGATCTCCTCGAGATCCAGCTGCCTGGCGGTGACCAGCGGTTCCAGCAACCCGCGCAGCCTCTCGCTCTGGGTGGTGCTCATCCGGGTGACTCCTCGGCCGCGTGTGCTGTTGTGGGTTCGTCGCGTGTCAGACAAAGGGTATCCGGTCCCGGGGGGTGTTGCCGTCCACCCCGGACCGGCCCGCGGGTACGCTCGCCTGCGGTGATCTTCGAAGTGGTGTACCCGAAGGAGTGAACGTGGGGCGCACGGAGGTGACGCGGAGGCGTGCGCTCGCGGTGGCGACGGCGTCCGGGGTGTCCGGGGCGCTGGCCGGCTGCTCGGGCCCGGGCTCCGGCGGGGGCGGCCTCCCGCGCCCCTCGGCGGCCGAGTCGGCACGGCGTGCCGAAACGGTCCTGCGCCGCAGGTCGGCGGCGGCGAGCGGGGTGCTCCTGGCCGGTTACGACGAGGCGCTGGACGCCCATCCGGCGCTGGGCGGCCGGCTGGCCCCGCTCCGTGAGGCGGCGGCCCGCCACGTGGCGGCGCTGGCCCCTCCGGGCGAGCGGGCCCCCGGCGCGGCGTCCCCGGACCCGGCGGGCACGGCGTCCCCGACCCCGGTGGGCACGGCCCCCGGCGCGGACGGCGCCGCGTCCCCGGCGCCGCGCTCCGGCGCGGGCCCGTTCCCCCGCGGCGTGCCGGCCGAGCCGGGCGCCGTGCTCGGGGAGCTGGCCGCGCTGGCCTCGCGCACCGCGGCGGCGCACGCGGCGGCCCTGGTGGCCGCGCCCCCGGAGCTGGCCCGCCTGCTGGCGTCGGTCGCCGCAGCCGGGGCCGCGCACGCCTACCTGCTCGGCGAGGGGAGCCGGGCGTGAGCGCCCTGGAGGCCGCGCAGGCGGTGCTGGCGGCGGAACACGCCGCGGTGTACGGGTACGGCGTCGTCGGCGCCCGGGTCGGGGCGGCCAGGCGGGCGGAGGCGGAGGCGGCCCACGCGGCGCACCGGGCGCGGCGGGACGCGGCGGCCCGGACCGTGCGGGACCTGGGCGGCACGCCGGCCGCGTCGGCGCCGGCGTACGCGCTGCCGTTCCCGGTGGCGGACGGGGACGGGGCGGTGCGGCTGGCCGCCGAGCTGGAGGACCGGGTCGCGGGCGTGTACGCCGACCTCGTACGGGCCGCCGGGGGCGCGCTGCGCCGGGACGCGGCGGCCGCGCTGCGGGAGGCGGCGGTGCGGGCCGTCCGCTGGCGCGGCGGCGGCGTAGCCTTTCCTGGGCTCGCCGAGCGACCGTGAGCCCCGCTTCCCCGCGCGGCTCGCGCCGCAGGACCGAAAGGTGGCCCCGCACGCATGGCCCACGCCGCTGACGTCCCCGTGTCCGAACCGCCTCGTCGCCTGGTGCGGGCACTCGGCGAAACGTACGGCGAGGCCGCCGCGAGCACGTGGCTCGACGGGTTGCCGGACACCGTCCGCCGGGCGCTGTCCGGGCGCGGCATGGCCGCCGAGCGGGTGGTGGAGCCGGGCGGCCGCAGCAGCGTGGTGGTCCTGGCCCGGCGGGGCGGCGGGGAGCCGGCCGCGCTGAAGCTGGCGCCGCCGTTCGCCGCGCCCGACCGGGAGCGGGAGGCGCTCGCCCACTGGGACGGCTGGGGCGCGGTGCGGCTGCTGGACGACGCCGGCGAGGGGCCCGGGCTGCTGCTGGAGCGGCTGCGGCCGGACGTGTCGCTGCGGTCGCTGCCGGAGGCGAAGGCGCTGCTGGAGGCGGCCGGTACGGTACGGCGGCTGTGGGTGGAGCCCCCGGAGGGGCACCGTTTCGAGTCGGTGGCGGACCGGACGGCGCCCCGGGCGGAGGCGATGGCCGCGTACCGGGCGGACGAGGCGGTGGGCGCCCTGGTGGCGGCCGCGCTGGAGGCCCGCGCCGGGCTGCTGGCGGACGCGTCCGAGGCGCTGCTGCTGCACGGCTGCTTCCGGCAGGGCAAGGTGCTGGCCGGTGACCGGGCTCCGTGGCTGGCGGTGGGGCCGGAGCCGGTGGTGGGCGAGCGGGCGTACGACCTGGCGCGGCTGGTGCGCGACCGGGTCGAGGACCTGGTGGCGGAGGCGTCCGGCGCGGCGGCGGCGCGGCGGCGGGTGCACCGGCTGGCGGACTCCCTGGACGTGGACCGGGAGCGGTTGCGCGGCTGGACGCTGTTCCGGGCGGTCGAGTCGGGGACCCGTGCGCTGGCGGCCGGGCGGGACCGCGAGGCGGAGCCGCTGCTGGAGTTCGCCGGCTGGCTGTGACCGGCCGGGGACTCCGGGCGACCGGGGCGCCGTCGCACGGAGAACACGGCCGCACGACACTGCCCGTTTCGACCATATCGGTGCACTATGGGGCGTAACCCTTGTATCGCACCTGGGTTCGACTCGACGGCAGGGGGTCGTCATGGGCGAGGAACTGCTGACCGCGGCCGTACTGGCGGGCTCGGCCGCCATCGCGTACGTCGGGGCCGCCGTCAGGGTCGTCAAGCAGTACGAACAGGGCGTCGTCCTGCGGTTCGGGCGGCTGCGGAGCCGGGTGCGGGGGCCGGGGCTCACCCTGGTCGTCCCGTTCGTCGACCGGATGCGGAAGGTGAGCATGCAGATCGTGACGATGCCCGTGCCCGCCCAGGACGGCATCACCCGCGACAACGTCACCGTCCGGGTCGACGCGGTGATCTACTTCAAGGTCGTCGACCCCGTCGAGGCCGTCATCCGCGTCGAGGACTACCGGTTCGCCGTCTCGCAGATCGCCCAGACGTCGCTGCGCTCGATCATCGGCAAGAGCGACCTGGACGACCTGCTCTCCAGCCGGGAGAAGCTCAACGAGGGCCTGGAACTGATGATCGACAACCCGGCCGTCGAGTGGGGCGTCACCATCGACCGCGTCGAGATCAAGGACGTGTCGCTGCCCGAGACCATGAAGCGCTCCATGGCCCGGCAGGCCGAGGCGGACCGCGAGCGCAGGGCGCGGCTGATCAACGCCGACGCGGAGCTCCAGGCGTCCAAGAAGCTGTCGGAGGCCGCGCGCGAGATGGCCGACACGCCTTCCGCCCTCCAACTGCGGCTGCTCCAGACCGTGATGGCCGTCGCCGCCGAGAAGAACTCCACGCTCGTGCTGCCGATCCCGGTGGAGCTGCTCCGCTTCCTGGAGCGGTCGGCGGAGGCCGCCGAGCACCGGGCGGCCGGGGACGAGGCGGACGGGCGCCCCGGGCCCGCCACCGCCCCGGCCGGGGACGGCGGCCCCGCCCCGTCCCTGGAGGCGCCCCGCGCGGCGACCGCGCGGCCCGTACGCGCACCGGCGCCGACCGTCCCGGTGCGGGACGACGGCGCCGGTACGGCGGGATGCCTCTGAGGGTGCCCTCCGAGCGCTACGCGGCCGTGAGGCGGGCCACCGCCTCCTCGACGGTCAGCTCCTCGCGCTCGCCCGTGCGGCGGTCCTTCAGCTCGACGACGCCCTCGCCCGAGCGGCGCCCGGCGACGAGGATCCTCGGCACGCCGATCAGCTCGGCGTCGGTGAACTTCACCCCCGGCGACACGCCCGCCCGGTCGTCGACCAGGACGCGCAGCCCGGCCTCGCGGAGCTTCTCGGAGACCTCCAGGGCCAGCTCCGTCTGGAGCGCCTTGCCCGCCGCGACGACGTGGACGTCCGCCGGGGCGATCTCGCGCGGCCAGCACAGGCCCTTGTCGTCGGCGGTCTGCTCGGCGAGGGCCGCCACCGCGCGCGAGACGCCGATGCCGTACGAGCCCATGGTCACGCGGACCGGCTTGCCGTTCTGGCCGAGCACGTCCAACTGGAAGGCGTCGGTGTACTTGCGGCCGAGCTGGAAGATGTGGCCGATCTCGATGGCGCGGTCGAGCTTCAGGCCCGTGCCGCACTTCGGGCAGGGGTCGCCCTCCTCGACCACGACGACGTCGAGGTAGTCGTCGACCTGGAAGTCGCGGCCGCAGACGACGTTCCTCGCGTGCGTGTCCGGCTTGTTGGCACCGGTGATCCAGGCGGTGCCGGGGGCGACGCGCGGGTCGGCGATGTAGCGGACCTTCTCCAGGCCCTGCGGGCCGACGTAGCCGCGCACCAGGTCGGGGCGGCCCGTGAAGTCCTCGGCGGTGACCATCTCGACGACGGCCGGCGCGAGGTGGTCCTCCAGCTTGCCCAGGTCGACCTCGCGGTCACCGGGGACGCCCACGGCGACGATCTCGCCGTCCACCTTGACCAGCAGGTTCTTCAGCGTCGCGGAGGCCGGTACGCCGAGGTGCTCGGCGAGCGTCTCGATGGTCGGCGTGTCCGGGGTGTCCAGCTCCTCCACCGGGCCGTGCGCGGAGCCGTCGACGGGCTCGCCGCCCGCGAAGGTGACGGCCTCGGTGTTGGCCGCGTAATCGCACGACGGGCAGTACACGAAGGTGTCCTCGCCCGCCGCGGCGGGGGCCAGGAACTCCTCGGACGCCGAGCCGCCCATGGCGCCGGAGGTCGCGGAGACGATCTTGTGGTGGAGGCCGAGGCGCTCGAAGATCCTCACGTACGCCTCGCGGTGCAGGCGGTACGACTCGGCGAGGCCCTCGTCCGTCGTGTCGAACGAGTACGAGTCCTTCATCTGGAACTCGCGGCCGCGCAGGATGCCCGAGCGGGGGCGGGCCTCGTCGCGGTACTTGGTCTGGATCTGGTAGAGGATCACCGGCAGGTCCTTGTAGGACGTGCACTGGTCCTTGACCAGCTGGGTGAAGATCTCCTCGTGGGTGGGGCCGAGCAGGTAGTCGGCGCCCTTGCGGTCCTGGAGGCGGAACAGCTCGGCGCCGTACTCGTCCCAGCGGCCGGTCGCCTCGTACGGCTCCTTCGGCAGCAGGGCGGGCAGGAGGACCTCCTGGGCGCCGATGGCGTCCATCTCCTCGCGCACGACGCGCGAGACGTTCTCCAGGACCTTCTTGCCCAGCGGCAGCCAGGACCAGATGCCGGCGGCGTTGCGGCGGACGTAACCGGCGCGGACGAGCAGCTTGTGGCTGAGCGTCTCGGCGTCCGCCGGGTCGTCGCGCAGTGTCTTGACCATCAACCGGGACATGCGCTGGACCTGGGCCATGGGGATCTCTCCTGCGGTGAAAAGTGTGATGGGCAGGAGGTTAGCCGGGCGCCCCCGGCCCGCGGAAATCAGTGGCCCCGCCGCCGCGCCGCCCGGGGGCGCGGCGGCGGCCCGGTCCTACCCCCGGCGCAGGGGCAGGTGGGCGCCCATCACCGCGTACGGGCGGGGGGCGCTCGGGAAGTGCACCCGGCGGGCCAGGTCCACGTAGCCGAGGGAGCGGTACAACCTGCGGGCGGGGCTCTCCGTGTCGATGGCCGAGAGGATCGAGCGGGGCTCGTCCGCCGTGCCGGTGATCGTGGTGATCAGCTCCGTGCCGATGCCGCGGGCCTGGTGGCCGGGGTGGACGTGCAGCTCCGTGATGACGAACGAGTCGTCGAGCCAGCCGTCGTTGCCCTCGCGGACCAGGTACGGCTGGACGACCGTCGACCACCAGTGGGCCCGGTCGTTGGGCATGCCGTACACGAAGCCGACGAGGCGCCCGTCCGGGGTGGTCGCGCCGTACGCGCGGGCGCCCCGGCAGGCCATGTGGCGGACCACGATGTGGCGGCGCACCGCGACCTCGCCCTCGCTGAGCCCGAAGGCGAGGGCCTGCACGGCCAGCGCGTCGTCCACCCGCGCGGTCAGGTCGAGCGGTCCGACCACCACGACGTCATCCATGGCCCGAACCCTACGTCCCGCGCGCGCCCTCAGAACAGCACGCTCATGAACGCGCCCGTCTCGCGGAAGCCGACCCTGTGGTACGCGGCCCGGGCGGGCTTGTTGTAGTCGTTGACGTACAGGCTGACGACCGGCGCCACGTCCGCGAGGGCGTACCGCAGGACCGCGGCCATGCCCGTCTCGGAGAGGCCCCGCCCCCGGTGCTCGGGTGCGACCCAGACGCCCTGGATCTGGCACGCCTTGGGCGTGGCCGCGCCGATCTCCGCCTTGAAGACGACCTTGCCGTCCTCCACGCGCGCGAAGGACCGGCCGGAGGAGACCAGCTCGGCGACGCGCGCCTGGTACAGCAGCCCGCCGTCGCCCGCCATCGGGGAGACGCCGACCTCCTCGGTGAACATCGCCACGCACGCCGGCATGATCAGGTCCATCTCGTCCTTGCGGACGCGGCGGACCAGCGGGTCGGGCTCCACGTCGGCGGCGGGCCGCTCGGTGACCATCAGGGGCTGGTGGGGCCGCACGTCGCGGGCGGGGCCCCAGCTCGGTTCGAGGAGGCGCCACAGCTCGGCGGTCGGTTCGGCCGGGCCGACGATCGAGGAGCAGCGGCGGCCGGTGCGGCGGGCGCGGTCGGCGAAGGCGCGGACCGCTTCGGGGGTGGCGCAGACGGGGACGAGGTTGGCGCCCGAATAGCACAGGGAGCGCAACCGCCCCTCGTCGTACCAGCCCCACATCTCGCCGCCGAGGCGCCACGGATCGAGGCCGGCGGCCTGGACGCGGGCGGTGACGAACGCGTTGGCGACCGGCTCGCTGTCGAGGACTGCGAGCGCGGCGCCGAGGTCCCCGGGTTCGAGGACCCGGGTGGTGGTGTGCGTCAACACGGGGGCCTCACCAGTGGGTCTGTCGGTCACCGCACTGTACCCGGCACCGCCGCGACCATGCGGGGCGCGGTGGCGGCGGGCCGTTTCCAGGCCCGCCGCGGCCCGCGGGGGCGCCCTCCCGCCCGTGCGTCCCGGCTTCGCGGCCGGCGCACGGGGTGCGGGACCGGGCGGCCGGGTGGATCAGCCGACGGAGACCTCGGGCTCGCCGGACAGCACGCCGTCCTTCTCCATCTGTTCGGCGATCTTCATCGCTTCCTCGATCAGCGTCTCGACGATCTTCGACTCCGGCACGGTCTTGATGACCTCGCCCTTCACGAAGATCTGCCCCTTGCCATTGCCCGACGCCACCCCCAGATCCGCCTCACGCGCCTCACCAGGACCGTTGACCACACACCCCATCACCGCCACCCGCAACGGA
>NZ_JAWCTQ010000039.1:0-74467 GCF_032423885.1 Streptomyces tamarix | reverse complement strand
CGCCCCGCTCCGCCGCTCGGCTGTGACGGCTCGGGTCGTGACGGCTCGGGTCGTAACGGCTCAGGTCATGACGGCTCAGGCCGTAACGGCTCAGGTCATCACAGCTCGGATCGTGACGGCTCGGGTCGTGACAGCTCGGGTCGGACGACTCGGCCGTGACGGCTCAGGTCGCGACGGTGGCCTTCCGGTCCGGGTCCGGGCCGGGCGAGGACTCGTCGCCGTTCGTGGGGGACTTGCGGGCGCTCTTGAGGGCGACGACGAGCGCCGCGCTGACGAGCGTGCCGGCGAGGACCGCCAAGAGGTACGGGAACGGGTTGCCGATCAGCGGCACCACGAAGATGCCGCCGTGCGGTGCCCGCAGCGTCGCCTCGAACGCCATCGACAGCGCGCCCGTGACCGCGCCGCCCGCCATCGCCGACGGGATGACCCGCAGCGGGTCGGCCGCCGCGAACGGGATCGCGCCCTCGGAGATGAACGACGCGCCCAGCACCCACGCCGCCTTGCCGTTCTCCCGCTCGGCCCTGGTGAACAGACGGCCGCGTACGGTCGTGGCCAGTGCCATGGCGAGCGGCGGCACCATGCCGGCGGCCATCACGGCGGCCATGACCTTCAGGGAGCCCTCGTTGGGGGTGGCGAGGCCGCCCACCGCGAAGGCGTAGGCCACCTTGTTGACCGGCCCGCCGAGGTCGAAGGACATCATCAGGCCGAGGATCACACCGAGGACGACGGCGTTCGCGCCGGTCAGGCCGGACAGCCAGTCGGTGAGCGCCTTCTGCAGCGAGGCGATGGGCTTGCCGACCACCAGGAACATCAGGAAGCCGACCACCGCCGACGCGACGAGCGGGATGACCACGACCGGCATGATCCCGCGCAGTACGGACGGGACCCTCAGCCGCTGGACGGCCATCACCACCCCGCCCGCGAGCAGACCGGCCGCCAGGCCGCCGAGGAAACCCGCGTCGATGGTGAGCGCCACGGCGCCGCCCACGAAGCCGGGGACGAGGCCGGGACGGTCCGCCATGCCGTACGCGATGTAGCCCGCCAGTACGGGGACCAGGAAGCCGAACGCCAGGCCACCGATCTGGAACATGAGCGCGGCCCAACTGTCCGCCCGGCCCCAGGCGAAGTGCTCCGCGACGGACGGCGCCTTGTCGATCTCCCAGCCGCCGATGGCGAAACCGAGGGCGATGAGCAGGCCGCCCGCGGCGACGAACGGGACCATGTAGCCGACACCGGACATCAGCCACTCGCGGAGCCGTGTGCCGTAGCCCTCACCGGGCTTGCCCTTCCGGTCGACGGGTGTGGCACCGGAGGCGACGGGGGCCGCGCCGGAAGCACGGGAGGCGGCGGGAGTCGCGGGGGCCGTCGTCTCGCCCCGTGCGGCCTTCGCGCGGACCTCGGCTATCAGCTCGGCGGCGCGGTTGATGCCGGCCTTCACCCCGACGTCGACGGTCGGTTTCCCGGCGAACCGCTCCTTGTCGCGTACGGCGACGTCATGGGCGAAGATCACGCCGTCGGCGGCGGCGACGGTTGCCGGGTCGAGCCGGGTGAAGCCGGCCGACCCCTGCGTCTCGACGGTCACCTCGACTCCGGCGTCCCGCCCGGCCTGCTCCAGCGCCTCGGCCGCCATGTAGGTATGGGCGATGCCGGTGGGACAGGAGGTGACCGCGACGATACGGAAGGGCTCCTTCCGATCGGGTGCTCCGTCTCCGGCCGGGGCGCCTACCTCGGGGGCGGCACCCGTAGCACCGGCCCCAGCGCCTGCCGTAGCGCCCGCGGCGCTCGCCGTAGCGGCCTCGGGGTCCGCCGTACCGGCTCCAGACACCGCCGTACCGACCCCGGGATCCGCCGTACCGGTCCCGGACACCGCCGTACCGACCCCGGGACCCGCCGTACCGGTCCCGGACACCGCCGTACCGACCCCGGGACCCGCCGCACCGGCCCCGTTGTCCGCCGTGCCCGCCCCAGTGTCCGCCGCACCGGGCCCGGTGTCCGGGGGTGTTCCGCCCGGGGTCAGCGGCGCCCCGCCCCGCAGCAGCGCCGCTGCCTCCACCGGGGACGCCGTCGCCCGCAACGCCGTCGTGAAGTCCCGGTCCATCAGGCTGCGGGCCAGGGACGACAGGATCGTCAGGTGGGCGTCGTCCGCGCCCGCCGGGGCGGCGATCAGGAAGATCAGGTCCGCCGGGCCGTCCGGGGCGCCGAAGTCGACGCCGTGCGCCGCACGGCCGAACGCCAACGTCGGCTCCGTGACGTGGGCGCTGCGGCAGTGCGGGATCCCTATGCCGCCGTCCAGGCCCGTCGGCATCTGGGCCTCGCGCGCCGCCACGTCGGCGAGGAAGCCGTCCAGGTCGGTGACGCGGCTCAGGGCCACCATGCGCTCGGCGAGCGAACGGGCCGCTTCCTGCTTCGTCTGTGCGGCCAGGTCGAGATCGACCAGGTCCGCGGTGATCATGTCGTTCATCGCGGCTTCCCAGGGGCTCGTCACTCGGTGAGTGCGCGGTCGAGGGGGATGTCGGTGGTCACGGTGACCGCCGACGGGTTCAGGTGGGCGGGCGTCGGCATCTGGCTGCCGGGCAGTTGGACGGCGGCCGCGCCGTGCGCGACGGCGGCGGCCAGGGCGGCCGGCCCCTCGCCCCCCGCCGCGAGGAAACCGGCGAGGGAGGCGTCGCCCGCGCCGACGTCGCTGCGCACGGAGGCGACGGCGGCGTTGCCGTACCAGACGCCGTCCGCCGACACGAGGAGCTGGCCGTCCGCGCCGAGGCTGGCCAGTACGGCTCCGGCTCCGGCGGCGCGCAGCTCCTCGGCGGCCTCCACGGCGTCGCCCACGGTCGCCAGGGGCCGACCGACCGCCTCCGCGAGCTCCCGGGCGTTGGGCTTCACCACGTCGGGCCGGCCGCGCAGGGCGACCAGCAGGGACGGCCCGGACGTGTCGAGGGCGGTGCGGGAGCCGTGCCCGTGGGCGCGGGTGACGAGGTCGGCGTACCAGGTGGGGGCGAGGCCCCCGGGGAGGCTGCCGCAGCAGGCGACCCAGTCGGCACCGGCGGCGTGCGCGCCGACGGCCGCGAGGAGGGCCTCGGACTCGCCCGGCGTGAGGTGCGGACCCGGCGCGTTGATCTTGGTGAGGGTGCCGTCGGGTTCGGCGACGGCGATGTTGGAGCGGGTGTGCCCGCCGATCGGCACGGGGGCGACGTCGATGCCCTGCCCGGCGAGCAGTTCCGCGACGAGCGCGCCGGGCGCGCCGCCGAGGGGGGCGACGGCGAGGGTGCGGTGCCCGGCTGCCGCGACGGCCCGCGAGACGTTGACGCCCTTGCCGCCCGGGTCCACGCGTTCCCCGGTCGCGCGCAGCACCTCGCCCCGCTCCAGGGCCGGTACCTCGTAGGTCCGGTCCAGGGACGGGTTGGGGGTGACGGTGAGGATCATGCGCGTACGACTTCCGTTCCCGCGGCCTCGATGGCGGCCGCGTCCTGGGGGTCGAGCCCCGTGTCGGTGATGAGCAGGTCGACGTCGGCCAGGCCCCCGAAGCGGGCGAAGTGGTCCTGCCCGTGCTTGGCGGAGTCCGCGAGGAGGACGACGCGGCGCGCGGCGGCGACGACGGCCCGCTTCACGGCGGCTTCCGCGAGGTCGGGGGTGGTGAGCCCGTGGGCGAGGGAGAAGCCGTTGGCGCCGACGAAGACGACGTCGGCGCGGACCTCCCCGTACGAGCGGAGCGCCCACGCGTCGACGGCGGCGCGGGTGCGGTGCCGGACACGGCCGCCGACGAGGTGGAGGGCGATGCCGGGGTGGTCGGCGAGCCGGGCGGCGGTGGTGAGGGCGTGGGTGACGACGGTGAGGGAGCACTCCGGCGGGAGCCCGGCGGCGATCCGCCCGACTGTGGAACCGGCGTCGAGGATGACGCTGCCCTCCTGGGGCAGCTCCGCGAGGGCGGCCCGCGCGATGCGGTCCTTCTCGTCGGCGGCGGTCGACTCGCGCTCCGCGAGGTCGGGCTCGAAGTCGAGGCGGCCCGCCGGGATGGCGCCACCGTGCACGCGGCGTACGAGACCGGCCCGGTCGAGGGCCTTCAGGTCGCGCCGGATGGTCTCGGCGGTGACCTGGAACGCGTCCGCGAGGGAGAGCACGTCGACGCGACCGTCCTCGCGGGCGAGGCGGAGGATCGCCTGCTGGCGCTCCGGTGCGTACATGTCCGTTCACATCCGTTCCTGACCGAACCTGTGGTTCTTACAGCACAGTATGGAAGGAAGTCCGGGAAGTAAACAGACTCGGGCAGGAAATCGGGCACATTCGGGCATGGGGAGGGCGCGTGCGCGCCGAAGGCATGCCGGGGCCCGGCCGGGGTGCGTCCCGGCCGGGCCCCGTCCGTCCGCGCGGAGGGCGTACGAACGGAAGTACGGACGTACTGGCGCACGGACGCCCAGAAGCACAGACGTACAGAGGTAGGGGCGCACAGACATACAGACGTACAGACGTACGGGCGTACGGGCGTACGGGCGTACGGGCTCAGCGTCCCGCCGCCACCGGCACCGGCTCCGCTCCCCGTGCGGCCCCCGCAGGGCCCCCGCCGTCCGGCGCCGCCCCGTCCCCGCCGCCCTCCAGGTGCTGCCGGGGCCGGGCCGGCAGGGCGAACATCACCAGGAACACCACGCCCAGCACCGCCGCGACCCACCCGAGCGCCCCGGTGAAGGCGCCGGCCACCGCCGGGCCCGGCCCGCCCGGTACGAACACGACCGACACGAGCCCGAGGCCCAGCGCGTTGCCCAACTGCATCACGGAGTTGACGATCCCGGACGCCGACCCGGCGTGCTCGCGCGGCACGTCCGACAGCACCGCGTCCGTCAGCGGCGCCACGACCAGGCCCATGCCCACGCCGAGCACCACCAGCGGCACCGCCATCTGCCACGGCTCGATCCCCATGCCGTACCGGTCCGCCTCCCACCGGTACAGCCCGACGCCCGCGATCATCGTCAGCGCGCCCACCTGGAGCACCTTCCGGCCGAACCTCGGCACCAGCTTCTGCACCGACACGCCCGCCGCGACCGACACCGCCACCGAGAACGGCACCCCGGTCAGACCGGCCCGCAGCGCGCCCCAGCCCAACCCGACCTGCATGTACAGCGTCCAGGTCAGGAAGAAGACGCCCAGCCCGATCCCGAAGGCCAGTTGCACGGCGACCCCCGCCGCGAAGCTCTTGACCCGGAACAGCGACAGCTCGACCAGCGGCGAGCCGTCCCGCCGCCCCCTGCGCCTCTCGTACGCGACGAAGGCCACCGCCACCGGGACGCTGCCGGCCATCATGGCGAAGCACCAGACCGGCCAGTCCAGCTCGGCGCCGCGCGTCAGCGGGTACATCAGCAGCAGCATCGCGGCGATCGCGACGACGACGCCCGGCAGGTCGAGCCGCAGCGCCTTCGGGGCCTTCGATTCGGCGATGAACGCGCGGCCGAGGAGCAGCGCGGCGATGCCGACGGGCAGGTTGATCAGGAAGATCGGCCGCCAGCCCAGGCCGAACAGGTCCCCCTGCGTGAGCAGCGCGCCCAGCAGCGGCCCGGACACGGAACCGAGCCCGACGATCGCGCCGAACAGGCCGAAGACCTTGCCGCGCTCGTGCGCGGGGAACGTGGCGTGCACGATCGACAGGACCTGCGGGACCATCAGCGCCGCCGTCCCGCCCTGGAGGATGCGGGAGGCGACCAGCATCTCGGGGCCGGTGGCGAAGCCGCAGAGCGCCGACGCGAGGGTGAAGCCGGCGACGCCGACGAGGAACAGGCGCCTGCGGCCGTGGATGTCGCCGAGCCGGCCGCCGGTGATCAGGCCGGCGGCGAAGGCGAGCGCGTACCCGGCGGTGATCCACTGGACGGCGCCGAAGTCCGCGCCGAGGTCCCGTTGGATCGACGGGAGGGCGATGTGGACGATCGTGACGTCGACCAGGTCCATGAAGGCCGCGGTCATGACGACGGCGAGGGCGATCCAGCGGCGGCGGTCCGCCGCGGGCGCCGCCCCGGCGGGGCTGGGAGTCGGGTTCTGCGAGGTCATGGCGGAGAACGTAGGGGCCGTACAGGTCGGAACACGTCCTAGATCACGGGCATGCTGGGCGCCATGACGGACACCCCGGGACGCCTCCTGACCCTGCTCTCCCTGTTGCAGACGCCGCGCGAGTGGCCGGGCAGCGAGCTGGCCGCGCGGCTCGGCGTGAGTCCCCGGACGATCCGCCGGGACGTCGACCGGCTGCGCGGCCTCGGTTATCCGGTGGAGGCGACGAGGGGCGCGGTCGGCGGGTACCGGTTGGTCGCGGGGAAGGCGATGCCGCCGCTGGTGCTGGAGGACGAGGAGGCCGTGGCGATCGCCGTCGGCCTGCGGGCGGGGGCGGGCCACGCCGTCGAGGGCGTGGAGGAGGCGTCCGTACGGGCGCTGGCGAAGCTGGAGCAGGTCCTGCCGTCGCGGCTGCGGCACCGGGTGTCGACGTTGCAGAGCGCGACGATCCCGCTGGCCCGGGGAGACGGGGCGACCGTCTCGTCGCGGACGCTGACCGCGCTGGCGGCGGCGGTCACGGGGCGGGAGCGGGTGCGGTTCGGGTACCGGGCGGGCGACGGGACGGAGTCGCGGCGGCAGGTGGAGCCGTACCGGCTGGTGTCGACGGGGCACCGCTGGTACCTGGTCGCTTACGACCTGGGGCGGGAGGACTGGCGGACGTTCCGGGTGGACCGGGTGGACGAGCCGTTCGCGACGGGCGCGCGGTTCACGCCCCGGGAGGTGCCGGGCGGGGACGCGGCGGCGCTGGTGGGGCGTTCGCTGCGGCGGGGCCGGGAGGACCGGGAGAGCCCGGAGAGCCCGGATGTGGACGTGTCGTTCGCGGCGCCCGCGTCGTTCGTGGCGGCGCGCCTCCCCGCGTACCTGGCCCCCGAGGCCACGGGCGGGGACACCTGCCGCGTCCGGGCGCGGGCGACGGACTCGGTGGAGTGGCTGGCGGTCCGGCTGGCCCTGGTGGACGCCGACTTCACCGTGCACGGCCCGCCGGAACTCGCCGCGTACGTCGCGTCGCTGGCCTCCCGACTGGGGCGCGCGGTGGGCGGCGGGGCCGCGGGGCACGGCTGAGCGGGCGGGGCCGGGCAGGGGCGGGGAGCGGGGCATCGGGGGCGGGACGCCAGACGCCGTGGGGCCAGGGAGCGGGGCACCGGGGCCGGGTGGGCGCAGGGCACCGAGCTCGGGACGCCGGGGGACGGTGAGACACCAGGGAACAGCGGGACGCCGGGGCGCCGGACAGACCGCAGCCCCTCGCCGGGGGGGGAGGCGGGGGGCTGCGGGTCCGGCCGCCGTCCCGTCCCTGGGGGGATCCGGGCGGGACGGCGGGTCTGGGGGATCACCGGGTCACCGGGTCGTGGACCACCGGGTCATCGGGGCACAGGGTCACGCCGCCGCGTCGAAGCCCGTGTCGCGGGCCATGCGCTTCAGCTCCAGCAGGGCGTGCTTCTCGATCTGACGAATGCGCTCGCGGGTCAGGCCGTGTTCCTTGCCGACCTCCGTGAGCGTCCGCTCACGGCCGTCCTCGATGCCGTACCGCATGCGGATGATGGACGCCGTGCGGTGGTCGAGGCGGCCGATCAGGTCCTCCAGCTCCTCGCTGCGCAGCAGCGTGAGCACCGACTGCTCCGGCGACACCGCCGACGTGTCCTCCAGCAGGTCGCCGAACTGGGTCTCCCCGGCGTCGTCCACCGGCATGTTCAGCGACACCGGGTCGCGGGCCCAGTCGAGCACGTCGGAGATCCGCTCCGGGGTGGAGTCGAGCTCCGCGGCGATCTCGGTGGGCTCCGGCTCACGGCCGTGCTCGCGGTTGAACTCGCGCTGCACGCGGCGGATGCGGCCCAGCTCCTCCACGAGGTGGACGGGGAGCCGGATCGTGCGCGACTGGTCCGCGATGGACCGCGTGATGGCCTGGCGGATCCACCACGTCGCGTACGTCGAGAACTTGAAGCCCTTCGTGTAGTCGAACTTCTCCACGGCGCGCACCAGGCCGGCGTTGCCCTCCTGGATCAGGTCCAGCAGGGGCAGCCCGCTGCGCGGGTAGCGCCGGGCCACGGCGACCACCAGACGCAGGTTGGAGCGGATGAAGACGTCCTTCGCGCGCTCGCCCTCGGCGACCAGGCGCTCCAGCTCCTCCCGGGTCGCGCCACCGGCCTCGGTCTCCACCTCGCCGTCCAGGATCTGCTGGGCGTACACGCCCGCTTCGATGATCTGGGACAGCTCGACCTCCTTGGCGGCGTCGAGCAGCGGCGTGCGCGCGATCTCGTCGAGGTACATGCCGACCAGGTCGCGGTCGGCGATCTCCCCGCCCACGGCGCGAACGCTGTTGGCCCGATCGGTCCCGGTGGTGGCGGTCTCCGGACGGGCGACGGCACGGGTTGCCATGCGAGCTCCCTTACTGAGTAGGTCGCGACACCCTTCCGGGTGCCCTGCATCCGACGGAAACAACGACTGGAATCGGGACAGAATTCCCATGCCGCCCATCGATTTCGCCGATCATGCAGTACCCTGTGCCGCCCGGGAGGCGGGACACCCGGCGGTCGACCGGGCAGAAGCGCAGGTCGGAGCGGGGACGGAGGCCGGTCCGCCGACTCGCGTGGAACCGTACGGACCCCCCGTGTGAGACGGCCGTCACATGTGGTACAGCGCCCTCCCCGGACGGCCTCGCCCCGGCCACCCCCGGCCGGCGCCCTTGCCGGGAACCGGTCGCCCTCCGACCGGGAAGACGGCGGTCGCCGCGTCCCGGTTGCCCGGAACAACGACACGGGTGCCCGGAACCTTCCGGCCGGGATCGCCTCGTATTCGGATCGTCTCGTATCCAGATCGCCTCGTACCCGGATCGCCTCGTACGGGACCAGGACCGCGGGGGAGGCCGCTCGGGCCCCGGGACTAGGTCCGCCGCCCGTTCCGCCGGGGGACGGCGCCCGCCTAGGGTCCGGGCATGGAGGACACCACCAGCAGGAAGACCCCGCTCCCCGACTCCGCCGGTACCACCGGCGCTCCCGGCACGGCCGGCACGCCCGGCGCCCCCGACACCACCGGCGTCCTCGACGAGGCGCTGGAGCGGCTGCACGCCTCCGGCCCCGAGCGGCAGGGATGGCTCAGCAACCACGCGCCGATGGCGGTCGAGGCGCTCGTACGGCGCGGCCAGGCGCCGCGCGTGCACCGCTGGCTCGACGCGTACCGGACCCGGCTGGAGGACATGCCGGCCCCCTCCGCGCGCGTGACGCGGGAGAACTGGCGCGAGGCGCTGGGCGACCCGGCCAGGATCGCGGACTGGGCCGGGTACTTCGAGCGGGAGACCGCCGAGCGGCCGTGGCGCGAGGTCCTCGCCGAGTGGTGGCCGCGCCTGCTGCCCGGCATCGCGGGCGGGGCCACGCACCCGGTGATCCGCGTCGGCCACGCCGTACGGACCCTGCTCACCACCGAGGAGACCGCCCCGCGCGTCACCGAACTCGCGCACGCCCTCGGCTACTGGGCCGCCCGCCACCAGCCCCTGCCGCCGCTCACCACCCTGGCCCCGGCGCCCACCGCGGCCGCCGCCCTGGACGCCGTACCGGCCGTTCCGGACCAGGCCGGGGGCATCCGGCACCGGCTGGCGCAGCTCACCGCCCTGCCGCAGTGGGGCACCGCGCCCGGCGACCCGGACACCGCGCGCGAGCGCCTCACCGAGCTCGTCGCCGCCGCCACCCACCGGTACGCCACGCACGCGCACGGCGAGCCGGTCATGCTGGTCCACGCCGCGACCGCGCCCAACGCCGTGCTGCGCGCCCTGCCGGCCCTGCCCCGGGAGCTGTGGGCGCCCAGCGTCGGCGCGGCGTGGGCGGCGAGCGCGGCGGTCACGGCCGCGTACGCGCCGGCGGCGCCCGCGCCACGGGGGACGGCGGCCGTCCCGACGGCGGAGGAGGTCTTCGAGCGGGCCGCCCTCCACGGCGGCGACCACACCATCAAGTTCGCCGACACCGCGCTCGACGTGGGCGGCCCGGTCGCCCTGGCCGCCGCCCTGCGGTCGGTCGAGCTGATCGCCCCGGAGTTCGACTGAGCCCAACCGACCGGGCCCTGACCGACCGAACCCCAACCAATCAAACCCCAACCAACCAAACCTCAGCAGACCGAGCCCCGACCGACCGGACCTCAACCAACCGAGCCCCAACCGACCGGACCTCAGCCGAACTGCACGGACCGCTTGGCCAGTCCCATCCAGAACCCGTCGATCACGCTGCGGCCCGTGTCCAGGTCGCCCGCCGCGTCCGCGGCGCCGAGGGTCACGAACAGCGGCGCGAAGTGCTCCGTGCGCGGGTGGGCGAGCCGCCCGGCCGGGGACGCGTGCGCGAAGTCCAGCAGGGCGTCCACGTCCCGCTCGGCCAGGGCGCGGCGGCCCCAGTCGTCGAACTCGGCCGACCAGGCGGGGACGCCGCCCTGCCGCAGCGCGGCGAGGTTGTGGGTGAAGAAGCCGCTGCCGACGATGAGCACGCCCTCGTCGCGCAGTGGTGCCAGCCTGCGGCCCAGCTCCATCAGCCGGGCCGGGTCGAGGGTCGGGAGGGACACCTGGAGGACGGGGACGTCGGCGTTCGGGAACATCTCGACGAGCGGCACGTACGCGCCGTGGTCGAGGCCCCGGTCGGGGATGTCCTGCACGGGCGTACCGGGGGCGCGCAGCAGCTTGCGGACCGACTCGGCGAGCGCCGGTGCGCCGGGGGCCGGGTACCGGACGCGGTAGTAGTGCTCGGGGAAGCCCCAGAAGTCGTACACGAGCGGCACGGTCCCGGTGGCGCCGAGGGCGAGCGGGGCCTCCTCCCAGTGGGCGGAGACGACGAGGATCGCGGTCGGCCGGGGCAGGACGGCGGCCCACGCGGCGAGCTGGCCGGGCCAGACAGGGTCGTCGGCGAGCGGCGGGGCGCCGTGGGAGAGGTAGAGGGCGGGCATCCGCGCGGCGGTGTCGGTCATGGCGGGTCCCCTTCGCATCGCGAGAGCCAAATGCTTGAAGTTTCAAGCTCGTATGATCCCACGGTAGCGCCCTCTACTTGAAACTTCAACGAGAAGTAGAGTGGATGCATGAACACCGCATCCATCAATGAGGATGGCGCGTCCGGGACGGCGCCGGGCGCCCAGGCGGAGCCGCGCTGGCTGTCCGACCGCGAGCAGCGCGTCTGGCGGTCGTACGTCCACGCCACCACGCTCCTGGAGGACCACCTCGACCGGCAGCTCCAGCGCGACGCCGGGATGCCGCACGTCTACTACGGGCTGCTCGTCCAGCTCTCCCAGGCGCCCCGCCGCCGGATGCGGATGACGGAGCTGGCGAAGGGCGCGAAGATCACCCGCTCCCGGCTCTCCCACGCCGTGGCACGCCTGGAGAAGAACGGCTGGGTGCGCCGCGAGGACTGCCCCTCCGACAAGCGCGGCCAGAACGCGTACCTGACGGACGAGGGCTTCGAGGTGCTGCGCCGCAGCGCGCCCGGCCACGTCGAGGCCGTGCGGCAGGCGATGTTCGACCGGCTCACGCCCGAGCAGGTCGACCAGCTCGGCGCGATCATGCGCGTGGTGGCCGAGGCGCTGGAGCCGTCGGACCCGAACGCGGACCTGCCCTGGCTCCGCTGAGGGCGCGGGACCAGGGCAGGGGCCGCCGGGGGGCGGTTCGGGCTCAGTGGGCCAGGACCGGCACCTGGACCTCGTCGCCGGGCGCGCCGTCCTTCGCCGTGCCGCGCGGGGCGAGGTCCGGCCGGCCGGTGTTGACCAGCGTCAGCGCGATCGAGGCGGCGACGACGAGGATGCCGACCGCCCACCAGATGGCCGACGTGTAGCCCTCCACCATGGCCTCCAGCCGCACCAGCCGCTGCGCCTGCGGCGAGGTGGCCGACGCCGCGTGGGCGGTGAGGTACGCGGTGGTCGCGGAGGCGGCGATCGTGTTGAGCAGGGCCGTGCCGATGGCGCCGCCGACCTGCTGCGAGGTGTTCACCATCGCGGAGGCCACCCCCGCGTCACGCGGCTGGACGCCGTGCGTCGACAGGGACATCGCCGGCATGAACGCCGTGCCCATGCCCAGGCCGAGCAGGAGCTGCGCGGGCAGGATCAGGCCCGCGTACGAGGTGTCGATCTCCAGCCGGGTCAGCAGCAGCATGCCGACGGCGGCCGTCAGGAAGCCGGGGCCCATCAGCAGCCGCGGCGGGACGCGGGTCATCAGCCGCGTGCCGATCTGGGTGGAACCGGTGATCATGCCGACGACCATCGGCAGGAACGCGAAGCCGGTCTTCAGCGGCGAGTAGCCCTTCACCACCTGGAGGTAGTAGGTGAGGAAGAGGAACAGGCCGAACATCGCGATGACCGCGAGTCCCAGGGAGAGGTAGACGCCGCCGCGGTTGCGCTCGGTCATCACGCGCAGCGGCAGCAGCGGGTGCTTCACCCGCGACTCGACGGCGACGAACGAGGCCAGCAGCACCGCGGAGGCGACGAAGACCCCCAGCGTCCCGGCCTCGGTCCAGCCCTCCGACTCCGCGCGCGTGAAGCCGTACACGAGCGCGACCAGGCCCAGCGTGGACAGGACGACGCCGGGGAGGTCGAGCGGCGAGCGGTTCCGGCCGCCGGCGGGCTCGCGGATCACGAAGTACGCGCCGGCCGCGGCGACGATCGCGAACGGGATGTTGACGTAGAACGTCCAGCGCCAGTCCAGGTACTCGGTGAGGAGGCCGCCCAGGATCAGGCCGACCGCGCCGCCGCCGCCCGCGATGGCGCCGTAGATGCCGAACGCCTTGGCGCGCTCGCGGCCCTCGGTGAACGTCACGGCGAGCAGGGAGAGCGCGGCGGGCGCCAGGAGCGCGCCGAACACGCCCTGCAGGGCACGGGAGCCGAGCAGCATCGCCTCACCGGTCGCGGCACCGCCCAGCGCGGACGCGGCGGCGAAGCCGAGCAGGCCGACGGTGAACGTCCGCTTGCGGCCCCACAGGTCGGCTATCCGCCCGCCGAACAGCAGCAGCCCGCCGAAGGCGAGGGCGTACGCGGTGATGACCCACTGGCGGTTGCCGTCCGAGATGCCCAGGTCCTGCTGGGCGGAGGGCAGCGCGATGTTCACGATGGTCGCGTCGAGGACCACCATGAGCTGGGCCAGGGCGATGAAGACGAGCGCTTTCCAGCGGTTCGGATCGGGCAGCACTCCGGCTGCTTCGGGCGTTTTCGACATGGGCGTAGCCACCTAATGGGTCGTCAGAAAAGTACGAGGGAACGAAAAGTGGAGGTCAGAAAGGCGAAGGGATGCCGTACGGCGGACGGCAAACAGCGGACGGCAGGCGGTCGGTGGGTTGGGGGGCCGGCGGCGGCCGGCACCGGAGCGGGGGCGCGGCCCCGGACCCGGTGGTGCCGGGGGGTCGCGCGCCGGGGCCTCGCGTCAGGGCCCCGCGTCGGGGCGGCGGCCGGTGGGGGTCAGGGGCGGCTCTGCTGCCGGAGGCCCTCCAGGGTCGCCGGGGCGCCGGGCAGCTCGGAGCGGCCGGGGGCCTCCAAGCCGTCGAGCAGGAGCTGGAGATGACGGTGGACGAACTGGTCGTTGACCGGACACGCGGTGCCCGGCAGCGGCCGGGTGAGCTGCGACAGGGCGACCAGCAGGTCCCCCACGGCGACGTCGGGGCGCAGTCGCCCCGCCGCCTGGGCCCGCTCGAACAGCCCCTGCACGGCGCCCTCCATCCGGTCGCGCGCGGCGGCGATGCCGGGCTCGTCGGGGTCGAAGGTGCCGGAGAGCATCGGGCACAGGGCGCCGATCCGCTCGTCGGCCGCCTCGTGCGCGAAGCGCCGTACCCCGGCGAACGGGTCGGCCTCCTGGGCGGCGGCCCGCTCGGCGCTCTCCGTGACGCGGGCCATGACGCAGACGACGACCTCGTGGACGAGGGCCGCGCGATCCGGGAAGTGCCGGTACAGCGTGGCGTTGCCGACGCCGGCGCGGCGGGCGATCTCGTCGAGCGCGGCCTCCGCCCCGGACTCGACGAACGTCTCCCGCGCGGCCGCGACGATCCGCTCCCGGTTGCGCAGCGCGTCCGCCCGGGGCCGGGCGGCGCGGCGCGCGCCGGCCCCGCACCCGGTGGCCGCCGCGGACCCGTCGGGCGCACCGGGCGCCGCGCACGTCGCCCGGACGGCGGTACCCGCGGTGGTCGTGGCGGTCACGGCTGCGCTCCTCACTCCGTTCGGATGGAGCCGCCGTCAACCGGGGAAACCCTCCCCGCTTACCGGCGGCACCCTTGCAAACGGGGAGATCGTCCCCGCTTATTTCCCACCCCCACGTGACCTGCGTCACCCTCCCGGCGCGTTCCCACGATCGGGCCACCCGGCGAGCGCCCCCGCACCACCCGGAACAGGCTGTGGGCATGCAGCAGCCGACCAGCCGGAGAAGGCGAATACGCAGGACGGCCGCGATCGGAACCGTCACGGCCCTCGCCGTGGCCGCCCTCGCCACGGCGAGCTCCACGCTCCACTCCCCCGCCCCCGGCGCCACGGGGGCGGGTGCCTCCGACCCGGACGCGCGGGCGCTCGCGGAGGCCGCCGACGCCGGGAACCTCGCCGCGTGCCGCATACGGGCGGAGACCGGCGTGCAGATGTCCGAGGGCATCCCCACCCCGCCCGGTTACGCCCGCTCCACCGGTGTGGTCCGCGCCCTCAACCTGATGATCGACTTCCCGGACGCGCCCGGCGAGGGCCCGGCGATGCACCGGTTCGCGGAGTTCTTCCCGCAGACCACCGACTGGTTCCGCGTCAGCTCGTACGGGCGGCTGCGGTACGTCCCGTACGCGCCCGTGCCGGCCTGGCTGCGGATGCCGCTGCCGTTCCCCGCGTACGGCATCGACCGCGGCGCGCCGTACGAGCCGGGGTACCGGAAACTGGTCGAGCACATCGTCGAGGCGGCCGACGAACACGTCGACTTCAGCACGTACGACCTGGTCAACATCCTGGTCACGCCGAACGCGGGCCCGTCGGCCCTGGACACGGTCCTGTCCGTCACGTTCTCCGGGAACGGCGAGGCGCCCAGCGCGGACGGGGTGACGCTGGCCAACACGTCGTTCGTGTACAGCCGCCAGGACGACGGCTCCGGCTCCTTCCACGAGACCGGCTACCGCGTGCTGCCGCACGAGAACGGCCACGTCTTCGGCCTGCCCGACCTGTACACCGCCGAGGGCGGGGCGGCGGTCGGCCACTGGGACATCATGTCCGAGGACTGGGGCGCCAACAACGACCTGCTGGGCTGGCACAAGTGGAAGCTGGGCTGGCTCGACGGCCACCAGGTGCGCTGCGCGTCGAAGCGCGGCACCCGCGAGTACACGCTGACGCCGCTGGCCCGGGCGGGGCGCGGCGTGAAACTGGCGGTCGTCCCGCTGGGCGAGCTGGCCGGGTACGTGCTGGAGGTCCGCACCCGCGAGGGCAACGACGAGGCGGTGTGCGATCCGGGCGTGCTGATCTACCGGGTGCGGGCCGACGTGGACACGGGCCAGGGCCCCGTGACCATCGAGGACGGCGACCGCGACAGCGGCGGCTGCACCCGCCGCCCGAACGTGCACGCCGAACTGTCCGACGCGCCGTACGGCCCCGGCGAGACGTTCCACGACGAGGCGGCCGGAGTGCGGGTGACGATCCTGTCCCGGGAACGGAACGGCGCGTACCGGGTACGGGTGACCCGCCACTGAGACGGTGCGGGCACGGGAGGCGGTGCGGGCACGGGAGGCGGCTCGGGTCCGGGAGGCGGTGCGGGTCCAGGAGACGGCGCAGGCCCGATGGGCGGCGCCGGCGCCGGGAGGCGGCACGAGTGTCCGGGGCCGGTGCGGCCTCCGGAGGACCGCGCGGGAGGCCGTGCGGGTACGGAAGGCGTACGGGACCGGGGCCGGGGACACAGGGCCGGGGGCGGCCCGGCGCGACCGGCGGCGTTGCTAGCCTCGACGGCCATGGAGCTGCGCCAGTTGGAGTACTTCGTCGCCGTGGCCGAGGAGGGGAGCTTCACCAGGGCCGCCGCGCGGCTGTACGTGGCGCAGCCCGGTGTGAGCGCGCAGATCCGGCGCCTGGAGCAGGAGCTCGGGGAGCAACTGCTGGACCGGTCGGGGCGTACCGTGCGCCTCACCGAGGTGGGCGCCGAGGTCCTGGCCCACGCGCGCAGGGCGCTCGCCGGGGTCACCGGGATGCGGCTGGCCGTGGACGAGTTCACCGGGTTGCTGCGTGGCCGGGTGTCCGTGGGGATGGTCCGCTCCTGCTCGTCGGTCGACCTGCCCGAACTGCTCGCGTCCTTCCACGAGGACCACCCGGCCGTGGAGATCACCCTGGCCGAGGACAACACCGACCGGCTCCTGGAGGACCTCCACCGCGGCGTGCTCGACGCGGCGGTCGTCGCCCTGACGACCGTGACCCCGCCGGGCGTCGGCCTCCACGTCATCACCGACGAGTCGCTGGTCGTCGTCGTCCGTCCCGGTGACCCGCTGGCCGGCCGCCCCGCCGTGCCCGTCGAGGCGCTGCGCGAGCGGCCACTGGTCAGCCTGCCGCGCGGCACGGGCATGCGGGCGTGCCTCGACCAGGCGTGCGCCGACGCCGGGTTCGCGCCGCGCGTCGCGTTCGAGGCGAGCGACCCGCACGTGCTCGCCCGGCTCGCGGCCCGCGGCCTCGGCCCGGCCGTCGTGCCCGCGTCGCTCGCCGCCGCCCTCGCCGGGGAGCTCCACGCCGTCACGGTCACCTCCCCGCGGTTCCGCGGCCGCATGGCGCTCGCGTGGCGGTCGGACGGCCCGGCCGGCCCGGCGGCCCGTGCGTTCGTCGCGCACGCCAGGACCGTGCTGCCGGCAGCGGGAACCACAGCGGGAACGGGCGACGGATAACCGCCGCTTCTCGCAGCCATCACCCTCAGGTCTTGGACCTCCGGCCCCGCCCGCGCCCAGGATGGGACGCGCAAGCGACGACCGCCCCGCAAGCACCACGAGGGCCGCGGACCACGAAGACCGCGAAGACCGCGAGGACTCCACGATGACGATCGACCACGACGCGCACGGCCGGCTCCGCCAGCTGACGGACGAGGTGGCGGGCCCCGTCCTTCTCCCGGGCCAGGAGGGCTACGAGGAGGAACTGAGCGGTTTCCAGACCGGGTACCGCCACGCCCCGTCGGTGATCGTCGGCGCGGAGACGGCCGCGGACGTGCTGGCGGCGGTGCGCTTCGCCGCGGCGCGCGGCCTGGCGGTCGCCGTCCACTCCACCGGCCACGGCGTGACCGTACGGAACGAGGGCGGCCTGCTCGTGTCGACGCGGCGGATGCGGGGCGTGGCGGTGGACCCCGTGTCCCGGTCGGCGCGGATGGAGGCGGGCGTGCGCTGGGAGCAGGTGGTCGCGGCGGCCGAACCGTACGGCCTCGCCCCGCCCAGCGGATCGGCGGGGCACGTGGGCGTCGTCGGCTACGCGCTGGCGGGCGGGCTGGGCCTGCTGGCCCGCGAGTTCGGGTACGCCGCCGACCACGTACGGGCGGTGGACGTCGTCACCGCGGACGGCGAACCGCGCCACGTGACGGCCGGAAGCGACCCCGACCTGTTCTGGGCGCTGCGCGGCGGCCGGGACGGCTTCGGAGTGGTGACCGCCCTGGAAATCGCCCTCCAGCCGGTCGAGCGCGTCTACGGCGGCGGGATCTTCTTCGCCTACGAGCACGTCGAGGCGGTGCTCGACTTCTTCCGCGCGTGGACGGCGGAGGTGCCGGACACGATGACCTCGTCCCTCGGCATGGTCGACTACCCGCCGCTCCCGGCCCTCCCGGAGCCGCTGCGCGGCAGGCACGTGGTGCACGTCCGCTTCGCCACGACGGACCTGGCGGCGGGCCCGGACCTCGTGCGCCCGTGGCGGAACCTGGCGCCCGCCCTCCTGGAACACCTGGGCGAACTGCCGTACAGCGCCTCGGGCTCGATCTACCGGGAGCCGGACTTCCCCCACGCGTACGACGGCGACGGCGTCCTGCTGAGCGAACTGGACCCGCGGATCCTGACGGCGGTCCGGGAACTGGCCGGGCGGGACGCCCCCGTCCCGTGCGTCGTCGACCTGCGCCACCTCGGCGGCGCCCTGTCGCGTCCCCCCGAGGTCCCGAACGCGGTCTCCTTCCGCGACGCCCGCTACATCCTGCGCGTCCTGTCCTCCCCGGAGGGCCCCGGCCTGCGAGCGGTCCGCGCCGCCCACGCCCGCCTCGACGAGGCGGTCGCCCCGTGGACCCTGGGCAGGTCCCTGAACTTCGTCTACGGCGAGCGACGCGCCACCGACCTCCCCACCGGCCGACACACCCCGGAGACCCTGCGTCGCCTGACCGCCCTGAGGTCCGCGTACGACCCGTCCGGCATCTTCCGCGGCCCCCGGTAGCCCCTCACCGCCACCCCCGCCCCCGATCCGCTACCCTGTCTGGGACCACCCCGCCTCCGTAGCTCAGGGGATAGAGCACCGCTCTCCTAAAGCGGGTGTCGCAGGTTCGAATCCTGCCGGGGGCACAGGGAAAAGGGCACCTGCGGACTCTCGTAGGTGCCCTTCGGGGTTCATGGGCGGCGGCTCGCCCGCCAGGGGCTCAGGCGGCGTGTGGGGTGAAGGTGACGTGTGAGTCGCCTTCGTCGATGGTCAGGTTCAGCGTGCCTTCCAGGGCTTTGGCCAAGCGCCGTAGCAGCGGGAGAGTCGGTACGGTGTCGCCGCCTTCCATCCGGGAGACCTGGGGCTGAGTCATCCCGGCCCGCTCCGCCAGTTCCGCCTGGGACAGGCCGAGCTCGATCCGACGGTTGTAGACCGCCTGCCCGAGGTCGCCGGCCAGCCGCGCGTCGACGTACTCCTGGTCGTACTCCACCGCCTCACCCGCGAGCTGCCGGGTCCGGCGCGTCCTCCACGTGCTGTGATTCATCAGCTCTCCTTGCGCCGCTCGTACGTGTGCCGGGCATGGCCGTGCTCGGCCTCGCAGACCTTCTGGGCCTGGTGGGCGAGAGGAACAGTCCCGGGCATCGGGCCTCCTTGGCGGGATCCGCCTTCGCGTGCCCGCCACCAGGAACGAGATGTGCTGGGGTCGGTCGGCAGGTCCGTCGTCGTGGCTGACCGTCGCCGGCTGAGGCTCGTACCACAAGCGTGCCCGACGCGAAGGTCGACCACGGGCGGCGAGGGTGTCCTGCGATCGGCTTCCGGACCCTCTCACCAGGTGTCGAAGCCGTAGGCCACCGGCACGACGCCCCGGCGCCTCTCCTGGAGCGGATGCTGCCGTCCGGGGCTGTGTCGAATCCGACGTGGACGGCCGCAGCCAAGGGGGCACCCGCGGCCTCATACTGGGAACGATGACAAAGCCTGCTGCACCGAAGCGTCACTTGCCCACCAGCCCCTTCAAGGCCCGGGCCACACCGGCTCCCCGGCACTTCGCCGTGGGCGACCAGGTGACGCACGACATGTACGGCCTCGGCCGGGTGATCGGCGTCGAGGACGAGGTCGCGGTCCTCGTGGATTTCGGCTCGACGAAAGAGCGGATCTTGAGCCCGTACGCCAAGATGGCCAAGCTGTAAGGACCTCCGTGTCCGACCAAGGAACGCCGGGCCCCTTCAAGGGCCTGGACTGAAAAGGGAGACCTCTCATCGACTCGACTTCGCTGTTCTCCGCCCTGGAAGGGGCGTCCCGCCGCTCTGCCGCAGTGTCGCCGCCTCCGGCGACGAACCCCTTCCAGGCCCCGGACTTCGGGGAGGACGAGGCCGACGTGTACGAGGACGAGCAAGGACACGTCTCAGGCATGAGCGCGGCGTGACCCGAGGCTGTCGGTTCCCCTCGGTCGCGGGGGATCCGGCAGCGGGCCACGGGCCCTCCGTGTCTCCGCCGCTGTTCTCCCCTCTAGCCCCAGAGCTACGGAGTCGCGGGTCAGCAGGCTTCTGACCTCCACGGCTGACGTCGACGACGCCGGGCGGGGGCGTGCGCCGGCGTCTCCGTCCGGTCGTCGCGCCAGTCGGCGGCCGTGACCGGAGGGGGCTCGGGCCGCGCTCCTGCGGCGGGTGCTGCAGGTCCGAATCCTGCCGGGGCACGGGCAAGCACCTTCTC
Organism: Streptomyces tamarix; assembly: GCF_032423885.1. Lineage (NCBI taxonomy): Bacteria > Bacillati > Actinomycetota > Actinomycetes > Kitasatosporales > Streptomycetaceae > Streptomyces > Streptomyces tamarix. The sequence continues at coordinate 54,430 of NZ_JAWCTQ010000039.1, read as the reverse complement.
AGAGGCTCTTTCGTCCGGCGGACGGGAGGGCCTTCCGCGTTTGCGGCGCACCCCGTGCCCGTGTCCTACGCGCGGACGGTGGGGAGTCGTGCGGGCAGGATGCCCGTCGAGGACGGGCAGGACGAGTGGTTCCGATGTGGCCCGGTGTCCTGTGGTCGTAGGCGATCAGTGGCTTGGAGCGAAACGCCGGTGGACGGCGGGCCGGGCCGCCGGGCGTGCGACGGGCGCTTCGGCGGCGGGGACGCGGGCGTCCGGGCCGGCCTTCGCACACGGGCCGACGGGCACCGGCCTACGGGCGCCGGCCTACGGGTGCCCTTCGCCGTGGTCGCGGCCGGCGCGCGCATCGCATCGCATCGCATCGGGACCGTACGGTCCGCGGGGGCCTTCTTCTCGGCAACGCAGGGGCCGTCGCCGGGAGTTGTACGGCGAATCCCCCCTGCTATGGTGCGTCGATGTCCTCGATCAAGCAGTTTCAGGTCACCTTCGACTGCGCGGATCCCGAGCGCGTCGCTCGCTTCTGGTGCGAGGTGCTGGGGTACGACGCGCCCCCGCCGAAGGGGTTCGCCACGTGGGACGAGTACGACCAGTCCCAGCCCCCTGAGGAACGGGGTTCGTGGTTCGCCTGCACCGACCCCTCGGGCGTGGGTCCGCGGCTGTACTTCCAGCGCGTTCCCGAAGGCAAGGTCGTCAAGAACCGGCTGCACCTCGACGTGCGGGTCGGCACCGGGCTCGTGGGTGAGGAGCGCCTGGCCGCGCTCGAAGCCGAGTGCACACGGCTGGTCGCGCTCGGTGCGGTACGCGTGCGCCTGCTGTACGACGGCCACGACGCCTGCATCGTGATGCAGGACGTCGAGGGCAACGAGTTCTGCCTCGACTGACGGACGCGCCCTCGGAGCCGCCGAGGCGGGGGGCCGTCCCCCTGGGATCCCCCTTGGGCCCCCTGGGTCTTCCCCGGACCTCTCCCGGATCTCCCCTCGGGCCTCCCCCGGGTCTTCCCCCGGCCTCCTCGGGGTCTTCCCCGGGCCGCCCCTCGGGCCTCTCCCGGACCTTCCCCGGCCCCTGTTCGTCGCTCGCCGTTCGGGGAGTTCGGCGTGGAACGCCGGTGGCAGGGCGAAGGGGACCGGAAGGCGAATCCCAGTCCCCTTCGGGGAGACCCCGCCCACGCGACCGCACCGGGCGCGACCGCGCTCGACACGGCCGCGCTCGGCCCGCCCGCGCGGGTGTGCTCAGCCCGCCCGCGCTCAGTAGGTCGCGGTGACGGCCTCGGCCGCGCCCGACTCGGTGCCGTCCTCGTAGAGGGCGGAGACGCGGTAGTACACCGTGGTGGCGGCCGGGAGGCTGCGGTCGGACCAGTTCCAGCCGCTGGCGCTGTCGCCCCTGGGTTCGGTGCCGATCAGCTCGAACGTCCGGGTCTGCGGGTTCCAGCGGCGGATGTTGAAGGCGGAGACCTTGCTGCCGTTCTCGTTCGTGTCGCTGGACAGCCACCAGTGGAGCCAGCCGCTCCGGTCGACGCCGAGGTGGCCCAGCGGTGAGCCGGTCGTGGGCGGGGCGGTGGGGCGGAGGTCCAGCTCGGTGACCTCGGCGGTGGACGCACCGGTGTCCGGGGTGAGCCGGTTGCCGTACTGGTCGACGGCGACGACGCCGTAGCGGACCTGCTGCCCGTCGGCGGGAACGCCGTCGTGGAACGTCACCTCCTCGATCTCCCAGGGCTTGAAGTCCGCGGGGTGCGTCATCGGGACGTACGACCACTTCCCGTCGACCAGGGTGCCGCGCAGCACGAGGTAGTGGTCGAGACCGGCATCGCCGCTCGGGTCCCAGGAGAGGGTGACGCCGTTCTCCTTCGGGGTGGCGGTCAGGCCGGTGACCGCGGCGGGGGCGGTCGTGTTGCCGGCGACGGTGACGGCGAGTTCCTGGGAGGGGGTGCCGCCGTTGCGCTCGTGGTCCAGGGCGATCACCCAGTAGTAGTACGTGGCGCCGGGCGGCGGGGCCGCGTCGGTGAAGGAGGTGCCCTTCAGCCCCTTGCCGACCTCCACCGTCGTGGCCCGGGAGCCGCGCGGCTTGAGCGACCGGAAGACCGAGTAGCCCGCGAAGTCGTCACTGGTCCGCTCCGAGGCGTCCCAGGTCAGGGTGACGCCCGCCTCGCTCTCCGAGGCCCTCGCGTTGAGGGCGGTGTCCACCGGGCCGATCAGGTCGCGGGTGTAGTACATCGCCGTGCCCGAGGGCGGGGACTCGTTGCCGTGCCTGTCGACGGCGGTGACGACGTAGTAGTACACGTCGCCGGTCTGCGGCAGGGGCCCGGTGTAGCCGCCGGGCGACAGCGTGTCGCCGGTCATCCGGTTCTCGGCGGTGAGGGTGACCGGGGAGGACGTCGAGCGGTAGACGCGGTAGCCGGCGAGGTCGGCCTCCGTGTTGCCGTCCCAGTAGAGGGTGATCTCGTCCGGGTAGTCCATGCTCCAGTTGTCCTCGATGCCCTTGGGGGCGGCGGGGGCGGTGCGGTCGACCGTGGTGACGGCGAGGTCGACGGTGCCCGGGGAGGCGTTGCCGGCCTTGTCGTGGGCGCGGACCTCGTAGTGGTACACGTTGCCGTCCTTCGGGACGGTCGTGTCGGTGTACGAGGTGGACGTCGTGGTCGCCAGCGGCTTCGCGGGGAAGGAGGCGCCCTGCACGCGCCGGTAGACGCGGTAACCGGCGAGGTCCATCTCCTTGTTCTTCGCCCAACTGACCTTCGTGGACGTGGTCGCGGTGCTGTAGGAGGCGGTGAACCCGGTCGGGGACAGCGGCTTGACCTTGTCGACGGTCGCCGACGTGCGCGGGGCGTAGGAGAACTTGACGTTGGCGGAGCCGGTCCAGTTGACGAAGTCGACGCGGAGGCTGTGCCTGCCCGACGGGATGGTCAGGTTGACGGTCCTGGAGACGGTGGTGCCGACGTCCTTCCACAGGTCGACCTTGCGGACGCCGTCGAGGTACACGCGGATGCCGTCGCGGGAGGAGGCGGTGAAGGTGAACGGCCCGCCGGAGCCGAAGTCGCGGGTGACGGCCCAGCGGACGCCGAAGTTGTTGGCGGGCATGCCCTTGAAGCGGGGCGCGCCCGTGCCCCAGTTCTCGTCGATCGCGGAGTCGCAGTCCGTGGCCTTGGGCGTCCCGGAGAAGGTGGTGTTCGCGTAGAACGTCCGCTTGAAGACGGGGGACGCGCAGGTCACGGCGGCGGAGGCGGAGGGGGCCGCGGCGAGCAGGCCGCCCGCGGTGGCGAGTACGACGGCGCCGGCGGTGGCGGCCGTCGTACCTCTGGGTCGGTTCATGCGTTCCTTCGGTTCTGATCGTCGGCGACAGGTGGTGACCACCGGCGATCAAGACTCGCGAGGAGCCCGCTTGGTTGTAGGGCCGGAGTGGGGCGGGGCGAGCAGGCGGACGGCACCACCACGGGCTCCACGAGCCGTACGGGCCGGGCCGCTTCGAGCGGGCGCGGCGCAGCCCTCGCGCACCCGGCCGGGGAAGAGCGGTGGACGTCGGGTGCGGTACGGGGCCACGGACTTCGCCGTGCGCGTGTCCTCCCTGTTCGGAGGGGTGGGAGCGGGGCAGGGAGCGGTGATTTCCCGGCCGGGGCTCCCGATCCGTCGGCGCAGGTGGAACCCGTAAGGTTCCGTCCATGGTGACTGCGACTGTCCGCGAGTGGCACGACGAGGAAGGGTGGGGCGTCCTCGACTCCCCCGAGACCCCCGGCGGGTGCTGGGGCCACTACTCCCACATCCAGGCGGAGGGGTTCCGCACGCTGTCGCCGGGACAGCGGGTGCAACTCCAGTGGGAGGCTCCCGGATTCAAGCAGGACGGGTACGCCTACCGGGCGGTGAACATCGTGCCCCGCTCCGCCTGACGTCCCCGTCCGACGTCGACGACGATGTACGGCGTCGACGACGGCGTACGGCGTCGACGACGGCGTACGGCGTCGACGACGGCGTACGGCGTCGATAGCGGCGTACGGCGTCCGGCATCGATAGCGGCCGGCGTCCGGCCGTGGCCCGCCCCGTGGCGGTGCCCGGTCGACCGGGCCCCTCCCGTCCGGTGGGCGGGAGGGGCCCGTGTCCGTGGTGCCCCGTGGCTCCGGGGGGCCGTCTCGTGGGCGGCTCCCCCGGCCGTGGGCGGCCCCCGGCGCGGCAGGTCCCCCGCCACGGCCGGTCTCCCGGCGCGGCAGGTACCCCACGGCGGTACGAGGGCTCCCCGACTGTTCTCGCCACGCCCCCGCTACGACACCGCCGCCGGGACCGCCGGAGGTGCCGGAGCCGCCAGGGGTGCCGGGGCCGTGTGCGTGAACGTCTTGCTGCGCATGAGGAACTCACCGAGGTAGCCGTCGTTCGGCAGGCCGGGGACCAGCACGTGGGTCGGGTGGTCCCCGACGTGGAGGTTGCGGATCGTCGGCTCGTCGAGGAGGCGCCCGACCAGGTCCCGGTCGGACGTGAGCGCGGTGAGCACGATCGTGTCGCGCAGCGGGGCCAGGCCGTCGGCGCGGCTCCACGGCGCGACCCACACGCAGGGGAACGGCATCTCCAGGCGTGCCTGCGGCGCGTCGGCGCGGTCCAGTTGGAACACCGCCGGGCGCAGTGCCGCGGAGCCGTCGCCGAGCTCGGCGGCGAGGCCGTCGCCGCCGAGCCACGCCCTGGCCCCGGCGGCCTCGGCGTGCACGTACTTCTCCAGGAGCCGGGCGGCGTCCAGCCGCCGGACCGGCAGCACCGCCCGGTCGGACTCCGGTGGCAGCGAGGGCAGGCCGGCCAGCCGGTCGGCGACGGCCTCGGCCACCGGCGCCGGATCCCCTTCGACGAAGACGGCCGTCGCGTTCACGCACCCGGCTCCGGCCTGTTGGCCGATCGAGTCGACGATCGTGTCGAGGTGCCGGGTGAAGTCGGTGTCGGAGGTGATCAGGATCTTGGCCCGTCCCGGTCCGTGCGTCAGCACGGTCGTACTGGCCCGGTACTTGTCCACCACGTCGTCGCCGTAGACCATGGCCAGGTCGGCGCCCCCGACCAGTTCGTCGGCGGTGCCGTGGTCGGTGGGCATGAGGGCGACCTGGTCCCCGCCGAACCCGGCCTCGTGCAGGGCGGTGACCAGCCGGTGCGCGCTCAGCGGCTCGCGGCGCGAGGGCCGTACCGCGACGCGATAGCCAAGTGCCAGCGCCTCCGCCCACTGCACGTGGATCCCGGGGTGGTTGCCGGCGGTGAGGACGGCGAGCACGTCTGCGCGCCGGATCCACACCGCGGTGCCGGCGCCGTTCGACGGGTCCCGGCTGCCGCGCGGCCGGGCCTGGTGGGCGAAGCCGTACGCGCCGGCCAGGCCCGTCGCGGTGTTCCTCGTGGCCTCCCGCACGATCGGGATCGGCAGGCCGCTCACCCGGGCGACGGCGTGCTCGTACCGTTCGACGGACATCCCGCCGAGGGTGGCGGTGGCGAACAGCCGGCCCGCCTCGGCCAGGGCCGCCACCCGCTCGTCCAGCGGCGGCGTCTCCGCCCGCCGCAACGCCGCCAGGCCGCGCCGCACGTACAGCCGCGGCACCGTGCTCAGCTCCGCGACCGGCCGACCGGTGACGTCGGTGACGACTTCCCTCGCCTGCGCCCGGTAGGGCCCGTTGGGCCCGAGGGCGTCGAGGTGGATCGGCGCCGGGGAACCGGGCATCGTCAGTACACCCCCTCGACGACGGTGGTGCCGCCGAACGTCGGGACCGGCTTGATGTCGGCGACCGCGTCGCCGCCGAAGCCCTCGGCGCCGGGCCGGCGGATCGCGGTGTCCCGTTCGAGGTTGTTGGGGATCAGCATGCTGCGGCTGAGGTGGTTCATGACCACCTGGCCGCGTTCGCCGTAGGGCACGGTCTCCCCGGTGTCCGGGTCGACGACCCTCATGCTGATGAAGGGGTACGGCGGGTCGAAGGTGGACGGCTCGTCCTCGGCGAGCCCCGCCCGCTCGTACATGCCGCCGCCGACCATGGTGCTCCCGTAGAAGCCGAGCAGCCGCGTCCCGGGGAACACCTCCGTGCGGAGCAGGCCGCGGGTGTCGACGCTCATCGAGGCGCCGCCCCAGATGAGGGTGTGGACCTTCCGGTTGACGAGCTCGGCCAGCTCCTCGTCGCCGGCCAGCGCCTCCAGGAGCGGCGGCGTGGTGAAGACGACCCCGACGTCCTGGCTCCGCAGGATCTCCCCGACCTGGTCGAGGACGTGTTCGAGGTACCTCTTCGTGTCCTCGGTCCTCCCCTCCGCGGCGCACTTCTTGGCCCAGCGCGGATCGAGGTCCAGGGTGAACGGGACGCCGCCCCGGCGGTGCGCCAGCGCCCGGCTCATGGGAGCGAACATGTGCGGTCCGCTCGGGCCGATCGTCAGCCAGTTCACCCCGCGGGGGACGCCGCGGGCGTCCAGGACCCCCGAGTGCCACGCGTTCAGCCGCTCGTGGAGGTCGGGGAGCCAGGCGATGCGCTTGGGCGCACCGGTCGTCCCGCCGCTCTCGAAGACGTCCAGCGGAATCGGTTCGTCCCCGTACCCCCGGGGGACGAGGTCCTCCACGCGGACGTCGCGCAGCTCGTCGACGACGTTCGGGAACATCGCCAGGTCGGCTTCGGTGCGGATGTCCTTGCGCGGGTCGAAGTCCAGGCTCTTGGCCCGCTCCAGCCAGAACCGGGAGCCGGTCTTCGGGTTGAAGTGCCACTCCATCGTGGCGGCGAGGAGTTCCGGCATCGAGGGCGGCTGCTCCCACGGCCGGTCGAGCACCGACGGGTCCGGTGCCGGCGCGGCCTTCCTCCTCCCCCGCCCGGTCGCGTACTCGGTGAGGACGTCGGTCACCGCCGCGGCCACCCGGTCCGCTTCGCCGCAGCTCATCACCAGCGGCGGGCTCACCAGGACGGTGTTCGGGTTGTTGCGGACGATGACTCCGCTGCGCTCCCGGACCAGCGGCGGCACCCAGCCGGCCGACAGCGGCTCCCCGGTGTCCGGGTCCTGGGTCAGCTCGATGCCGATCATGAGGCCGATCTGCCGCACCTCCCCCACGAAGGGCAGTTCTTCCAGCTCGCGCAGCCGGGCGCCGAGGTGGTCGCCGACCTCGACGGCGGCCGTGAGCAGGTTCTCCCGCTCCATGATGTCGAGGTTGGCCAGCGCCACCGCGCAGCCCGTCGCGTGACCGCTGTAGGTGTACCCGCCGATGACCCCCTCGTCGCGGGTGACGACGTCGACCACGTGGTCGGCCACCAGGAGCGCGCCCATCGGGAAGTAGCCCGAGGTCAGTCCCTTGGCGGTGACGATGAAGTCGGGCGTGACGCCCATCCGCCCGGCGGCGAACCAGTGCCCGGTCCTGCCGAACGCCGTGATGACCTCGTCGAGGATGAGGAGGATCCCGTGGGACGCCAGCAGTTCGCGGACCCGCGGCCAGTAGTCGCTCGGCGGTTCGATCACGCCGGCCACGCCGAGGATCGGCTCGCCGATCATGACCGCGATCCGCTCCGCGCCGATCTCCTCGATCGTCTCCCGCAGTTCGCGCAGGCAGAATTCGGTGGGGTCCTCGCCGCCGTACATCTCCGGGTGGAAGGGCATCGGCGGCGTCAGGTGCCGGACGTCGGGCAGCATGGGGCCGAAGCCCTGGTGGAACATGGGCATTCCGGTCGCCGCGGCGCCGCCGTACGAGATTCCGTGGTATCCGAAGTGACGGGAGAGGATCCACGTCCGCTCCGGCTCGCCGCGCCGGTGGTGGTAGAGCCGGGCCATCCGCAGCGCGGCGTCGACCGCTTCCCCGCCGCCGCTCGTGAAGTACACCCGCTCCATCGGGGAGGGGGCCAGGTCGATGAGGCGGTCGGCCAGCCTGATCGAGGGTTCGTTGGTGAACTCGTGGAAGCTGCTGAAATACTCCAGCTTCGCCATCTGCCCGGCCGCGACCTCGGCCAGATCACGCCGTCCGTGCCCGACGTGCGCGAGCAGGAGACCGCCGGTGGCGTCCAGGTACTCGCGGCCGTGCGCGTCGCGCAGGCGGCACCCGGAACCCTCCACCATGACGATTCGCTCGGTGGTGTCACCGCCCAGATGCGGATGGATCAATCGGGAGCGGTCCGTTTTCACCAGGGTTTCTGCGTCCACCAGTGGTGCCGTCATTGCATTCAATGGCGTCATCGCGTCCTCACATCGACAAACGGCCGGAGGTTTCCTTCTGGTGTTCTTCGCGCGGACGCCAGTCTGCGTGAGGGAGAAGGGGGAAGTAACAAGTTCAAGTGGATAAATGACGGGTTCAAGTGAATGGGGCGTGCGGGGCGGGGATCGGCGGCGGCACCACCCCGGACTGGAATGGATCTTTCCACCCCGGAAATGATCTGCGTCCCATTCGGAAATGAATCGCTCCGCTTCCGCGAACGCGAACGTGAGCGTGAACACGGTCGCGATCGTGGCCGTGGCCGTGACCACGAATGCGCGGAAAGGCGCGCACCGCGCCTCCGGTGAGGAGCGCTCGTCCCCGGCGCCGGCCGCGCCGACGACGCCGGACAGCCGCGGGCCATGGGCCGCGAGCCGTGGGCGTTCGGCGCAAGCCGCCCGGGCCTCCTCGACCGGCGCGAGCCACCTCGTCCCCCTCGAAGGCCGCGCTGCGGTGCCCGTGCCGCGCGTACCGCCGTCCGCGTACAACCAAAGGTCCGCGTGGACCGTCATGTTGGGGACGTGTCATGTACCCAATGGGGAGACCCCGTGATTCACCGCGCGCGAGCGACCCGAAGATCCGTGCCGCAGGCCACCGCGCTGCTGGCCGCCCTGGCCGTGCTGGTCTCGCTGTTCCTGCCGACCGGGACGGCCTGGGCAGCCGAGTCGGCCGCACCGGCCACGTCGGCGGCACCGGCCACGTCGGGCAAGTCGAGCGAATCGGCCGAGTCAGGCGCGGCCGGGGACTGCACCCCGCTGGCCACGGCGCCGCTGGGGGGCACCGGGGAAGCCCGGGCCGACGTGACGATCCCCGCCGGGGGCACCGCCTGCCTCACGGTCGACGTCGAGCGGCCCGGCATGCACCGGGTCATGTCGCGGGAGCTGACGCAGGTGTACGTCTCCGTCTTCGACGGCGACCAGCGCCTGGAGTGCTACGACCCCGCCTGGTACAGCCACGGCTGGTGCGACCTGCCCCGGACCGGCACGTACCGGATCGAGGTGCTGAACGACACCGTGACCGAGGTGCGGGAATCCGTCGTGGCCGTCCCGCTCGCCGTCGACGGGCCGTGCGCCGACGAGATCCCCACCTCCTGGGACTCGCCGGTGGTGACCGGTTCCGCGCCCGACGCGTTCGCGATCCTCTGCCACCGCGTCTCGGCGAAGGCGGGCGAGCGGCTCCTCGTGGAGGCGGGCGCCCACTACACCTCCACCGAGAAGTGGATCACCGATGAGAGCGGGGCCCGGATCTGCCCGCCGCGCTACGACGACGGCAGCACCGGCTGCGTCCTGCCCGGTGACGGCCCCTACCGGGTGTACGTCCGGGTCGGCTCGGCGGAGGCCGGTTTCCCCGCCGCGTACACGCTGAAGGTCCGCAGGCTCTCCGACCCGGCCGGTTGCGCGACCGTCCCGGTGAACGCGTACGGCTCGGCCCCGACCAGCGTGGAGCCCGCGGCCTCCTGCAAGCTGTTCACGGCCTCGCCGTCCGGCCGCTACGACGTGTACGAGACGGACGGGACCTCCCGTACCCGCCTGGCCGTGTACGACAGCGCCGGCCGGACCGTCTGCGAGTCGTGGCTGCTGTGCACCGTGCCGACCGCCGGCCAGTACACGGTCCTCACCGAGCGGCCCACGCTCATCCTCGACCGCGCGTCGTCCGCCGGGTGCCGCCCGACCGAACTCGGCGTCCACGAAGGCACGCTGAGCGTGCCGGGCGAGGTCGACTGCCTCACCCTGCCGCTGCCCGAGGGCGCCACCATGGCGGCGCTCACCGCGCTCAGCGGCACCAGTTTCGGCGCCGACCTCACCGTCTACGACGCCGACGGCGAGCACCGGTGCAGCAGTGACTCCCTGCGCGCCGGGACCTGCGCCCTCACCGGCCCGGGCCCGCACCAGGTCCTGGTCTCCACCGACAGCGAGAACCACCCGACCGGTTCCTACCGCTTCGCGCTGTACCGCACCGACGGAACGGGCGACGGCTGCCGGGTCTTCCCGGCCGGCGACTTCACCGCGACCACCGCCTCGGCCCGGTTCGCCACCGGCGGCGGCGTCTTCTCCGACTGCCTGACCATCCCGGCGGACGACCACTCCATCGGCGAGAACATCCAGCTCCGGGCCGTGTCCGGCACCGCCAACGCCGAGTTCACGGTCCTGGACGCCAAGGGCAAGCAGGTCTGCTCCGTCTGGCCGCACCGCACCACCTGGACGCACTGCGCCCTCACCCCGGGCCTCGCCCACACGGTCCTGGCCACCGGCTCGACCGCCACCGCCGAGTACACCCTGACCCGCCGCGACGTCACCGCCACCGCCAAGGGCTGCGTCCCCACGCCGGCGACCGCCGTCGGGGGCCCGTCCACGGCCGGCGTCCCCGGCGCGCCGGGGACGCTCGTCTGCCACCAGGTCACCACGGCCGACGCCGCCGACACCCTCCACCTCGACGTGCGCGACCCGCTGGGCACCACCAACGTGGCGGCGCACGGTCCGGACGGCTCCGTCACCACGTGCCCGTTCCGCAACCGCGCCTGCGCGGTCACCGGCGCGGACCGGTACCAGGTCCTCCTCGCCGTGCCGTCGAACCTCAAGGCCGCCGACTCGTACCGCTTCGACGCGCAGCGCATCGCCACGGCCGCCGGCCCCGCCCCGGAGTGCGTCAAGGTCCCGAACATCACCTACGGGTACGGGCCGATCACCGGCACCCTGGACGAGCAGCACACCGCGATCTGCGCCGAACTGCCCACCAGCTACCACGACTACTTCACCGTGAAGGTCTCCGACACGGCCGGCGCCGCGCAGACCGCCGTGCCCTCCCTGTACGACAAGGCCCTCACCCAGCGGTGCAGCGCCCGGTCCACGGGCGACCACTCGTGCGCCCTGTCCGGGTCGTACACCACGGAGACCGCCCCGAGCCTGTTCGTGCTCGGCCTGCCCGAGAAGGCGTCGCAGACGTCGTACCGGGCGCAGATCGTCTGCCCGTCGCGGTGCGGCACGGAGAAGGTCGGGGTCACCGAGGTCACCCCGGACACCGGCGTGACCGGCACCAAGGTCGCCGTCGCCGTGAAGGGCTCCGCCCTGCCCGACTCCACCAGGGTGGTCATCGCCTCCGGCGACCGCCGGGTCGAGGCCACCGGCGTGACCGTCGCCCCCGACCGGAGGTCCCTGACGGCCGTCCTGGACCTGGCCGGCGTCCCGACCGGGACCTGGTACCTGAGCGTCTACGCGAGCGGCATGCAGTTCGGTTCGCGGGCCTTCACCGTCACCCCGCAGCCGCCGCTGGCCAACACGGCCGCGCCGGTGGTCTCCGGCACCGCGCAGGCCGGTGCGACGGTGAGCGCGCAGCCGGGCGCGTGGAGCCCCGCGCCGACGTCGTACACGTACCAGTGGAAGGCGGACGGCGTCGCCGTCGCGGGCGCCACCGCGGCCACCTACGCCGTGCCGGCCGACCTGGTGGGCAAGCGGCTCTCCGTGACGGTCACCGCCCACCGGGCGGGCAACCTGAGCACCGCCGCGACCTCCGCCGCCGTCACGGTCGCGCCGGGGGCGGCTCCGCGGGCCACGGCCGCGCCGTCGGTGTACGGCACGGTGCGGGTCGGCACGCAGGTGTCCGTCCGGCCGGGCACGTGGTCGCCGGCGGCGACGTCGTACGCGTACCAGTGGAGGATCGACGGCGCCCGCATCAGGGGGGCCGGTGCCGCCACGTACGTGCCGACCGCGGCGGACCTCGGCAAGAAGCTGTCGGTGACCGTCACGGCGCACCGCACCGGACACCAGAGCGGCACCGCCGGGTCGGCGGCGGTCGTGGTCGCCCGGGGCGTCGCCCCGAAGGCCACGACCCTCCCGAAGGTCTCCGGTACGGCCAAGGTCGGCCGCACCCTGACCGCCGGCCGCGGCGCGTGGACGCCGGCCCCTACGTCGTACGCCTACCAGTGGTACGCCAACGGGCGCGTCATCACGGGGGCGACGAAGTCCACGTTCGTCCCCACCAGGGCCCAGCGCGGGACGCGGATCACCGTCCGGGTGACCGCCCACCGCACCGGCCACCACAGCGGTACGGCACTGAGCACCGCCACGGCGGCGGTCGTCTCCTGAACGGGCGGGGGCAGGGCTTCCGGCGGGGGCCGGCTCCTGGCAGGGCCTGAGCTTCTGAACGGGCGGGAGTAGGGCTTCCGGCGGGGGCCGGGCTCCTGGCGAGGCCTGAGCTTCTGAACGGGCCGGGGCCTGAGCTCCTGGCGGGCGGGGCCCGGGCGGTGACCGCCCGGGCCCCGGTCCGTTTGGGCGTCGCGCCCCGGTCCGCTCCGCCGCCGAGCCCCGGTGCGTTCCGCCGTCGGGCTCCGGCGCGCGGCTCCTCCCCCGCCTGTGCCGCACGGCTCGTCCGGGGAGGCCGTCCGGAGAGGCGGGAAACTGCTCGAACCCGCCCGCCGGTGCCCCACCGCCTTCCCGCGCACCGCCCCGGAGGACCCGTCATACCGGAAACGGCCCGGGAGCCGGTTCGTCCCGCAGCGGCGGCCCGGCGCGTCGGTACAACGGCCGGGCACGGCGGCCCGGCGCAACGGCCCGGCGCGGTGGCGGTTCCGGTCGGCCTCGAACGGCAGGCGCCCGGTCTCCGGAGGGACGGCCACGGCCGCCGCGCCTCGCGCCGCTCCCCGCACGAGGCGCGGCGGTTGGGCGGACCGCTACCGTCCGAGCCCGTGAGCTGCGAGGATCCGGGCATGGCGAGTGCTCGGCTGGAGATCAAGGACGTCATCATCGACTGCGTCGACCCGGAGCGGCTGGCGTCGTTCTGGGCCGAGCTCCTGGGGAGGCCGGTCGCGGGCAGGACGGGGCCCTACGTCTGGCTCGCGCGGGGCACGGGGCCGGGGGTGGGCTTCCAGAGGGTCTCCGGGCCGAAGGCCGGCAAGAACCGCGTCCACCTCGACCTCTCCTCGCCGGACCCGGCCTCCGCGCAGGCGCGGATCGAGGCGCTGGGGGGCCGGCGGCTCGACCGGTACGCGACCGGCGGCTTCCTGGTCATGGCCGACCCGGAGGGGAACGAGTTCTGCGTCATCCCGCCCGGGCCGTTCGAGGTCGACGACGACGGGCACACCGACTACCTCGACGGGGATGGCGGCGCCTGAGCCCGGCGGTCATCACCGGCCCCGAACCCGGCCCGCCGCGCCCACCGGGGTCCTGGCGGCCGGTCCGCGGGCCGTGGGCCGCGCGGCGCGGAACCGCCCGGGACGCGCGGGGCGGTGGTCGCCGGCCGAGGGCCCCGGACCGGGAGGCCGTGGAGGTCCCGGCCCAGGGCGCTGACCGCCCCGGCCCGGGCCGATGCCGCCGGCCCGGCGTTCCTGCAACCCTTCCGTCCGGGGCGGTGTTCTCTTCAGTGATGGACGAAAAGGCCGAGCAACAGTTGACCGACCTCCTGGCCGCGGACCTGGACGGTGGGTTCACCGAGCTGGTCCGGGTGCACGGGAGAGCGGTGTACACGTTCCTGCTCCGGGTCTCCGGCTCCGCGACCGAGGCCGACGATCTGGGGCAGGACGTGTTCCTGCGCGCCTACACGGCATTACAGGGGTACGACCCCGAGCGACGGAGGGAGCTGAAGCCCCGTGCCTGGTTGTTGACCATCGCCACGAACGTGTGGCGCAACCACGTGCGCACCTGCACGCGACGCCCTGCCCTGGCGGGGGTGTCCGTGGAGGACGCCGCCGGTTCCTGGGCCGACCACAGGCCCGGGCCGGAGGAGCGCGCTGCGCTGGCCGACGACCGGCAGCGTCTGGTTACCGCACTGCTGGAGTTGCCCGAACACCACCGGATAGCGGTCGTGCTCCGCCATGTGATGGGGATGAGCTACGCGGAAGTGGCAGAGGTGCAGGGGTGCGCGGTCGGGACGGCCAAGGCACAGGTGTCCAGAGGGTTGAGAAGTCTCCGACAGCTACTGGATCCGGAGGTACCCGTGTGGGAGGAGGTGACGACGTGAAACAGAGTGACCACGAGGCGCTGACCCGTCTCGAACGGGCAGCGGGCGACCTGATCGGACTCGCCGCAGACCCTCCGGATGACTTCGCCCTGCGCGTGCTGCGGCGCGTCGGCATCCAGCGCGAGCAGTACGACACGTACGTCCACCTCGAAACGCCCGCCGGCGGCCTGTTCGTGGCCGCGGGGCCGCACGCCGTGACGGGTGCCGCGCTCGCCTCGGCGGGGCTCACGGCGACGGCCTTCGAGGAGCTGCACCGCGTGCGTACGCACCGCTCGGCCATACGGTCGGCCAAGCCGTTCCCGGGAGTCGTCCCCGCTCTACGGACCGGGCGGGCGGGGAGGCTGCCCGTCGACCTGTCCGGCCTCACCGCGGCCGAGCGGGCGGTACTGGAAGCCGTACGGACCATTCCGGCAGGGCAGTTGAGACCCGTGGGCTGGATCGCGCGGGAAGCCCGGGTCCCGACAACCACGGTGGTCGGTGCCCTGGCGAGGAACCCGGTGCCCGTGCTGGTCCCCTCCCACCGTGTGACGCACGACAGCGGCGCCCCCTGCGACGCCGACCTCGTCCCCGGTGCGGGGGACGCGCTGCGCGCCGCGGAGGGGATCGACCTGGAGAGGGTCGCGGAGCTCCGCCGCGGCGGGGTGGTGTTCCTCGGCAGCGACACCACGCGCATCTACTGCCATCCGACCTGTGCGCACGCCCGCCGCATCGTCCCGCGCCACCAGGTCCCGTTCCGTACGGCGCACGAGGCCGGCCGGGCCGGGTACCGCGCGTGCAAGAGCTGCCGGCCCGTCACCGCGTGACACGGGTCCGGCGGAAACGACGAACACCACGGAGTTCCCCATGCGAACCACCAGCTACCCCGCCACCGCTACCGCCGCTACCGCCACCGTCACCGCCGCCGTGGCGGTGCACGCCACGCCCCTCGGGCCGCTCGTGCTGGCGGCCACGGGCGAGGCGCTCGTGCTGTGTTGCTTCGACCCGCCCGAGGCGGCCGTGGAACGCGCGAGGAGATCCGGGTTGCCCACGACGGAGGAAGGGGAGGCCACAGCGGCGCAGCGACGGGTGCTGGACGAGGCACGGACGCAACTCGACGCCTACCTGAGCGGCGGGCGCCGCGACTTCACCATGCCGATGGACCTGCGGCTCGCGACGCCGTTCAGCCGCCGGGCCGTATCGATACTCGGGGAGTTCGTGCCGTACGGGCGGACCGCGACGTACGCGCGGCTCGCCGAGGCCCTCGACCGGCCGCGGGCCGCCCGGGCGGTCGGGACGGCGCTGGGCGCCAACCCGCTGTGCGTGGTGCTCCCATGCCACCGGATCGTCAGCTCCACGGGCGGCCTCAACGGATACGCGGGCGGCCTGGCAGCCAAGCGGTACCTCCTCGACCTCGAAGCGGCGGCCCGCCCGGCGGACCGTCTGCCCCTGTGACCGGCGGGCGCCGGCGGACTTCCCCGCCGCCGGAGCCCGCCACCTCCTTCCGACCCGGAGAGTGGAGCACGTGAGCGCCTACGAAACACCGCACCTGCCCGGCCTGACCCGCGCGGCCCCGCCCCCACCCGTGACTCCGCCCGTGTCCCCGGCCACACCCCCCGTCGACGCCGCCCGCCGGGGCACCGACGGCGGACTCCTCGCCCTCCAGAGCCTCGACTGGTCCGCGCTCACCGCCGAGCTGGACGAGGAAGGAGTGGCCCTGACCCCGCCGCTGCTGTCACGGGACCAGTGCGCGCGGCTCCGGGAGCTGTTCGACGAACCCGAGCTGTTCCGCAGTACGGTGACGATGGCGCGGCACCGCTTCGGCGAGGGACGGTACCGCTACTTCGCCCACCCCCTGCCGGACCTCGTGCAGACGTTGAGGCAGCGGCTCTACCCGCCGCTCGCGCACATCGCCAACACGTGGGCGGAGCGACTGGGAGAGCCCGGGTTCCCCCACGACCACGAAGACCTCGTCGCGGCCTGCGCCGCCGCCGGCCAACACCGCCCGACCCCCCTGCTGCTCCGGTACGAGCCGGGCGGCTACAACTGCCTGCACCAGGACGTGTACGGGGAGCTGACGTTCCCCCTGCAGGTAGCGGTGATGCTGGACCAACCGGACGAGGACTTCACCGGCGGTGAGAGCGTGTTCGTGGAACAGCGGCCGCGCGCCCAGTCACGCCCCATAGTCAAACGGCCCCGGCAAGGCCAGGGCATGATCTTCGCGGTCAGCAACCGCCCGGTCCGTTCGGTGCGCGGCTGGAGCCGGGTGACCCTGCGGCACGGGGTGAGCGCCGTGCACAGCGGACAGCGGCACGTGCTGGGTGTGATCTTCCACGACGCCCGGTGAACGGGCGGCTACGTCCGGACCAACCGCCGAACGGACACGGTTCCCGCCTCCCCGCCACAGCGAGCCGCCGCTCCTGACACAAGCTCTGGCCCTTCGCGGCCACCCGCGCCGCCCCGGGCCCCGCCCCCGACTCCGGGCCCCGGCCCCGGCCCCGACTCCGGAACTGCCCCTCCCGCCGGAGAATCACTGGAGATCCACACCACCACGCCCGCATACGGTCGCTTCGCGAAGGCGCATGGCACTCAAGGCTTGGCTTCGCACCACGGTCAACCCTGCGGCCCCTCTGTCTGGCAACAAACGTGCCAAGGGCCCTCAGTCGGGTGCCGCGGGGCAGGGAGTGCCCCGCGGGAAGAGGGTGTACGGCGAGGCCAGGTGGTAGGTCCCCGCCGAGGGGACCTGGAGTTCCGTCCACTCGTCGCCGTCCGCCGTACGTGCGGACTTGCGGAGGCAGGGCGCGCGCCCGGCGTCCCCCGGCGGTGCCAGGCGGTCGCCCTCCTCGTCCACCAACGACAGCCAGGGCGAGTGCGGGATCCTGACGAGGACCGTGCCCGGCTTGTCCACGCGGAGCGTCACGCGGTCCGCCGCCGCCCGGTCGACCGTCGCCGCCGGGCCCGCCAGAGGCGTCGCGTCACGGACGGAGAAGAGGCGCCAGTGCGCGTCGGACCACACCAGGTCCAGGTACGGCAGGCCGCCCTCGATCAGGGCGGTCTCCTCGCGGGCGCCCGTGTCGGGCGTGCCGGTCGGCAGGACGACGTACCGAACGGCCCAGCGGTCCAGCCAGGCGCGGTAGTTCGCGGCGGTCAGGGAGCCGTCGTAGAAGACCGGGTTGCGTTCCAGGTCGGCCTGGCGGTTCCAGCCGCGCGCCAGCGTGACGTACGGGGCGAGCGCGCTGGACTCGCGGTGGCTGCGGGCCGGGACGACCTCCACGCGGGCCCGTTCGGCGCCCCGTCGCTCCAGCTCGTCGAGCAGGGGCCGCGCCGCGTGCTCCGCCCAGGACGCGTGGGGCGTGGTCACCAGCACGTCGTCGACGCTCTTGAAGCCGACCCACCCGTGGAACACCACCAGCGCGGCGAGCAGCCCGTACCGGACCTGCCGCGACGCCGCGTACGGCACGGCGGCCAGCAGCACCACGCCCGCGAACAGCATCGGCAGCCGCGTCACGTTCGAGCCGATCTGCGAGTCGACCAGCCAGGTGAGGAGCGCGCCGACCGCGTACACGGCGGACGCCGTACGGACCGTTCGCCACGACCGGTCCGCCGCCAGCAGGCACAGCACGCCGAACGCCAGCGGCAGCAGCACCGTCCCGAACGCCATCGGCTGCGTCCCCGAGAAGGGGAACAGCAGGGCCGACGCGGCGACCACCAGGACCGGCGGCACGCCCAGCGCGTACGCGGCGGGGCGCCGCCCGCCGAGGAACAGCGCCGCCGCGACGACCCCCAGGAACAGTCCCGCGACCGGGCTGGCCGCCGTCGCCGTCCCCGCCAGGAGCGCCGCGGTGGCGCCGCGTACCGCGCGGTTCGGGCGCGGGCCGCGCGGCCGGGGCCACCGGCCGCAGAAGACGACGGCCACCGCGCCCAGCGCGAACGCCAGGCCCAGCCCGAACGTCACCCGCCCCGACAGGGCGTTGCACAGCAGCGCGAAGACCGCGGCCAGCGAGCAGGCGAGCGGGTTGCGGACGGCCCGCGTCCGCACCAGGACCAGCGCGGTGAGCGCCGCGGAGGCCGTCCCGGCGGCCATCATCGTCGCCCGCACGCCGAACAGCGCCATCACGTACGGTGAGAGCGCGCTGTACGAGACGGTGTGCATCCCGCCGTACCAGGAGAGGTTGTACGCCGAACCGGGGTGCCGGTCCGCGAAGTCGGCCCACGCGTCCTGCGCCGCCAGGTCACCGCCGCTGTTCGCGACGAACAGGAACCAGCCGGCGTGCAGGACCGCCGCGAGGACCGCCGCCGTGACGACGACACCGACCGGCCCGACCCACCGGATCCGCCCGGCCGATCCCGTCGACCCGGCCGATCCCGACGACCCGGCCGGCCCCGTCAACCCAACCGGCCCGGCCCGCCCGGCCGATCCCGTCGGCCCGGGCGTCGGGAGCCCGGCGCGGAGCGCTGACCGGCGTCCGGCGCGGCGGCGCCACCCGCGCGGGGCGGGCGGTTGCGTGGTCGTCACTCGTCGGCTCCCTGTCCGGTACGGGCGAGGGCGCCCCGGTGTCCGGGGCGCCCCGGCGCCGCGTGGTGTGCGTCAGCCGATGCGCGTCAGCTTCGCGCCGAAGCCCGGCTCCTCCAGGTCCCGCTGGAGCGCGACGGGAACGCCGACCCGGCCCTCGCCGGAGCCGACCGCCAGCTCGCCGACGACCGTGCCCTCGGCCGCCGCGCCCGGCACTCCGCCCTTGCCGTCCTTGCCCTCGGTGAGCTTCAGCTCGACCTCCAGACCCGCCCAGCCGACCGGCTTCAGGTCCTTCGTCGCGACGACCGGGGTACGGCCGCCGAGGCCGTCGTCGACGTATCCGACGACGTCGCCCTTCTTCACGGCCGTCGCCGAGACGACACCGTCCTGCGCGGCCTTGATGAGGCCGTAGCTGTACGTCTCGACGGCGAGCTTCGTCCTCTCGGAGAGCGTCACGCCGGACTTGACGTTCATCACGACGCCGATGACGCGCCGCACCTCCCCGTCGACCACCGTGTTCGCGGACCACAGGAGGTTGCCGCCCGCCGGGGTGGACGTGCCGGTCTTGATGCCGTTGACGCCGTCCTTGAGCAGGATCGTGTTGCCGTTCTCCAACTGCCGCCCGATCTGCGGCAGGTTCAGGTTCGGCATGTCGACGATCTCGCGGAACACGTCGGACCTCATCGCCGCCTTCGCCAGCTTCAGCTGGTCCTTGGGCGTGGAGACGGTGCCCTTGTCGAAGCCGCTCGCGTCCGTGTAGACCGTGCCGGTCATGCCGAGGTCCTCGGCGGTGGCGTTCATCTTCTTGATGAACGCCTCCTCCGAGCCCGCGTCCCAACGCGCCAGCAGGTGGGCGACGTTGTTCGCGGAGCGGACCATCAGCAGTTGGAGCAGCTCGCCCTGCGTGTACCGCTGGCCCTTCTCGACCGGCGCGGTGGACCAGTCGGGGTTGCTCGCCTGGTCCTCCGTCTTCTGGTCGATCTCGATCTTCGGACCGGAGTCCTTGTCCTTGATCGGGTGGTCGCGGAGTATCACGTACGCCGTCATCACCTTGGCGACGCTCGCGGTCGGCGCGGGGGTCTGCGGCCCGTACGTGCCGACCACTCCGACGCCCTCGACCTCGACGGCGCCCTGGCCCTCGGTGGGCCACGGCATCTTCAGCCGGCCGCCCTCGAAGGTGTACGTCGCGTCGGCGGAGAGCGTCAGCGACGGGTCGGGCAGCGGGCGGAGCAACTGCACGGTCGCAAAGACGATCAGCAGGAGGACGACCAGAGGCGTCCAGATCTTGACGCGGCGGACCAGCGTGCGGACCGGGGTGTCCGGTGGGGGCGGCGTGTTCGTCAGCTCCGCCAGCAGGTCGAGCGGCGGACGCGGCGGCATGGGCTGCTGCTTGGTCCGCTCCGCCTCGGTGAGGGACGGCGGGGTGACGGCCGCGGTCATCTCGGCGTCGTCGAGGGCGGTGTCGGCCGCCTCGGCGGACGCGGTGCGGGAGCCGGTGCCGGCCGCCGCGGCGGTGGCCGCCGCGGTCGCGGTGGCGCGCGCGGAGGCGGTCCCGCCGGTCTTCGCGGTGCGGGTCGCGGCCGCGGCGGGACGTACGTCGTCGGAGCGCAGCGGAACGAACGTGCCGGGCCGCTCGCCGTCACCGTCCGCGCCCGCCGCCCACTTGGGCGCGGGCTTCCCGTCGACCGGCTTCCCCTCGGCCCCGGACGGGAGCGCCTTGAGCGCGGTGGTGGGCTGGTCCACGGCGGGAGCGGCGCCGTCGCGCTTCCCGGGCGCCTTGAACACGGCGGTGGGCTGGTCCACGGGCCCGGCCCCGGATCCGGCCTCGGGCTTCGCCCCGGATCCGGCCTCGGCCCCCGCCTCGGGCTTCGCCCCGGCTCCGGACTCGGCCTCCGTCTTGGACTCAGACTTCGCCCCGGACTCGGTCTCCGCCCTGGACCCAGGCTTCGTCCCGGACTCGGGCTCCTCGGCCGCGTCCGTCCCGGAGTCGCGGGTCGGCTCCGACACATCGGAGGTCCCCGCCCCGGACGCCTTCGCCGCCCGGGAGCCGGCCGTGGTGCCGCTCGCGGTACGGAGCTTCCCGGCCGCGTCCGCGCCGGCCGCCTCGGGTGCCCCCGCGTCGCCGCGCGCCCCGGAGACCGGGGAGGCCGCGTCGTCCCGCCCGCCCTCGGCCGCCGGGTCCGTTTCGCCCTCGCCCTCGACTTCGTCTTCGTCGGGCGTCTCACCGGCACCGGAGCCGTCGGAGTCGTTGTCGGAGTCGTCATCGGAGTCGCCCGAGGCGCGGGACGGCCCGGGGACCGCCGTCACGCCGGACGGCCCGGACGCCCCGTCCTCGCCGGACGACGCGTCGGTCACGCCGGAAGCACCGGCGCCATCGGAAGCACCGGCCTCATCTGCGGAGGAGGGCCCGTCAGGCTCGTCGGAGGTGGAGGGCCCGTCGGCCGGGGTGGCGGGCTCGGGGTCCGATTCCTCCGAGGTCTCCACCGGCTCGGCCGTCACGGCCTCTTGGCGCTGGGCGATCAGCGACGGCTTCGCGGGGCGCGGCTCCGTCGTCTCCGCGGTCGGCTTCGGGGCCTTGAAGACCGCCGTCGGCTGGTCCACTCCGGCCGGGGTCGCGTCGCCGACGGCGAGCCGCGGATCGCGGCCGCCGGCCGCCCTCTCCCCCGGAGACCTACGCTGCTCCGACTTGTCGGGGGACTCGCCCGCCACCGTGCCTCCTCAACCAACGCGTTGTCCGAACCATGTACCAGTGTCCTGTGTGAGCGCTTGACTCCCGTGCAAGACGAGAACGACATACCTACCGGTTCCCGTACGAAGCACCCGGGTGCTCTCGACAGATGAATGTGAGAGGGGTCACCCTGTCATTCATCCACGCGGGGAGGCATGGATGGGCAGGAGCCGCAGAACACTTCCGGAGGAGCTTCTGCTGCTCGCTCTGGACCCGGCCACGGGTACCACAGCGCAGCCGCAGTCGCTCGACCTCGGTCTCGCCGGAGCACAGCTAGTGGAGCTGGCTCTGGCAGGACGGATAGCCCCTGACGGGGATCGTATCGCCGTGGTGATGCCACGGCCGACAGGAGATCCGACGCTGGACTCCGCACTGGAACTGCTGCGCAGGCGCGGCAGTCCGGTTCGGGCCGTCCACTGGATAGGCGGGCCCCGGCTGGGGCTGCGTCAGACGTACCTCTCGCACCTGGAGCGCTGCGGCATGGTCCATGCCGTGGAGAGCCAGATGTGCGGGGTACTGCCGACGACCCGCTACCAGGCGACGGACACGGCCATCAGCCGGGAGATCAGGGCCCGGCTGGACAGCGCGATCCGCACCGGTGTGCCGCCGGACCCGCGGACCGCCGCACTGGCCGCGCTCGCGCACGCGGTGGGTCTCGGCAAGCACCTGTACCCCGGGAACGAGGGGCGCTCGTCGCGCTCCCGGCTCCGGGATCTGATCCGGCACGACCCCATGGGCGGTCTCGTGGCGCACGCCGTGATGGACGTCCAGAACGGCGTGGGCGCGCAGCCGCGCCGTACCGCCGCACAGGGAGGCAACAACGGCCGCCAGGCCGCCGCCGCCCCGTTGCGGTCCCCCTCGCGGCCCGGGCCGGGTTCCATGGCCCAGGTCGCCGCCCACTGAGCCTCGACGCGTTCGAGCGCCCCGGCGGGCCCGCGGCGGCACCGCGCCGCAGCACCACGCAGCACCGCAGCACCACCCGTAGGGGGAGCGCCACGCCCGTACGGCACCTCCGTCCGATCCGGCCCCCACACGGGCCGGGTCGGGCGTCACACCGGACGAGCGGGGCGGCCACCGGCCGCCCCGCGCGTTCGCGGTCGCTCACCCGTGTGGCAATTCTCCAGCGCGGCACGTCCTTTGGTGGCAGTCTGCTGAGCAGTAGACACACAGAGCAACGCCAGCAACAGCCAGGCAGCCGGAGGTGCAGTTCCCGTGGCGTCCAATGTCAATCCCACCGTCAGGCGACGCAGACTGGGCATGGAGCTCCGCCGGTTGCGCGAGCAGAAGGGCATGACGGCGGAGGAGGTGGCGGAGCGCCTGCTGGTCTCGCAGTCGAAGATCAGCCGCCTCGAGAACGGCCGCCGCTCGATCAGCCAGCGCGACGTGCGCGACCTGTGCGGGGTCTACGAGGTCGAGGACCGGCGGATCGTCGACTCGCTCATGCAGATGGCGAAGGATTCGCGACAGCAAGGTTGGTGGCACGCCTTCGGCGACATCCCGTACAGCGTGTACATCGGTCTGGAGACGGACGCCGCGTCGCTGCGCGTGTACGAGCCGCAGGTCGTGCCCGGACTGCTGCAGACCCGGTCGTACGCGCAGGCCGTCATCACCGGCGCGCTCCCGGAGGTCCCCGCCTCGGAGATCGAGAAGCGGGTGAACGTCCGTACGCGCCGCCAGGACCGGATCAACGACGCGGAGAAGCCGCTGCGGCTCTGGGCGGTGATCGACGAGGGCGCGCTGCGCCGGGTCGTCGGCAGCCGCGAGCTGATGGTGGCGCAACTGGAGGCGCTGATCGAGCAGTCGCACCTGCCGCACGTCACCGTGCAGGTGCTGCCGTTCGAGATGGGCGCGCACACGGGGATCAGCGGGCACTACGCGATCCTGGAGTTCCCCGACGCGACCGACTCGTCCGTCGTCTACATCGAGGGCGTGACCAGCGACCTGTACCTGGAGAAGCCGAACGACGTGCAGCGGTACACGGTGATGTACGAGCACCTGCGCGCCCAGGCGCTGGGGGTGGAGCAGAGCCGGCGGTTCATGGCGAGGATCGCGAAGGACCACGCGGAGAGCGAGCCGCCCGCCTTGCCCGGGTTCGTCCGGGATTGATGGATGCGCTGCTGGAGAAGCCGGCACGGTACAGCGTGGTCGGCCACCAGCGGAAGGCCATGCCGGGGCATGCCATCCGGTCGAGTGAACGACGGTGCCGGGCCGGGAGGCCGGGCCGGTAGCGTCGATCACGCCAGCCTGAAGGGTTGGCGTGGCTGCCAGTCAGCCACCACCAGCCAGAACCGGAGCTAGATCATGGCCATTATTCAGGGCGCCACGGACACCTGGACGAAGTCCTCGTACTCCGGCGGGAACGGCGCGTGCGTCGAGGTCAAGTCCCCCGTCGTCGCGTCGATCGCGGTCCGCGACTCGAAGGTCCCGGCGGGCCCGTCGATCACCTTCGTGCCGGACGCGTGGAACGCGTTCGTCCGCGAGGTGAGCACCGGCTCCTTCTGAGCCTGACGCCCTTTCCCCGCACTGCGCGTGAGCCCTCTCGACTGGTCCGCCGTCCCGGCCGAGGGGGCTCGTCCCTGTCCGGGCCCGCTGCCGGAACGGCTGCCGGGGCCCCTGCCGGGCCCGCTCCCGCGAGCCGCTCCGGGGCCGCTCCCGGGTCCGTTGCCGGCCCCGCCCCTCGCCGGTTCCCCACCGGCTCCTTTTCCGGACCTTTCCGTACGGACGGTCGACATACCGGTGAGTACCCGGCAGGGTGGCCCGTGAGTGGCACCGCCGGGTCCCGCCTCCCCGCTCCGGACCCCGGCGCTTCCGCGCACCCCTCCGCCCTGCCCTGCCCCGCTTCTCCTCTTCCTCTCCCCTCCTCCTCTTCTCGGCCGCACGGGACCCGCATCCCGCGCGGCCGTCGTCGTGTACGCACGGCCGTGGAGGCCCTGACGAAGCGCCCGGTCATACTCCGCCGGGGCGCGCACCGACGACAACGGCCCCGATGGTCAAGAACAAGTAAAGTCGTTCTGCTTGGTGACCTGCGTTCACATCCTTGACCCTGAAAGGTCTTGACCGGTCCCTCGAACGGAGGGTTCAATCCCCGAGAATCCCCCGCTCCCGCACGGGGGAAACCGCTTACTCAAGCCGCACTGACGAAGTGGCGTGGTGTTCACAAGGCGGACCCCCGGAGGGGACACATGAACAGTCTCGACTGGGCCGTGCTCATCGGCTACTTCGGCGTCATGGTGGCGATCGGGCTCTGGTCGCACAAACGAATCGACGACGTCGGGGACTTCTTCACCGCGGGCGGGCGGATGCCCTGGTGGCTGTCCGGCATCTCCCACCACATGTCGGGCTACAGCGCCGTCATGTTCACCGGCTACGCCGGCATCGCGTACACCTACGGCATCACCTCGTACGTCACCTGGTCCTTCCCCATCGCCATCGGCATCGCCATCGGGGCGAAGCTGTTCGCGCCCCGGCTCAACCGGCTGCGCTCCCGGCTGGGCGTGGCGTCGCCCCTGGAGTACCTGAAGAACCGTTACGACCTGCGCACCCAGCAGGCCCTCGCCTGGTCCGGGGTGCTGCTGAAGATCGTCGACGTGGGCGCCAAGTGGGCGGCCATCGCGACCCTGCTCTCCGTCTTCACCGGGATCTCCCTCAACCAGGGCATCCTCATCACCGGCGTCATCACCGGCA
Source organism: Streptomyces tamarix (assembly GCF_032423885.1). NCBI lineage: Bacteria > Bacillati > Actinomycetota > Actinomycetes > Kitasatosporales > Streptomycetaceae > Streptomyces > Streptomyces tamarix. The sequence goes on along the minus strand of NZ_JAWCTQ010000039.1, from coordinate 29,432 downwards.
TCTACTGCACCGTCGGCGGACTGTGGGCCGACGCGCTCACCGAACTCGGCCAGTTCATCATCCAGTTCTTCGCCGGCATCGCCATGCTCGTCGCGGTCCTCGCCGAGCTCGGCGGGTTCAGCGCCCTGTGGACCGTGTGGGACCGGCCCGAGCTCCAGGGGCACGCCGAGCCGACCGCCGGCCCGTACACGCTGACGTTCCTGCTCGCGTACCTCTTCATCAAGACCTTCGAGTACAACGGCGGCATGTGGAACCAGGCCCAGCGCTACATGGCCACGCCCAACGCCCGCGCGGCCACCCGGTCCGCGTGGCTGTCGTCCGTGCTGTGGCTGATCTGGCCGCTCGTCCTGTTCTTCCCCATGTGGGTCGCGCCGCTGCTGGTGACGCCGGAGAAGCCGGACGCCTCCGACTCGTACGCCCTGATGACCGAGCAGCTCCTGCCGCACGGCCTGCTGGGTCTGGTCATCGTCGGGTTCTTCTCCCACACGATGGCGATGTGCTCCTCCGACGCCAACGCCATCGCCGCCGTCTTCACCCGCGACATCATGCCCGTCCTGTCGAAGGCCGCCCGCTCCTGGACGCACCGGGCCGGGCTGATCGCGGCGCGCTGGTCGACCGTCGCGTTCCTGGCGCTCTCCATGGCCATCGCCACCCAGGTCAACTCGCCCACGTTCAAGGACATCATCACCGTCGTCATCAAGTGGGTGGCCGGGCTGATGGGGCCGATCGCGATCCCGTTCATGCTCGGCATGCTGCGCGCCTTCCGCCGGTCCGGGCCGACCGCCGCGCTCGTCTCGTGGGCCGCCGGGCTGTTCGCCTTCTGGCTCACCAACTACGGTCTCGACGGGATCGAGTTGCAGATCCAGATCGTGTCGCCGGTCGCCACGTCGCTCGTCCTCTACGTCCTCATCGGCTACCTCAAGCCGGAGGACACCCCCGAACGGGACGCCGTGCTCGAACAGATCAACACGGAGGCCCCCGACACCGCCCCCGCCCCCGCCGTTCAACCGCGCGGGTAGCGGGCCAGCCAGCCCGGCGCGGCCGTCGACGGACCGTGCAGCGCCGGGCCCTGCGTCATCTCCATCGCGAAGTCGTCGGCCAGCTCCAACAGTGTGGACCGCCCTTCCAACTCGGCCAGCCAGGCCGGCGGCAGGGCAGTCTCGCCGTGCAGGGCCCCCAGCAGGGCACCCGTCAGCGCGCCCGTCACCTCCGACGGGCCGTCGTGGTTCACGGCCAGCCGCAGCCCGTGCCGCACGTCCTCGCCGACCAGGGCGCAGTACACGGCGATCGCCAGGGCGTCCTCCGCCGACTCCCCGTCCGTGTCGCCCAGCGACGCGATCCGGTCCGGGGACGGCACCCCCTGGCGCACGGCGGCCACGGCCCGCTCCAGGGCGCCGGTGACCGGCTCGTGGCCGGGCCGCGCCGCCAGTTGCGCCACCGCGGCCCGCACCGCCGACTCGACGTCCTGGCCGCGCGCCACCCCGTGCACCACCACCGCGTACGCGCCGGCCGCCAGGTAGGCGACCGGGTGGCCGTGGGTCTGCGTCGCGCACTCCACGGCGAGCTGGCACACCAGGTGCGGCTCCCACCCGACCAGCAGCCCGAACGGCGCGGACCGGACGAGCGCGCCCGCGTCCCGCGCCCCCGGGTTCTTCGGCGCCGCCGGGGTGCCCGGGACGTCGTCGGCGAGGCCCGTCAGGCAGGCGCGGGCCGGGTCGCGGCGGCTGTACAGCCACTCCTGGGAGGCGAGCCAGCCGTTGTCCTCGCGCCGCTCGTCGGGCCCCCAGTCCCGCTGGGTCGCCGCCCAGCGCAGGTACGCGCGGTGCAGGTCGGTCGGCGGGTGCCAGACGCCCGTGTCGCGGCGCACCTGGGCGCGGATCAGGCCGTCCACGGTGAACAGGCTGAGCTGCGTCGCGTACGTGACGGCGCCGCGCCGCCCGTGGACCGGCACCAGGTCGGTGAGCCCGTCGGCGCCGTGGGCGTCGCGGACGGCCTCGACGGGCAGGCGGGCCACGCAGGCGCCGAGGGCGTCGCCGACGGCCCCGCCGAGCAGGCAACCCCGTACGCGGGCGCGGTAGTCCTGCTGTTCGGCCCGGCCCCAGACGGCTGCCGCTGTGGTACTCACCGAGAGGCCCCTCCCCCACGACGTGGCTCCGGCGCAGCACTGTAATCGAACGGCCGCCTTCCGCAGGAGGCCGTGCGGGAAGGGGTTCCACGGACGGGCGAACCCGCCGGGAACTCCACGGGAAGCCGCGCCGACTACTTGTCCGGGGTCGTTCTCCGGCCCGAACGGCAAGGAAGGGTCAACAGTGGTGAGGCAACCTCGCGTGTGGTGCGGGATCGCGGCCGTCCTGGCGTTCGCCGCGGTCGGCTGCGGCTCGGACGGCGGTGGCTCCGCGTCGTCCGGCGGCGCGGCCGGGGGAGCGGGCGCCACCGCCGGCTTCCCCGTGCAGGTGACGGACTGCGAGGGCGGTCGCACGACGGTCGAGTCGGCGCCCCGCGCGATCGTCACCAGCAACGCCGCCGCCCTGGAGCTGCTGCTGCGGCTCGGCGCGGGCGACAGGGTCGTCGGCACCGGCTTCCCGCCCGGCAAGGGCACCCTCCCCGGGGAGCTGGACGCGCAGGCGCAGAAGGTCCCGGTGCTGAGCCGGACCGTCATCCCGAAGGAGAAGCTGCTCGGCTCCGGCGCCGACCTGTACATCGACACGTTCGCCTCGGCGAACCGCGGCGGGCACGGCATGGGCGACAAGCCGACCGAGAAGGAGTTCCGCGCGGCCGGCATCACGCACGTGTACCTGAAGTCGACGGCGTGCGCCGCCGCGGCGAAGGCCCCCGTGACCGACCTCACCGCGGTCACCGGGGACATCGAGGCCCTCGGCGCCGTGACGGGTACGTCCGACAGGGCGGCGGAGCTCGTCGCGGAGATGAACCGGAAGGTCGCGGCCGTCCAGAAGGCCCTCGGCCCGACGCCGGAGAAGGACCGGCCGACGTACTTCTTCTTCGACTACGACGCCGGTACCAAGCAGCCCATCGCGGTCTGCAACCGGCAGGTCGCGAACGCGGTCATCACCCTGGCGGGCGCCCGGAACGTCTTCGCCGGCTGTGACGATACGTTCCAGCAGGTCGGCTGGGAGGACGTGGTCTCCGCCGATCCCGACTGGATCCAGCTGGCCGTCCGCGACCGGGGCAGCGCCGCCGCCACCGAGAAGGCGTTCGACGAGGCCCGCGCCTGGCTGGAGGGCAACGCGGCGACGCGCGGCCTCAAGGCCGTCAAGGAGGGCAAGTACCTGCGGATCGGGTCCGAGGCGACGACCATCGCCGGGGTGCGCAACGCCGACACGGTGGAGAAGATCGCCTCGACGCTGTACCCGAGCAAGGTGAAGGCCGGACGGTAATGCCGACAGTGGAGGCGAACGCGCAGACCACCCCCGCCCGCACGGGGCCGGACCACACGCCTGGCAGGGCGCCCGGGGTCCGGCACGTGCGGGCCGGGGTCCTCGCCACCGTGCTGGGTGCGGCGCTGCTCGCCGCGCTCACGTTCGCCGTGGCGTGGGGGTCGACGGACGTGCCTCCGCGCGAGGTGTGGTCGGTGGTGCTGCGGCGGCTGTCCGGCGAGGCGCCCCGGCCGGGCACGTCGGACCTGATCATCTGGCAGCTCCGCCTCCCCCGGGCCCTGCTGGCCGCCGTCGTCGGCGCGGGGCTCGGCCTCGTCGGCACGGCGGTGCAGGCGCTCGTCCGGAACCCGCTCGCCGACCCGTACCTGCTCGGCATCTCCTCCGGCGCGTCGCTCGGCGCGGTGGGCGCCCTGGTGCTGGGCCTGGGCGCGGGCGGCGCGCTCGGGCTCGGCACGTCGGGCGCCGCGTTCGCCGGGGCGCTGGCCACGTTCGCGCTCGTGTGGCTGATCGCGCGGCGCGGAGGCGGTTTCTCGCCGCTGCGGCTGGTCCTGGCGGGGGTGGGCATCGGCCAGTTCCTGACCGGGTTCACCAGCTACCTCGTCCTCCAGGCCGGGGACGAGCAGCAGACGCAGGGCGTGCTGTTCTGGCTGATGGGCAGCCTCGGCGGGGCGAGCTGGGAGACCCTCGCCGTGCCGGCCGCGGCCGTGCCGGTGGCGCTGCTGCTGCTCCTGGCGCGGGCCCGGGCGCTGAACACGATGATGATGGGCGACGAGACGGCGGCGGGGCTCGGGGTGAGCCCGGCGCGGCTGCGGCGCGAGCTGTTCGTGGTCACCAGTGTGCTGACCGGGGTGCTCGTCGCGGTGTCCGGGGCGATCGCCTTCGTCGGCCTGATGGTGCCGCACGCCTGCCGGCTCCTCGTCGGCGCGGACCACCGGCGGCTCCTGCCCGTGTCGGCGCTGTTCGGGGCGGTGCTGCTCGTCGTCGTCGACATCGTGTGCCGTACGGCGCTGGACACGCAGGAGCTGCCGGTCGGCGTGGTCACGTCCCTGATCGGCGCGCCCGCGCTGCTGTACCTGCTCGACCGGCGCCTCGGGAGGAACGCGTGAACATCGCCATCGAGGAGCTGAGCGTCGCCTACGCGGGCCGGGCCGTCGTGTCGGGTGTCCACCTGATCGCGGCGGACGGTGAGATCGCGGGGCTCGTCGGGCCGAACGGCAGCGGCAAGTCGAGCGTGCTGCGCACCGTGTACCGGCACCTGCGGCCGGCGGCCGGCCGGGTGTTGGTCGACGGGCGCGACGTGTGGGGCCTGACCCCCGTACAGGTGGCGCGGTGCGTGGCGGCGCTGCCGCAGGAGCGGACCAGCGACTTCGAGCTGACGGTCGGCGACATCGTCATGATGGGCCGCACCCCGTACAAGGGGCCGTTCTCCGGGGAGGACGCGACCGATCGGGCCGTGGTGGCGCGGGCGCTGGAGCGGGTCGGGATGGGAGAGGCGCGGGGCCGGTCGTTCTCGGCGCTGTCCGGGGGCGAGCGGCAGCGGGTGCTGCTGGCGCGGGCGCTGGCGCAGGACCCGGACGTCCTGGTGCTGGACGAGCCGACGAACCACCTGGACGTCCTGCACCAGGTGGAGCTGCTGGCGCTGCTGCGGGAGCAGCGGCGCACGACGCTCGTGTCGCTGCACGACCTGAACGCGGCGGCGTCGGTGTGCGACCGGCTGCACGTGCTGCACCGGGGGCGGGTCGTGGCGTCGGGGACGCCGCGGGAGGTGCTGACGCCCAAGCTGCTGGCGGAGGTGTTCGGGGTGCGGGCGGCGGTGGTGGAGCACCCCTTGACGGGTGACCCGCTGATCGCCTTCGACCACCGCTCCCCCGCGGCGGCGGCCCCGCCCCTGACCACGGAGGCGGTGGCCCCGTGACCCCCGGCCGCGCCGTGTCCGCCGCCCCGGCCGCGGGCATGCGCGCGCCCCTGCGGGCCCGCCCCGTCCCGTGGGGCGTCCGCCCGCGGCCGGCCGGCGGGCGGGACCCGCGGGGGCCGGGGTCAGGTGGCTTCCCGGGGGGCCGCCGCGCGGGCGCGCATGGTGGCGAGGACGTCGTCGCGGTCGTAGTAGACCTGGCGTCCGTCCTTGCGGCGCCGCCACCGGTGCGTGTTGGCCAGCCAGTACACCGTGCCGGAGGCGATGCGCCAGCCGGTGGAGATGTCCTGCGCGGTCAGCCCCGCCGCGCCGCGTCCCGGGCGCGACGGCGTCTCGTGCAGGGTGTGCCACAGCTCCGGGGACCAGGTGTGCCCGCGCTCGGCGGTGCACGTGATCGCGGCCCGGCCGGACGGCGACGTTCCGGAGCCGAGGTGCGCGATGAGCGTGCCCCGGCAGCCGGGGCGCACGCACGGCCCGACCACCATGTGCCGATCGGTGCGCCCGGACAGCACGCCCCAGGCGGACGTGACCAGTTCGTCGGTCTCGGCCACGAGGTCCGCCGCCGCCTCGTGCCCGGCCAGCCATCCGGAGTGGTGGCTGAGGAAGGCCAGCAGGGCGACGGTGTTGCGGGTCGGGGCCTGGACGCCCCGCCCTTCTCGGACCACGGCGGCCCAGCTCGCCAGCGTCCGGCGGATGCGGTCCCTGACGTCGACGGCGCGGCTGTTGAGCGGGATGCCGGGGGTGCCGCGTTCCCGGACCCGCTCGACCACCCCTTGTGGGGGCCGGGCCGAGGTCAGGGAGTGGGTGAGTTCGTTGTACAGCTCTCCAAGGGCCACCAGGTTCTTGGTGATCCGCCGGCGGGTCACCTGCGCGCTCGTGCTATAGGCAGGAATAGAGGCACATGGCATAGGGCATCCTCTGCAGGCGTATGACGACAGCATCATGAGCCTGAGGCTCCGGGCTACCAGGTCGATACCGTTCCGTTCCCGCTCGCCGGTGTCGGTGGACGACCCTTGACAAAAGCCTGTGGCCGCCAAGAGGATGGGCCTCAGGTTGGTGTTTCATGTCCGGTTCGGACAGCACCTCCCGGGGGCCTCCAGGTTTTTCGCGTAAACAACGCGTAAAACGATGATGAACCACATCCGTTGACTTTTCGTTCGCACATATCCCCAGCTCAGCTGGGGTGTTCAGCATGCACGCGGGGCGCCACGGCGTCCCTTTCGTTCTTCCCGGACACGCCGCCGACACGCCCGGCGAGCCCCTTTGACATACGCCCCGCCGGGCCGTTCCCTCGTCGTGGCCGGAAGCGACCCGCCGGGCGGTATTGATATTCCCGCCGGCTCCGTACCAGCATCGAGGAATTGAGGCCGACATCACTACGCGCACGGAAACCACGGAAACCGGCTTCCGAACCGTGGACACAGTCCTTTTTGATCTCGACGGCACCCTGGTCGACACGCTGGACGACATCGTCCGCGCGGTGAACGCGGCCCTGCGCGACCACGGCCTTCCGGTCCTGTCCCGAGCGGAGGTCAGGGACCGGGTGGGCGAGGGCGGTACGGCGCTGATCGACGCGTCCGTACGCAAGTCCGGGCGCGCCGTGGGCCCCGCCGTCGTGGCCCGCGCCCAGGAGGCGTACCTGACCGGTTACGCCGCCTCGCCCGCCGAGGGGTCCCGGCCGTACCCGGGCGCCGAGGCGCTGCTGGAGCGGCTGCGCGCGGCGGGTGTCCGCACCGCGCTGTGCACCAACAAGGCCGGCGGCGTCACCGGTGAGCTGCTCAAGGCGCTGCGCCTCGACGGCTGCTTCGACGCGGTCGTCACCGGGGACGGCCCGGCCGGGCGCAAGCCGTCGCCCGAACCCCTGCACCACGCGCTGAAACTGGCCGGCGGCACGGCCGGTCTCATGGTGGGCGACAGCCGCCACGACCTCGCCGCCGCCCGGGCCGCCGGCATGCCCGCGGCCTGGGTGAGCTTCGGATACGGACGGCCGGGGCCCGCCCAGGCCCCGGATCTGGAGCTGGCCCGCCTCGACGCGCTGGAGACCACCGCGCACACCGCACGCATCCGGTTCCACACGATCCGATGACCGAACCCCACTTATCCCTCAAGGAGGGAACGATGTCCGGTTCACCCGCGGACGACATTCTCCGCCTGGTCTTCTCGTTCCGCCGCCTCGCCCACGGGCCGGCCGACAGCGCCTGCGCCACCGGGACGTGCGAGGAGTGCTTCGCGCTGCACCGGCCGAAGGTCGAGCGTTTCATCGAACAGGGCGTTCCCATCCACTTCGTGATCCCGGCGTTCCCCGCCAAGTCGCCCAACCCGGAGAAGGTGCTCGGCACGCTCCCGGACATGGCGGAGCGGGTGTCGCTGGAGTTCCTCCAGGAGTTGTGCGACTACACCCGCCACTACTACGAGCCGGGCGCGCGCATCACCATCTGCTCCGACGGCTACGTCTTCAGCGACCTCGTCGGCGTCCCCGACGAGGTCGTCCGCGCGTACGGCGCCGAACTGGACTTGTTACTCCGGGCGATCGGCGCGGACGCGATCAACACGTACGGCCTGGAGGACGCGTTCCCCGGCTTCCCCTACGACGAGCAGCGGGCCATGCTCACCAGCCAGTACGCCGTCCCCGTCGAGGACGTGCGCGCCCGCGCCCTCGCGGACCCGGCCGCGCGGAACATCTTCGGCGGGATACACCGGTTCCTCTTCGAGGACCGGATGGCCCTGAGCACCGGCCGCAGCCGCAACAGCGTCCGCGAGGAGACCAAGTCCCTCGCGTACCAGGTGATCCAGCGCAGCGACGCGTGGAGCAACCTCGTCGAGGACTTCTTCCCCGAGGCGCTGCGGCTCTCCATCCACCCGCAGGTCAGCCACTCCGCCAAGATCGGCATCCACATGATGCGGACGAAGGACAACTGGCTGACCCCCTGGCACGGCGTGGCGCTCGACGACGGCGATGGAGTGCGCCTCGTCAAGCGCCACGAGGCGGAGAAGCTCGGCGCGACGCTCGTCATGCGCGGCGGCCGGGTCAGCCACTACATCGCCCCGAACGTCTCGTCATCCCTCAAGCCGCTGATCGAGGAGGTCGCGTCATGACCGAGTACACCGTCACCGCCCTCAAGCCGTTCGGTGCCGTCGTCGAGGCCCGGCAGGAGGGCACCGACCTCGGCGAGGTCGACCTGGACGCCGTCCGCGCGCTGGTCGGCGAGCACCGCGTGGTCGTCCTGCGCCGGTTCCGGACCTGGGCGCACAAGGACGAGCTCGTCGCGTACGCGCGGCGCTGGGGCGACCTGCTGTCCTGGAACTTCGGCGAGGTCCTCGACCTGGAGGTGCACGCCGACCCCAAGGACTACGTGTTCACGCCGGGCCCCGTGCCCTACCACTGGGACGGGGCGTTCGCGGAGAAGACGCCCACGCACCAGATCTTCCAGTGCGTGAAGGCGCCGGCCCGCGACACCGGCGGCCGTACGACGTTCTGCGACACCACGATGGTCCTGGACGCGCTGCCCGCCGAGAAGCGCGCCCAGTGGGAGGCGCTGAACGTCACCTACCGCAAGGAGAAGACGGCGCACTACGGCGGGCACATCACCGCCCCGCTCGTGCAGTCGCACCCGCACACCGGCGTGCCGATCATCCGGTACGCCGAGCCGCTGGACCCCGAGGAGTTCCTCAGCCCCCTCTTCCTCGACGTGGAAGGGCTGCCGGAGGGCACCGACGCGGAGGCGTTCTTCGCCGACATCCGAGAGCGCCTGTACTCCCCGGACGTGATGTACCAGCACGCGTGGGAGGACGGTGACTTCGTCATCACCGACAACCACGCCCTGCTGCACGGCCGTACCGCGTTCACCCAGGGCTCGCCGCGCCACCTTCGGCGCGTGCACGTCCTGTGAGCACCACAGGTACCACCCGTACTACCCGTACCACTCGCACCATCCGTACTGCATCGGACAACGAGAGGCGAGACTTGATGCGACCGTACTACGACGTGGTGATCATGGGTGGCGGCCCGGGCGGGTCGTCGCTCGCCGCCCTGCTCATGCGGCAGGGCGGTCTCAGCGTCGCCGTGTTCGAGAAGGAGGACTTCCCCCGCGAGCACATCGGGGAATCCTTCGCCCACCCGCTGATACCCGTCCTGGAAGAGACCGGGGCGCTGGAGAAGGTCCTGGCCAGCGACTGTTGGGTGAAGAAGTTCGGCGGCATATTCCAGTGGCGCGGACAGGACCCGCACGTCGCGTTCTTCGACCACTTCAACACCGTCCGCGACGGCGCGTACCGCTGGGCGATCCACGTCAACCGGTCCGAGTTCGACAAGATCCTGCTCGACCACGCCCGCGACCTGGGCGCCGAGGTGTTCGAGGGCACGGCCGTCTCGGACTGCACGCTGCTGCCCGACGGCGAGGGCCAGGAGGTCACCCTCAAGGACGGCCGCACGGTCCGCGCCGGGTTCTTCGTCGACGCCTCGGGCCGCCGCAACAGCATCGTCACCAAGAAGCGGCGCGAGTGGCTGTCCGGCTACCGGAACATCGCCATCTGGCAGCACTACCTCGGCGGCAAGCCGACACAGACGCTGGAGGGCGACTGGAACATCTTCCGTGAGGGGGACATGTCCCCGATCGGCTGCTTCGCGTTCCGCGACGGCTGGTGCTGGTACATCCCCGTCCGGAAGATCATTGACGGGAAGCGGGTGACCACCCACTCGATCGGCATCGTCACCGACCCGAACATCCTCAAGCAGCCGGGCACCGACTTCACCGATCCGGAGGTGTTCCTCCGCACGGTCAAGGAGGTGCCGAAGCTCAAGGAACTCATCCAGGACGTCACGCCGATCGACAACAAGATGCTGACGGCCACCAACTACTCGATGATCAACAACAAGTTCGCCGACTACGAGGGCCGCTGGATCCTGCTCGGCGACGCCTCGTACTTCGTCGACCCGCTGTTCTCCTCCGGTGTCGCCTTCGCCACCAACCAGGCCCGCGCCGCCGCCGCGCTGATCCGCGAGACGCGCCGCGAGGGCCTGAGCGAGGCCGAGGTGCGGGGCCTGTGGAAGGACTACGACACCGAGTGGCACGGCATGGCGTCGTCCTTCGCGCTCTCCATCGACCAGTGGTACTACGCCATCGGCAAGGACAACCCGGAGAGCGTGTACTGGAACAGCCGCGGCACCGAGGGCCCCGCGGGCCCCGACCACGAGACGACGTTCCAGGCGCTGCTCAACACGGCGTTCACCCCGGACCTCCTCCAGGTGCTGACGCAGGGCGAGGGCCTGTCGGCGCTCGACGTGAACGGCCCGTTCATGGCCGCGTACGCCGAAGCCAACGACCTGCGACTGGACGCCGAGACGAAGGTGTCCCTCAAGGAGAACGTCGCCGTCCTCCAGGGCCCCGCGCTGGACATCCCCGGCTTCAAGGCGGCGATCCCGCCGAACCCGGACCTCATGCCGGCGGAGGAGCAGAAGGCCATCGCCGACTACTGGGACGACCCGGTCCGCAACGGCGACCTCGTCGAGTCGCCGCTCGACCGGACGCTCCCCGCCCACCGGTTCTACTTCACCGACGACCCCGAGGGCACGCAGGTCCGCGGCCTGGACGAGCGCGACGGAGCGGCCGGCCTGTGGGAGCGGCTGCGCAAGGGCCCGGTGCTCTGGCACGAGCTGGTCCAGGACCTCGACGAGGGCCAGCAGCGGCTCCTGAAGCGGCTGCTGCACGCCGGGATGCTGGACCTGGGCGCCCGCGCCTGACGGGCGGACGCACCACGACAGCACCCGAGGCACCACCCGTACCACCGCACCACCGGTAAGACCCGCGTCGCCGCCGCCCGCCCCGCCCGCCGCAAGCCGGGCGGGCGGGCGGCGGCACGCGGTGCCGTCCAGGACGTTCCAGCAGAATGGTGAGGGTCGCATGGGACAGAACAGCAGGGCAGGCGACGAGCGAGCGGTCGCCCGATGGCGGGACATCGTGGGCGCCGACGCCGTCGCGGACGACGAGGCCACCCTGACGGCGGCCTCCCACAACACCTCGGCGTTCCCGTCACGCCGCGTGGTGGCCGTCCTGCGGCCCTCCGACCCCGACCAGGTCGCCCGGATCGTCCAGGTCGCCCGCGAGGAGAAGGTGCCGCTCCACCCGTACAGCACCGGCCGCAACTGGGGCCTCGGCTCCCGCCTCCCCGTACAGGACGGCTGCGCCCTGCTCGACCTGTCCGCGCTGAACCGCATCCGGGAAGTCGACACGACCGGCCGGTACGCCATCGTGGAACCCGGCGTCACCCAACTCCAGCTCGCCGACCACCTGGCCGCCCACGCCCCCGACCTGGTGGCCAACGTGACCGGCTCGTCCCCGCACTCCTCCGTCCTCGGCAACCTCCTGGAACGCGGAACGGGCTTCCGCCGCCACCGCGCCGACGAAGTACGCGGCCTGGAAGTCGTCCTCGGCACCGGACAGCGCATCCGCACCGGCCTGTGGGCCGGCGAGGGCACCCGCCAACTGCACCACTACGCACACGGCATCGGACCGCGGCTCGACGGACTGTTCCTCCAGTCGAACCTGGGCATCGTGACGGCCGCCGTCGTGGACCTGCTGCCCCGCCAGGAACACCTGCGCCTCCTGATGTTCACCCTCTCCGAAACGGCACTGCCCGGCGTGGTCGACGCGGTACGCGGACTGTTCCTGCGCGGCACCCTCCGATCCATCGTGCACATCTTCAACGACAAGCGGATCCTCGCCATGACGGACAGCGACCGCGTACCGACCTGGACGGGCGCCGTCGCCGTCGACGGCACGCAGGAACAGGTCGCCCTCGCCACCGCCGACGCCGAACGCACCCTGTCCGCCGCGGGCGCGACCGTACGGGTGATCGGCGCGGAAGACGCCGGGCAACCCGACGCCGACCCCATCGTCACCGCCATGTACGACGTGCACACCGGCCGGCCCACCACCGCGTTCCTGCACGGCCTGTACCAGTCGGTCCCCGGCAAGGAGACCCCCGCCGACCCGGACGTCCTCGACGGAACCACCGTCGGCTACCTCGCCTGCATGCCGGTCGCCGCCGTCGACGGACAGACCGTCGCGGACCTCGTGGCCACCATCGAGAAGACCTGCGCGGACCACGGCCTCGTCCCGGCCATCGCCGTGAACCCCACCGGACCCGACTACCTGGAATCCGTCGTCAACCTGTACTTCGACCGCACCGACCCCGAACAGGAAGAATCCGCGCGGGCCTGCAACACCGAACTCCACCGGCGACTGTACGAAGACGGCTTCCGGTTCTACCGCGTCGGCGTCGAGACGATGGAAACGCTCACCACGTGGGACACCGCACCGTGGGAAGCGATCGGGCTGCTCAAGGACGCCCTGGACCCGGACGGCATCCTCTCCCCCGGACGGTACGCGCGGGTTTTCTAGGCTCGTTCCGCCTCCGGGGCGCGCACCCTTTTTTGGGCTCGTTCCGCCTCCGGGGCGCTTTGAGCGGGTGTCGGGAGGGCGAACATGCTCAGCGCTCCGCGCCTGCGCGTGATCGCCCTCCCGACACCCGCGCGCCCCTTCGGCTCCACGAGCGGCCCACGGGGCACCCTTCCCCTCCCGGCCCGCAGGGTCTTCGGGTCCCACGAGTCGCGCGCGGCCATCCTTCCGGCGCCCGCGCGCCCCTCCGGCCCTGTACGGCCCAGGGGGGTACCCTCCCCCTCCCGGCCCGCAGGGTCTTCGGGTCCCACGAGTCGCGCGCGGCCGCCCTTCCGGCGCCCCCGTGCCCCTCCGGCCCTACGCGCGGCACATGGAGGCGTCCTCCCCCCTCCCGGCCCGTGCGTCCCTTCGGTCCCGTGAGGGGGCGTGGGCGGGGGTCGGGATCAGCGTGTCGCCGGTTCCTGCGCCGGGGTCGGGGTCCCGGCCGGGGTCTCGGGCGGGGGGCCGGGACGGGTGCGGCGGCGCGTGACGAGGAGCAGGACGCACAGCCAGGCGGCGCTCGCGGAGATCACCAGTCCGTACCGGGCGCCGTCCGCGCCGCCCGCCAGGCCCCACGCGGCACCGGCCAGCGCCGGGCCCATCGCGAAGCCGAGGCTCCGGGAGAGCTGTACCAGCGACCCGGCGACACCCACGGCACGGGGCGGCGCGGCCGTCATCACGAGCGTCTGCGTCGGCCCGCCGTACAGGCCCATGCCGGCACCGGCGAGGGCGAGCCGCCAGGCGACGTCGGCCTGCGTCCAGTGGTCGCCGTTCAGGGCGAGCAGGGTGAGGCCGACAGCGGTCACACAGGCGCCGGTGATGGCGGTGGGGCGCGGCCCGTACCGGTCGGCGAGACGCCCGCCGAGCGGCCCCATCAAGCCCATGGCCAGCGGGAACGCGAGGACGGTGAGGCCGGTCGCGGTCGCGGAGAGGCCACTGTCGCTCTGCAGCCGCAGGGCGACCACGTAGTGCATGGCCGCGAACCCGGCGGCCAGCGCGAACACCGCGCCGTACACCCCGGCCACCCCCGACGCGCGGACCACGTCGAGGACCGGGCGGGCGGCGGGGCGGCGCGACCACCACACGAGGGGCGGTACGGCGGCGAGGCCCAGCAGCAGCCAGGCGGGCACCTCGGGTGCCAGGGTGAGGCCGAGGAGCAGCGCGGCGACGGCGCCGCCGACGAGCGCGGCGTCCGCCAGGGGCTGCCGGCCCGGCGCGACGAGCCCGCCGCGCCGGGGCAGGACGCGGGCCACGACGAACAGGGCGACCAGGCAGACGGGCAGCTTGACGAGCAGGACCGCCCGCCAGCCGAACGCGTCCAGCAGGACACCGCCGACGGCGGGCCCGGTGACGGCGCCCAGCGGGCCGAGCGTCGCGGGCACGCTCATCGCGCGCCCGCGCAGCGACGGCGGCACGGCGCGCATCACCAGAACGGGCATGAGGACGAACAGGAGGGCGCCGAAGGTGCCCTGGGCGATCCGGGCGACGGCGAGCCAGGCCATCCACGGGGCGAGCGCGGCGAGCAGCCCGCACAGCGAAAAACCGGATATCGCCAGCAGCAGCGCCGAACGCAGCCCCACACCGCCGCCCCCGCCACCCCGGCCGCCGTCCAGCCAACGGCCGGCGGGCAGCAACAGGGACACGACGGCGAGCTGGTAGCCGAGGACCGCCCACTGCGCCATCGACGGGGAGACGTCCAGGTCGGTGGATATGGTGGCCAGCGCGATATTGACGACGTTCATATCGAGCATTGCCGTGAACGACAGGGCACCCGCGATGGCGACCAGGATCCACGGACTGCGGCCACCCGTTAACGGGTTCTCCGGCTTGCCCTGCTTCTCCGACCCTGGTGCGACACCCTGTTCGTCGTGCGGCATTGCCCGTTCCTTTCGTGTCCGCCGTACGGCGGGTTCCATCCTCATAGTCGCAGGTGGCAGGTGGCGAGTTCCCCGGCTTTTCGGGACACGGCGGCCGGAAACCGGCGTCCTTCGGAGACAGTTGGCCGGAAAAACGGCGGAGACTTTCTCCAAGTAGTCGGCCCGCGGCCCGCACGGGTTCCCGGCGCGGAACGGGAGAATGCTCACGTGTGGTGTCCCCGCCGTGACGGGTGGATTCCGTGGCTTTTCGTGCCAGCATGAGAGTCCGGGCCGCGGGAAATCATCACCTCCCTCCGGCGGCCCGTCCCTTGTCGGCCCGTCAGCCGCGTGTCCGGGCCATCCCCCGTACCGGGAGTCGTGGCTGACGGGCGCTTGTTTCAGGAGCGGAACATCATGAAGGATGCTCGGCCCGGACAGGCCGCGCCCGACCGCCCGAGCGCCGCGACGCGCGGGCCGCTGCTGGGCCTGAGCGGGTTCCTGGCGCTGCTCGTGGCCCTGCTCGCGGTGTCGTACGCCGTCGGAACGCTCGCCGGGCCCGTCGCCCCCGGCCTCCACCCCGGAGACAGCCGCCCCGCCGAGACGACCGGCGGGGGCGGCGGGATGGACATGGGTGGCATGGACATGGAGGAGATGAGCCGATGACCGCGCCCGGACCCGTGGCCTCCGCCACGGTCACCACCGACCTCGCCATCGGCGGCATGACGTGCGGGGCGTGCGTCGCCCGCGTCGAGAAGGGGCTCGCGAAGCTGGAGGGCGTGGTGGCGTCGGTCAACCTCGCCACCCACACCGCCCGGGTCACGCACCCGCCGACGTACACCGTCCCCGACCTCGTCGCCGCCGTCGAGCGCTCCGGCTTCACCGCCGAGCCGCCGGCCCCGCCGAAGGCCGAGGAGGAGTCGGAGGCCGCCCGGCAGGAGCGCCGCGACCAGGAGGCCGCCGCCGAGGAGGCCGCGCAGCGGCAGCGGATGTGGGTGACCGTCGCGCTCTCCGTGCCCGTCCTGGCCCTCTCCATGATCCCCTCTCTGCAGTTCAGCAACTGGCAGTGGCTGTGCTTCGCGCTGACCGCGCCCGTCGTCTTCTGGAGCACCTGGCCGTGTCACGTGAAGGCGGTGCGGGGGCTGCGGCACGCGGCGTCCACGATGGACACGCTGGTCTCCCTCGGCACGATCGCGGCGTTCGCCTGGTCGACGTACGCGCTGTTCCTCGGCGGCGCCGGCGTGCCGGGCATGACGATGCCGTTCAGCCTGCTGCCCTCCCCGTCGGCGGACGTCGCGCACGTCTACCTGGAGGCGGCCGTCGCCGTACCGATGTTCGTGCTGACCGGGCGGTACCTGGAGGCGCGCGCCAAGCGCGGCACGGGCGCCGCGCTGCGGTCTCTGGCCGAGCTGGCCGCGAAGGACGTGGCGGTGCGCTGCGAGAAGTCGGGGCGCGAGCGGCGCGTCCCGGTGGACCAGCTCCGCGTCGGCCAGGTCTTCGTCGTACGGCCCGGGGAGAAGGTCGCCACGGACGGCGTGGTCGTCGAGGGCAGCTCGGCGCTCGACCTGTCGCTGGTGACCGGCGAGAGCGACCCCGTCGAGGTGGGCCCCGGCTCCCCCGCCGTCGGTGCCGCCGTCAACGCGGGCGGGCTGCTGCTCGTCCGGGCGACGGCGGTCGGCGAGGACACGCAACTGGCCCGCATCACCAGGCTGGTGACGAACGCGCTCGCCGGCAAGGCCAGGGCGCAGCGCGTCGCCGACCAGGTCGCCGGGGTGTTCGTGCCGGTCGTGCTGGCGTTGGCGGTGACGGTGCTGGGCTTCTGGCTGGGCGCCGGGGCCGACGCGCAGGTCGCAGTGACGGTCGCCGTGGCCGTACTGGTCGTCGCCTGCCCGTGCGCGCTGGGCCTCGCCACGCCGACGGCGCTCCTCGCCGCCACCGGGCGCGGCGCCCAGTTGGGCATCCTCGTCAGCGGACCGCGCGCCCTGGAGACCCTGCGCAACGTCGACACGGTCGTCCTCGACAAGACCGGCACGCTGACGACGGGCAAGCTGAAGGTCACCGGCGTCACCCCGCTGAGCGGGGCGCACCGCGACGACGAGCGGCGCGAGGTGCTGCGGCTCGCCGGCGCCGTGGAGCAGGGCTCCGACCACCCGCTGGGCCGGGCCGTCGTCGCGTACGCCCGCCGGACGCTCGGCGAGGACGCCCTGCCGCGGGTCGACGACTTCGCCTCCACGACCGGGGTCGGTGTCGCCGGCCGGGTCGACGGGCGGCGCGTCGAGGTGTGCGCGCCCGGCGACGAGGTGCTGCCCGAGCCGCTGGCCGGGGCGCTCACCGCCGCCGAGGAGGCCGCGCACACGCCGGTCCTCGTCAAGGTGGACGGCACGACGCAGGCCGTGATCGCGCTGGGCGACACGCTGCGGCCGGGCGCGTACCGGGCCGTGGAGCGGATGCGCAGGCTGGGCCTGCGGCCCGTCCTGGCCACCGGTGACCGGGACGCCACCGCCCGCGCCGTCGCGGCGGAGCTCGGCATCCCGGAGGCGGACGTCCACGCCCGCTGCACGCCCGAGGACAAGGCGGCGCTGGTCGCCGGGTTGAAGGCGGAGGGCCGCCGGGTCGCCGTCATCGGCGACGGCGTCAACGACACGGTCGCCCTGGCCGGCGCGGACCTGGGCATCGCCATGGGCGGCGGTACGGACGCGGCGATCGGCGCGGCGGACGTGACGCTGGTCCGGGAGGACATCGAGGCCGTCGCGGACTCCGTGATGCTGGCCCGCCGCACGCTCGGCACGATCCGGATGAACCTGGTGTGGGCCTTCGGGTACAACGTCGTCACCATCCCGCTGGCGGCGACCGGCTGGCTCAACCCGATGGTGGCGTCGGCCGCCATGTCGGTGAGCTCCGTCATCGTCGTCACCAACAGCCTGCGGCTGCGCGGCTGGCAGCCGAGGCGCCCGTCGGGGAACGCGCGCCGCCGCGTTTCGGAGGCACGCGCATGAGGGCCCTGCGGGACCGGGTCGAGCGGGTCGTGCCCGCGCTGTCCGCCGTCGTGGCGAGCGCGCTCGCACTCGGCGGGCTCACCGCCTGGACGGCGGCGGGCGCGGCGGGCTCCCCGGCGGAGCTGGAGGTCACCCACGCGCGGCTCCTCCAGCCGTTCCCGGGGCGGGAGAGGACGGCGGTCGTCTTCACCGTGGTGAACTCCGGCAACGCCGACGACCGGCTGACGTCCGTGACCTCCCCGGCGATCAGCGAGGCGATGCTGTCCCGGGACGCGGACGCGGGCGAGGCGGCGGCCCGGATGCAGATGATCGCCTCCGTGGAGGTGCCGGCGCGGGGCACGCTGGAGATGACGCCGTACGGCACGGACGTGATGGTGGAGCTGCGGGCCCCGGTGGAGCTGGGCCAGCGGATCCCGTTCACCCTGCGCTTCGAGCAGAGCGGCCCCGTCACCGTGGAGGCCCTGGTGGTCCGCCACACGGAGTGGGCCGCCCGCTGACCTACAGGGCGAGCCTCGCCCCGTACGGGACGCGTGCCCCCGCCGTGCCCTCGCGTTCCTCCCCCGTGGCCGTCGCCCAGGGGTGCCTCCCGGCGGGGTAGCCGTCCATGCCGGACGGGACCGGCCGGGGGACGCGGGCCAGGAGGTCCTCGAAGAAGGTGAGGGCGCGGCGGTGGTAGGCCGCCGCCGCCCACCCCAGGCTGATGCGGTGCCCCGCGGCCGGCTGCCGCGCCACCTGGACGCGTTCCGCCGCGGTGAAGTGGGCGGTCAGTTCCGCCAGGGCCTCCGCGTCGTGGCGCCAGCACGCCTCGTGTTCGGCGAACGTCAGCCGCACCGGCACCGTCGTCCGCGCCGCCACGGCCGGGAAGTCGCGGGGCCAGCGGGCCGCCTCGGCCGCCTCGACGGCGGGCGGGTCGCACATCAGGTCGACGCCCGCGGCGAGCGTGCCGGGCGGGTAGAGGCTGGGCGGCCCCCACGTCGAGCGCGGGTCCCGCGGGCCGTCCACGGGGCAGCCCTCCGGGGTGGGGCCGGAGGCGTAGCGGTGGCCGCACCCGGAGAGGTCCAGGCCGACGAGCCGCTCGTGGAAGCCCCGTGCGGCCGCCGTCAGCGCGACCTGCCCGCCGAACGAGTGCCCGAGGAGGAGCACGCCGTCGCCGAGCGCGTGCCGGGCGGCGAAGTCGGCGAACGCCGCCCGGATCAGGTCCGCTTGTTCGACGCGGTCCGCGCCGTCCGGCAGGTGGGGCGCGGACGCCCCGTAGCCGGGGCGGTCGACGGCCAGCACGGTGAAGCCGAGGCGTGCCCCGAGGGCCAGCAGGGACACGCTCGGGTGCGCCCTGCCGTCGAAGTAGCCCGCGGACATCCCCCCGCCGTGCAGCGCGAAGACCGTTCCCCTCGGCTCGTCCGCCGGCTCGGCGAGCAGGCCGGAGAGCGTCAGGCCACCGGCGTCCAGCGCGACGCGCACGGCCGCTCGGGGCGGGGGTGTGGGGGGCATGGGTCCTCCTGTTCTCGATGGTGGGTGGAGAGGTGGGGCCCCCGGTCCCCGGAGGCGCACGGCGCCCGGGGCGGGGCGGGCCGGGAGCGTGCGCGCCCGGACTCCGGCGCGGTGTCCGCGCGCCGTCGGGGAGTCGGGCCGTCCGGCGGACACCCGCCGGTGGGCGGGGACACTCCCGGTACGGGGGTGGGGGCCATGGCCGGCCGCGGCGACCGGCCGGGCGGGCCGCGCGGCACGGGGCCGCGGCAGCGCGGCGGCGGTCACGCCGCGCCCCCCGCGACCCGCTCCCCCCGGGCCCGGTTCGCGCGTTCCGCCTCGTCGGCCAGGTGGTCGACGGTGCGGCGCAGCGCCTCGGGGAACGGGGTGGCGGGCGCCCAGCCGGTGACGGCGCGGAACGCGGACGCGTCGACGGTGACGCTGACGAGGTCGCCGGGCTCGGCGTGCGCGGGCGGCGGGGCGGACACGACCGGCACGGGCGGCTTGCCGGTGCGGTGCGAGACGAGGACGGCGACCTGCTGGAGGACCGGGCCCAGGGGGCGGCCCTCGCCGGTGCCGAGGAGCCAGTGGCGGCCGGCGAGGGCCTCGGCGTGGTCGACGCCGGCGACGACGGCGCGCGCCAGGTCGTCGATGTACAGCAGGTCGCGGCGGACGGAGTCGTCGTACCACAGGGTGATGGGGTCGCCGGCGAGGGCGCGGCGGGTCATGGCGGAGACGACGCCCCGGTCGTGGGCGGTGGACCCGGGGCCGTACCCGAAGACGGTGGGCAGCCGCAGGGACGTGCCGCACAGGACGCCGCGGGCGGTCGCGTCGAGGAGGGCGCGTTCGGCGGCGAGCCTCTGCCGGTCGTGGGCACCGGCCGGGCGGTCGTCCTCGGTGCCGTCGAGCACGTCCTTGCCGGTGGGTCCCGCCTGGGAGACGGCGCCGGTGAAGACGACCTTCGGCAGGGGGCCGGAGGCGCGGGCGGCGAGGGCGGCGACGAGGTCGCGGGCGAGGCCGACGTCGACGCGTTCGGCGGCGGTGTCGCCGTCCCCGGCGAGCCGGGCGGCGGGGGCGGCGCTGTGGAGGGCGGCGAGGACGACGACGTCCGCGTCGGCGACGGCGGCGGCCATCTCTCCGGGTTCGGTGAGGTCGGCGGCGCGCACCTCGATGTCGGCGCGGGCGCCGGGGGGCACGGGGGCGGGACGGCGGGACACGGCGCGTACCCGCACGGGCCGGGCGGCGAGTTCGCGGAGCACGGCGGAGCCGATGAAGCCGGTGGCGCCGAGGAGCGCGATCCGGGGCGGGTTCACTGCCACAGTGCCTCCTCCGTCTTCCGGCAGGTGCCGTACTCGGGCAGCGGGCCCCGCCCGCGCGTCCCGGTGGGGGCCGGGGCGGCGGCGTCCCGCCCGGACCGGGTGAGGCCGTGGCCGCCGGGGGCGGGCAGGGCCCGGCGGGTGCCGCCGTCCGGCTCGGCACCCGGCTTGCCGCCCGGCTCGGCGGCCCCGCGGCGGCCGAACGCGGGGAACCCGGCGCGCGGGTCGACGCGGTGGCCGTGGACGCGGCGGCGGGGGTGGTGGCAGTGGACGGTCTCGGCGCGGCCGGGCGGCGCGGCCGGGCGGTGGGGGCCGTACGGCACTCCGCGCACCGCGGGGCGGTGGCTGGTGGCGCGGACGGGGGACGGGGGCCCGCCGCGGGCGCCGGTGAGCGGGACGTCCTGGTACGGCGAGGTGAACGGCCCGCGGTGGTCGCGGGGGACGGGCGGCGTGGACGCGAACGCGCCCCCGGTGCCCGGGCTCTCTGCCTGCACGGTGCTCACTCCCTTCCGGTGGAGGTGGCGGTCACGGTCCGGCGGTCACGTCGCACGGGGTGCCGACGACGCGGTCCTGGAGGTCTTCGGGCGGTGCCGGGCGCACGGGCGGCGGGGACATCCCGCCGGTGCTTCCGGTGACGGGCGGCGGCCCGGGCTCCCGGCCGGGGTCGGGGAGCCGGGCGGAAACGGGGTTCGCGTACGGGCCGCGGACGGACGGCGGCGGGCGCGGTGCAGCGGGCCTCGTGGGCTTCTGCCTCGCCGTCGCGGCGCGGGCGGTGGGCGGCTCGGCGGCGGGGTGGGGTCGGTGCCGCCGTCGACGGGTCGGGCGGCGGGCGGTTCGGCGGCGGGGTGGGCGGCCGTGTCGTGGCCGGGCAGTGACCCCCGTCGCCGCGGACGGGAGCGGGCCGGGCGTGGGCGGCCGGCGGGTCGGCCCGGTCGCCGTCGCGGGTCGGGGTGCCGAGGACGCACGGGCCCGGGGCGACCGGGCCGAAGGCGTACGGACAGGGGGCGTACGGGCCGGGGGCGATCGGGGGCGGAGTGGGATCCGGTGGGTTTCCCCTCCGGACGGGGCGCCCCTCGGGGCCGGTCCCTCCGACGCCGTACCGCGCGGTTTGCCCCGTACGGCGCGGGGCCGGGGCGGAGCCGCCGTCCGGGAGGCGCTGGAGGCCCGGCCGCCTCACCCGGCGCGGCGGCGCGGCGGCGCCCCGGCTCCCGGTGGTGCCGTCCGGCGCGGGCGCGGGCGGCGGGTGGGAGGTCGTCGGCCCGCCGCGGGCCGGCGGCCCCTCGGGGACGTTCGGGGCGACGGGGTGCGGACGGGTGCCGCCGCCGACCAGGACGGCTCCCTCCGGCCTCCGCCCCCTTCCGGTGCCGCGACGATCACGAACCCGGCCCGGTCGCGGACCAGGCTCGATCACGGACCCAGCCACGGACCCGCCCCAGCCACGGGCCAGGCCCGGTCACGAATCCGGCCCAGCCACAGACCCGACCACGGGCCCGCCCCAGCCACGGACCCGGCCCGGTCACGGACCCGGCCCGGTCACGGGTCGGCGGTGGTGCTGGGCGCCGGGGCCGCCTGGGCGGGCCGCGTCTGCGCCAGGAAGCGGTGGCCGCGCAGCTCCTCCTCCGCGGTCTGCTCGACGCGGTTCATGGCCAGGCGCAGCAGAGGGGGCGCCATCAGGGAGGTGAGGACGGCGACGAGGACGACGATCGAGTACATCTCCACGGTGAGCAGGCCCAGCCGGACGCCGATCAGGGCGATGATCACCTCGATGACGCCGCGGGCGTTGATCCCGGCGCCGAGGGCGAGCGACTCCCAGCGGTTCATGCGGGTGGTGAGCCCGCCGAGGAAGGCGCCGAGGAACTTGCCGACGACGGCGACGGCGAACACCGCGAACCCCCACAGGGCGACCTCGGGGTCGACGAGCGACGTGAGGTCCATGCGCAGTCCCGCGGTCGCGAAGAACAGCGGCGCGAGGACGGACATGACCGTCGTGTTGAGGGGGGCGAGGGACACCGTGTCGAACTGCTCGGTCCCGCCGATGAGGATGCCGCACAGGAAGGCGCCGAGGGCGGCCTCCAGGCCGAGGGCGTGGGTGCCCGCGGCGGACAGCATCATCAGGACGACGGCGGTGACGACGGGCAGGCCGGGCACGTCGGCGCGGGCGGAGGCGCGCATCGCGGCGCCGACGAGGTACCGGCCCACGGTCGCGGTGGCGAGGACGAGCAGGCCGACCTCGCCGAGCGTGGTGAGGACCTCCCCGGCGTAGAGGCCGGTGGTGGCCATGGCGGCGATCAGGGACAGCAGGATCCAGCCGACGGCGTCGTCGATGGTGACCGCCACCAGGATCATCTGGCCGACGTCCCGGTGGATGAGCTTCATGTCGATGAGCGTGCGGGCGATGACGGGGATGGCGCTGACGCACATCACGACGCCGACGAAGAGCGCGAAGACGGTGTGGTCGGCGCCCGGGGCGCGCAGCTGGGCGGGGAGCAGGAAGCCGAGCCCCGCGCCGAGGACGAGGGGGACGAGCAGCCCCGCGGCGCCCACCCCGGCCGCACGGGCCCCCTGTCTGCGGACGAGCTTGAGGTCCAGGTGGATGCCGCTGAAGCCGACGAGGAGGATGACGCCGAACTGGCCGACCGCGTCGAGGAGGTGCATGTGCTCGGTGCTCTGCGGGAACAGCCAGTTCCCGACGCCGGGGGCCACGTGGAACAGCAGGGACGGACCGAGGAGCACCCCGGCCGTCAGCTCCCCGACGACCGCGGGCATGCCGAGGCGCTCGGCGAGGCGCCCGAGGAGCAGCGCGAACAGCAGCAGCACGCCCACCTGGAGCAGCAGCACCATCAGGGCGTGGCTGGGGAGGGGCTCGACCACCGAGGCGGCCACGGGCATGAGCGGTACTCCTTTCCGTACGACGTCTCGGGCGCGCGGCCCGGCCGGCGTGACGCACGGGTCACGCCGGCCGGGCCGCGGTGACGCGTCAGGCCGCCGCGGCGGAGGGGGTGCCGGTCTCGACGTCGGTGTCGGTGCCCGCGCCGCTGCCGTCACCGATCGCCTCGAAGTGGCTGGGCCGGCCGTCCTGGTGGACCTCCCGGCCGAGCTTCTCGGCGTCCCGGCGGTGCATCAGCTCCCAGGTGCCGTCCGTGTGGTGCAGCAGGACGGCGTGCCACGGCGTGGTCCACGCGTCGGCGGCGCCGAGGAGGCGGATGCCGAACTTGACCGAGCCGCGGTTCTGCGGGTGGATGGAGAGCCGGACGTTGCGCGGATAGCTCTCGGCGATCAGCTCGCTCCAGGCGCGGCTGCGGAGGATGACCTCGTACGCGCGGCGGCGGCAGTCGCGCTGCAGGGCGGAGCGGGAGCCCTCCCAGCCGGCGGTGTCCTCGACGAGGAAGCGGGTGATGCCGCGGTACATGCGCAGGGACGCCTCGTCCTCGCGCACCTCGGCGCGCAGTTCCTCCAGGGTCGGGCCGAGGGTCTCGGCGGCCTTCTTGCGCTTCTCGTCGTACGTCAGGTCGGGGCCGTACACGTCGCGCAGGTCGAAGGTGTCGAGGTGGTCGGCGAGGCCCTCGGCGTGGATCATGTCGAGCACCGCGTCGTTGTACGCGTCGATGTGCTCGTCGGGCACGCGGATGACGTCGCCGAAGATGTGGCCGTCGGAGCAGATCAGGACCTTCGCGCCGGGCTCGTAGACCTTCTCGATGTCGGCGCACAGCGAGTCGAGGAAGCGCAGGGCGAGCCGCTCGCCCTGGTCCGGGAGGTGGCCGAAGACCTTGTCCGTGTTGGGCGACTTGCACGGGAAGCCCGGCAGGCTGAAGATGACCCGCTCGTTCTTGGCGACGAAGTCGGCTATCTGACTGAGCTGCTCGGGGAAGTCGTCGGGGGTGTCGAGATGGGTGTCGGGCTCCACGGTGCGTCGGTGCGGGAGGAGGAGCCGCACGATCTCCTTGCTGATGCGCTCGACCTCGGGCGTCAGGGCGGTGGTGGCGGACTCGGGCATGGGTGATCGGCTCGCTTCCGTGAGTCGTGGTGCGGGAGGAGTGGTCCGGGGGAAGACGGCCCGGCGGGTTCCGCCGGGCACGGTTCGCGCGGTACGGCCGTCAGTGCCGTACGGGGCAGCCGCCGCGCGGGGCGTCGTCCGAGGGGCCGTAGGCGACGGGCAGTTCGTTGACGCCGCGCGCGAGGACGGCGCCCACCCAGACCAGGTCCTCGTCCGGGACGGCGAGGCGGATCTGGGGCAGCCGGGTGAGCAGCGCCCGGACGGCGATCTGGAGTTCGGCACGGGCGAGGGCGGCGCCGGGGCAGAAGTGGATTCCGTGCCCGAACGCCATGTGCGGGTTGGGCGAGCGGTCGAGGTCGAGGGTGTCGGCGTCGGGGAACCGCTCGGGGTCGCGGTTGGCGGCGCACAGCGACACGATGACCGAGTCCCCGGCCGGGACGGTGGTGCCGAAGAGTTCGGAGTCCTCGGCGAAGAACCGCCAGGTGGTGAGCTCGAAGGCGCTGTCGTAGCGCAGGAGTTCCTCGACGGCGCGGGCGAGCAGCGCCTGGTCGGCGTCGCTCATGTCGCCGCTGACGGCCTCCTGGAGCCGGCGCAGTTCGGCGGGGTGGCGCAGGAGGGCGATGAGGGCGGTGGTGATCTGGTTGGTGACGGGCTCCTGGCCGGCGACGAGGAGCTGGAAGACGATGGAGTCCTGCTCCTCCTTGGTGATCTGGCCGGCCTCGCAGGCGCGGACGAGCTTGGTGAGCAGGTCGTCCTCGGGGTGGGTGCGCTTGTGCTCGACGACCTCGGCGATGTAGTTCTGCAGGCCGCGCAGGCGCCCCTCGTACACCGGGCGCTGCGGGTCGGCGGGGCCGACGGGCTGGACGACCTTGCCCCAGTCGCGGTCGAAGCGGGCGGCGATCGGGTCGGGCAGGCCGATGACCTCGGCGAGGACGCGGAACGGGAAGTGCGCGGCGAAGGCGCCGACCACGTCGACCACCCCGCTCCCGGTGGCGTCGGCGGCGTCGGTGCCGGCCGCGCCGAGGGCGGCGTCGAGGAGCTCGGTGGCGATCTCCTCGAAGCGGGCGCGCTTCCGCTCGACGTTGCGGGGGGTGAACGCCTCGGTGACCAGCTTCCGCATCACGGTGTGCTTCGGCGGGTCCTGGTGCAGCAGGTGGACCTGGAGCTGGGAGTGCTGCGGCTCGGGCATGATCGCCGCGCGCTCGCGCCAGGCGCTGTTGCCGAGGTCGTGGTTCTTGCCGAGACGGTCGTCGGTGAGGGCGCTCTGCGCCGCCTCGTAGCCCGTGACCAGCCACGCGTTGACTCCGCTGGGGAAGTTGACCGCGTGGACGGGGCCCTCCTCGCGTAGCTTCCGGTACAGCGGGTACGGGTCGGTCTTGTACTCCTTGCCGTAGAGGGGCAGCGGTTCGGAACGCGGCATGGCGTGGTGCTTCCTTCCTGATGGGCAGACCGCTCCCGGGGGGCGAGCGGTGGTTCGCGGAACGCTGCACGCTCGGTCCGGCCGGGCGCGGGCACGCGGACGCACGCCCGGGCGCGTCGGAGCCTCGGGCGGCGGGGGTACGGGTCGGAGGTGGAGAAGGGGCGGTGGTACGCGGGGTGCGGCGGGCCGGCCTTTCGGGCGGGCCGTCGGTGGCGTCTCCGGGGGACCAACCGCTTGATCAGCGGGGTCGGTTGTGAACCGTCAACGCGTACAGGTCACCAACAGTGAGCGAGTATTCTTGGCCACTGGTCGACGTGTCAAGTTGGATCTGTTTGAACATCAACTCGTTCGATACTGACCGGAATTGATCAAAGAACTGTCCTAAATGACTGACGCTACCTCTGCGTTCATCCCATAGAGTGAGTTTCCATGATGGCCTCACGGGGGAGCGCTGTCCGGTTCAGCATTCTGGGCACGTTGGTGGTTTCGGTCGGAGAGCAGCAGCTCCCGCTGGGTGGCCCACGTGCCCGCGCGGTACTCGCCGCACTGCTACTGGAGGCCAATCGGCTCGTGCCGATTTCCCATCTGGTGGAAGCGGTGTGGGAACGCGTCCCGCCCGCGACGGCGGAACACCAGATTCGAAAGATCGTTGCCGATCTCCGTTCACGCATTCCTCACGCGCAGGAAATGATCCTCACCGACGGGCCGGGATACCGGATCGTCGTCGATGAGGACCAACTCGACCTCCTCCGCTTCGACAAGGCCCTCGACGAGGCCCGCCGCCACGCCACCGTCGACGGCGAGGTCGCCGCCCTGGAGGCCGCCCTCGCCCTGTACCGCGGCCGGGTCCTCCCCGACAGCCGCAGCCCCGTCCTCACCTCCGCCGCGGCGGCCCTGGAGGACCGCTACCTCGGCGCCCGCGAACGGCTCCTGGAGCTCCGCCTGGAGCAGGGCCGGGCCCACGACGCCGTCAGCGAGCTGATGCCGCTCGTCGCCGAGCACCCGCTGCGCGAGTCCCTGAGCGCCCTGCTGATGGTCGCCCTGTACCGGGTGGGCCGGCAGGCCGACGCGCTGCGCGTCTACCACGACCTGCGCAACCTGCTCGCCGAGCAGTTGGGCATCGACCCCAGCAGCGCCGTCAACTACCGCTACCAGCAGATCCTGCGCAACGAACCGGGCCTCGACACGCCTCCCGCCGCCCGCCGCGACCGGCCCGCCGCCCCGCCCGCCCCGGCGCCGCCGCCCCGCTCCCTCCCGCACGACCTGCCCGACTTCACCGGCCGCGAGGCCGAGCTGGAGCAGCTCCTCGCCCACGTCCCGCCCGCCCCCGGCGACCCCGCCGACGCTCCCGCCCCCCACCAGGCGGTACGGATCATCACCGTCGACGGGATGGCCGGCAGCGGGAAGACCGCCCTCGCCGTGCACGCCGCGCACCGCGTCGCCGACCGCTACCCGGACGGCCAGGTCTTCCTCGACCTGCACGGCTTCAGCCCGCACTGCGAACCCGTCGAACCGCGCGACGCGCTCGGCACGCTGCTGCGGGCCGTCGGCGTGCCCGCCGACCTCATCCCCGACGACCCGGCCGACCGCGAGAGCTTATGGCGCGGCACGACCGCCGACCGCCGCATGCTGCTCCTCTTCGACAACGTCGTCGCCTCGGACCAGGTACGCCCGCTCATCCCCGCCGGGCCGGGCTGCCTGGTCCTCGTCACGAGCCGCCCCCGCCTCGCCGGGCTGGACGGCGCCGTGCCGCTCCCCCTGCCGCTGCCCTCCCCCGCCGACGGGCTGGCGCTCCTCTCCCAGGTCCTGAGCCACCGGCGGGTCGCCGCCGAGCAGGAGGCCGCCGCCGAACTCGTCGCCCTGTGCGGCCGTCTGCCGCTGGCCCTGCGCATCGTCGCGTCCCGCCTCACCAACCGGCCCCACTGGTCCCTCGCGTACCTGGCCGGGCGGCTCCGCGAGGAATCCCTGCGCCTCGACGAGCTGACCGTCGAGCACCGCAGCGTCCGCAGCGCGCTCCACCTGTCGTACGCGGTCGTGTCACCCCGCCACCAGGAGCTGTTCCGGCTGCTGGGCGCGCACCCGGGCACGGACTTCGACCGGTACGCCGTCGCCGCCCTCGCCGGGCTCACCCCGCACGCGGCCGAGGCCCTGCTGGAGGACCTGCTCGACGCGCGGCTCCTCGTCCAGCACACCCCCGGCCGCTACACCTTCCACAGCCTGGTCCGCGCCCTCGCCCGGGAGGCCGCGGCCCACCAGCCGCACACCACCCGCGACACGCAACAGCGGCTCCTCGACCATTACCTGAGGGTCGCCGACGAGGCCGCCGGCCTGCTCGGGCCCCACCGGGAACGGCCCCACCACGAACGGCCTGCCCGGGAGCGGCCCCGCCCGGCGGATCCGCCGCACGCCCCCGCCGCCGTCCCGCCCCTGCGGGACGCGGCCGACGCGCTCGGCTGGTTCGAGGCGGAGCGGGCCAACCTGCTCGCCGCCCTCGCCCACGCCGAGGCGGTCGGACTCGACTCCCACGTCGCCCGCCTGCCCCTGGCCCTCGCCCCCTACCTGCACACGAGCGGCCACATCGAGGACGAGCTCGGCGTCCTGCGCAAGGCCGCGGCCGCCGCGCGCCGCCTCGGCGACCCCGCGCTGGAGGGTGCCGCGCTCACCGGCATGGCCGCGCCCTACGGCCACCTGGGGCGCGTCAAGGAGGGCCTGGAGTGCGCGCGGGAGGCGTTGTCCCTCGCCGAGCGGGCCGGGGACCGGGTCGGCGCGGCGTTCTGCCTCGGCCGGATCGGCGCCTTCCACAACGCCCTCGGCCAGTACGAGAACGCCATCGCCGCCCTGCACCGGGCCCTGGTGCAGCTGAGCCGCTCGGACGCGCACGACGAGGAGAGCGCCGTCCTGGTCTCCCTCGGCGAGGCGCAGGCCGCTCTCGGCCGGCACGCCGAGGCGCTCCAGACCAGCCGCCTGGTCGTCCTCCAGAGCCGGCAGAGCGGCGACGCGTACGGGGAACTCACGGGCCTGCTGGGCGAGGCCACCGCGTACGCCGGCGCCGGCCAGTTGGACACCGCCCTGGACCGGCTCGCCGAGGCGTCCGAACTGGCCCGGCACACCACGACCCCGGACGGCCAGGCGCCGATCCTCGCCCAGTACGCCGACGTCTACCGCCGCCAGGGCCGCCACCGCGAGGCCCTGCACGCCGGGCACGCCGCCCTCCAGTTGCTGCGCCGGGTCCGCCGCCCGGCCCTGACGGCGGCCGTCCACAACGTCATCGGCGCCGTCCACCGCGACCGCGGCGACTACGAGCGCGGGGAGGGCCACCACCAGCAGGCCCGCCGCCTCGCCCAGCAGGCCGGCCTGCGGCGCGAACTGGCCCTCGCCCTCGACGGCATCGCCCACGCCCGTGCCCACGGTGAGGACCCGCACGAGGCCAAGGAACACGAGCCGCGCGCCGAAGCCTTCTTGGCGCGTTCCGCCTCCGAAGCACGGTGAGCGAGCACCGGGGCGCCCCGGACCGGCAGGAGGAGCAGGAGGGGCGGTCGGGCGCCGGGAAGGCGGTCGGGCACCACTTGTAGGACCGGAAGACCCTGCGGGCCGGGAGGGGAAGGGCACCCCCCTGGACCGCTCGTGGAGCCGAAGGGGCGCGCGG